>NZ_JBSRQL010000013.1:0-132109 GCF_054083135.1 Stenotrophomonas maltophilia group sp. LNF247
ATGCGGCTCACGCCCCCGCAACCGGACCCACCCCGCCTTCGACAGGTTCCCGCGATCTGCCGGGATTGCGTACTGCACTGCTGACTGCTGTTGGTGGGTGTCGACCTTGGTCGACACGTGTCTTGCTTGTGGTGGGTGACGACCGTTGGCCGTCACCAGAGCAAGCGCAGCGAAGCGACCCGCTCTTGCTTTTCTTTCTTTCTTCCGTGGCTGGACGCCCACGGAAACTGTCAGAGGCCGGTCGGCGTGGGCTGCGCAGGGGCGTGAGCCGCATGGATGCGGCGACCGAGCTTACATGGACGTACTTGCAGCGTCCCCTGCGCAGCCCACCCCGACCGGCCAAGCACGGCTTCTGCTTTCAATGAGTCCAGCCACGAGGGGCTCAGCCGTTCGCCGCCAACTCAGCATCCAGCGCGCGCAGGCGATCCACGGTACCCACATCGGTCCAACGCCCGCGATGGTGCTGCCCCGTCATCAACCCCTGCGCCATGAAATGCTTCTGCAGCGGCACCACCGAGAACTTCGGCGGCAGCCGCTCGCTGCCCGGCGCATCGCCGATCACCGCGCGCCAGTCGGCCACGATCGAAGGACGGTACACGCCGATGCCGGCATAGGTCAGGCAGGGACCTTCGCGGTCATGGTGCAGCACCCCCTGCGTATCGAGGCGGTAGTCACCGTCGGGGTGTTGCGCCGGATTGTCGACCAGCACCAGGTGTGCCTGGCCCTGCGGCTCGCGCGGCAGCGTGGCGAAATCGAAATCGGTCCAGATGTCGCCGTTCACCACCAGGAACGGGGCATCGCCCAGCACCGGCAATGCGTTGAGGATGCCGCCGCCGGTTTCCAGCGGGGTCGGCCCTTCGTGCAGGAAATGCAGGCGCACGCCCCATTGGCTGCCATCGCCCAGCGTTGCAGGGAACTGCTCGGCCAGCCACGCGGTGTTGACCACCACCTCGCGCACGCCGAGTGCGGCCAGGCGTTCCAGGTGCCAGACGATCAGCGGCTTGCCAGCCACATCCAGCAGCGGCTTGGGCGTGTGCAGGGTCAGCGGGCGCATGCGCTCGCCGAGGCCGGCGGCAAAGACCAGCGCCTTCATCGGGCCACGCGCATCGGTGCACCCAGCTTGGCCAGCGCCGGCTTGATGCGCTCGTCCAGCAGCTGCTGCAGCGGTGCCAGCTCGCGGTAGCGCGGCAGTACTTCATCCAGGTAGCCGATGAAGCGCGGCGCGTCGTCCAGGTAATGGCCCTTGTTGTCGCGGTAGCGCAGGCGGCAGAACAGGCCAAGGATCTTCACGTGGCGCTGGATACCCATCCAGTCGGCATCGCGCAGGAAGGTGGCGCGGTCGGGTACCGGCAGGCCGGCGTCGCGTGCGCGCTCGTGGTACTGCGCCAGCCACTCGTCCACGCGCTGCAGCGGCCAGCTCAGGAAGGCGTCCTTGAACAGGCTCACCGCATCGTAGGCGATCGGGCCACGCACCAGGTCCTGGAAATCCAGCACCGCGGGGCCGTCGTCGACCGGCATCAGGTTGCGCGGCATGTAGTCGCGGTGGGTCATCAGCTGGGCCTGGCCCAATGCGTTGTCCATCAACCGGCGGTGTACCAGCTGCAGCCCTTCGATCTCGCCGCAGTCCAGTTCCAGCTGCAGGTGGCGTTGCAGGAACCATTCGTCGAACAGGCCGGCATCGCGCTGCAGCAGCGCTTCGCCGAACTGGCCGAAGTCGGCCGGTACCGGAATCGCCTGCAGGCGCAGCAGCTGTTCGATCGAACGGCCGAACCATTCATCGGCGTTGCGCTCGTCGAGGATCCTGGCCAGGGTCGGGCCGCCGAGATCTTCCAGCAGCAGGAAGCCGGCTTCCAGGTCCTGCGCCAGCAATGCAGGTACGCGCAGGCCGTTGTCGTGCAGCAGGCCGCGCATGCGCAGCCACGGCCGCGGATCTTCCAGCCCCGGCGGAGCGTCCATCACGATGTGGCTGCCGCGCGTGCTGGTGGTACGCCAGTAGCTGCGCATGCCGGCATCCACCGAAGCGCGTTCGACTACCGCGTTGGCGTCATCGAGCTGGGTACGGGCCCACTGCAGGCGCTGCGCGCTGCGCTGGGGATCGGAGGCGGGTTCGGTCATGCGGGCATATCCGGGCGCGCCGGGCGCGCCAACGTCGGGAGCAGGGGGGAAGGAGGGACGGGGTCAGCGGCGGCCGCTGAACAGGCGCAGGACGGCCAGCACGGCCACCGCGCCCACTACCGCACCGAGGAAACCGGCCGGTTCGCCGGGAGCGTACCAGCCCATGTACTGGCCGAACCAACCGGCCACCAGCGCGCCAATGATGCCCAGCACGATGGTCAGCAGGCAGCCCATGCGGTTGTTGCCGGGCATGAAGAAGCGCCCGAGCAGGCCGACGACGAAGCCGACCAGCAGGATGTACAGCCAGCTGCTGCTGCCGAACAGACCATTCATGTGCATGTGTTCCGCTTTGGGTGGACGCAGCCTAGCAAGGCCAGGCTGCGTCCGTCACGGTGTGCCGTAATCAGCAGCAGCCGTGGTCGCCGTGGCGGGTGCCGCTGTCGGCAGCCACCGGCGAACCGCTGGTCTCGCCGCGCAGGCTGGCGGCATAGTGCTCGCTGATCACCTTGGACACGCAGGCGGTGACCTTCTTGCCCATCGGGATGTGCAGGAACTCGTTGGGGCCATGTGCATTGGAATGCGGGCCGAGCACGCCGGTGATCATGAACTGCGCGCCCGGGAACTTCTCGCCCAGCATGCCCATGAACGGGATCGAGCCGCCTTCGCCCATGTACATCGCCGGCTTGCCGAAGAAAGCCTGGCTGGCGTCGTCAATGGCCTGGGTCAGCCACGGCGCCATGGCCGGTGCGTTCCAGCCGGTGGAGGCCTTTTCCAGGTCCAGGGTGACCTGCGCGCCGTTCGGCGGGTCGCGCAGCAGCGCTTCCTTCAGCAGTTCCCCGCAGGTCTTGCCATCGGCAGTCGGCGGCAGGCGCAGCGAGAGCTTCACCGAGGTCTGTGGACGCAGCACGTTGCCGGCCGATTCCAGCGGCGGCATGCCACCGACGCCGGTGACCGACAGCGCCGGGCGCCAGGTGCGGTTGAGCACCAGCTCGGTCAGGTCCTCGTTCATGGGGCGCAGGCCGTCGACCATCGGGAACTTCTCGAAGATCTCGGTATCCACCACTTCGGCCGCGCGCTTGGCCTGTTCCAGGCGTTCGGCTGGGATTTCCACGTTCATGCCGTCGATCAGGATGCGGCCGGTGTCCTGGTCCTCGATGCGCGACAGCAGCTGGCGCAGCAGGCGGAAGCTGGACGGCACCACGCCGGAGGCATCGCCGGAATGCACGCCTTCGTTGAGCACCTTCACGGTGAAGTTGCCGCCGGTCAGGCCGCGCAGCGAGGTGGTGCACCACAGCTGGTCGTAGTTGGCGCAGCCCGAATCCAGGCAGACCACCAGCGACGGCTTGCCGATGCGGTCGGCCAGGTGGTCGACGTAGGCCGGCAGGTCGTAGCTGCCCGATTCTTCACAGGCTTCGATCAGCACCACGCAGCGGGCGTGCGGCAGGCCCTGGGCCTGCAGCGCCAGCACCGCGGCCAGCGAGCCGAAGATGGCGTAGCCGTCATCCGCACCGCCGCGGCCATACAGTTTGTCGCCGCGCAGGACCGGGGTCCACGGGCCGAGATCGTCGTCCCAGCCGGTCATTTCCGGCTGCTTGTCCAGATGGCCGTAGAGCAGGATGGTGTCGTCGCCGGTTTCCGGGCCGGAGGCCGGAATTTCCAGGAAGATCAGCGGGGTGCGGCCTTCCAGGCGCACCACTTCAACCTTCAGGCCGGGCAGCTGCTGGGCCCTGGCCCAGTTCTCCATCAGCGTGACCGCCTGTTCCATGTAGCCGTTCTGCACCCAATTGGCGTCGAACATCGGCGACTTGTTGGGAATGCGGATGTAGTCGACCAACTGCGGGACGATTTCACTGTCCCACTTGTCATTGACGAATTGGCCGAGCTTGGCGCTGTCCATCTGAAACTCCGGTTGCATGGGCTGATCCCGCCATTCTACGCCTGTGCCACGGGTAGGGTTTTTCCTACATCACGTCGGGTATTTGGCTGGCTTTTAGAAATCCAGGAAACCGATAGGCTGTGTGCATGTGGTGACGGACACTGTTCCTACCGACGGGATTGCCGGTCGGGACGTCCAGAATCACAAGGAGATACACGTCGTGCCTTGGAGTGTCGTGTTGAGGGCACTGGTGCTGGTCGTGTGGATCGCTGGGGCGCGTGCCGCCGAACCGATCGACATCAACCGCGCCGATGCCCAGGCGCTGCAGCAGGGATTGACGATGGTCGGAGCCGCCAAGGCCGAGGCGATCGTCGAGCACCGGCGCAGACACGGCCCGTTTCATCGCGTCGAGGACTTGGCGCAGGTGAAGGGGATAGGGAAAGCCATCGTCGAACGGAATCGACAGCGGATCACCGTAGGCAACAGGTTGTTGCCGGCGGATCCGGTACCCGGATCGGTACCGGTGCGAACCGTACCGAGGCGCTGACAGCAGGAATCGTCGGAACCGGCAGGACGCTGGTTCACCGGTCACGGACAGGACGCCCGTGACCACCGACCGCCGCAGGACGCGGCACCACTCACCAGGATGGTGGCATCACAGACCTGTGGAAGGGGCTGAGATACAAACAGGACAGACGCGGCCGCGTGCAGGATGCAACGCTACCCCCACAGCGCAGGATGCGAGGGGGCGGCAGCAGGCCGACAAGGACGTAACGATTGCCCGGTACGACACATGGCTGTGTCGCCGGGCAATTTCATTTCCGGCGCCTGGTTTTGCCGCGGCCACCACGGGCCGATGGTGTACGGTGGCCGCTCCGCATGGAAAGGACCCCGCTGGATGCTTGTGCACCGCCCCACCACCCTGATGCTCGCCTTGGCACTGACCCTGCCACTGCAGGCCCACGCCGCTGCGCCGACGCCGACAGCCACGCCCGCGGCCGCAGCCAGCACCGCTGAAGTGCGCGGACCGACCGACCTGAAACCGGGCGAATACCTGTGGCATCCGGAAATCTCGCCGACCGGCCCGATCGTGCTGGTGGTCAGCCTCGATGAGCAGCGCGCCTATGTCTACCGCAACGGTATCGCCATCGGCCTGACCACGATCAGCTCGGGCAAGGCCGGGCACGAGACGCCGACCGGCGTGTTCACCATCCTGCAGAAGGACAAGGACCACAGGTCCAACCTCTACAACAGCGCGCCGATGCCGTATATGCAGCGGCTGACCTGGGACGGTATCGCTCTGCATGGCGGCAGCCTGCCCGGGCATCCCGCCTCGCACGGCTGCGTGCGCCTGCCGCAGGCCTTCGCGCAGAAGCTGTTCAGCGAAACCCAGCGTGGCGATACCGTGGTCGTGGCCGACGCCAAGAGCTCGCCGATGACCCTGGCCTATCCGTCGGTGCTGGCACCCGTGAATGCGCGTGGGCAGGCCCTGCCGGAGGCAGAGGGCGGAGCGCCGGCGCAGGCGTGGTGGAACGACAGCGTGGCCCCGGCCGGGCAGGTCGGCATCCTGGTCAGCCTGCACGACCAGCGCCTGTACGTGCTGCGCGATGGCGTGATGATCGGCGAGTCGCCGTTGAAGGCGGACGCGCTGCCGGCCTTCCAGGGGACCACGCTGTTCGTGATGGGGCAGGGTTACAGCGACACCCCCAGCCCGCTGGACGTGAACCAGCGCCTGCACCAGTGGACGGCCTACCCGTTGCTGGGCCAGGACCGCGCCCAGGCCACGCCGGACCTGCTGGCCACGCCCTCGCTGCCGATGGCGCTGCCGGCCGATTTCGCCCGCCAGCTGTACCAGGTGCTGGTGCCGGGCACGACCCTGCTGGTGACCTCGCTGCCGGCGGTCCGCCCAAGCCCGGCTGAATCCGGAATGCAGCCGGTCTTGGAATCCGAGCCGCCAGGGTCCACCCTCAAGGGCAACTGAGTCCCCTCGTTGTGCCCATGACTGCATCCCGCCTGTGCCGGCTGGCCGCGTTCGGCCTGCTGGCGACCTCGGCCAGCGCCCCGGCGCTGGCACAGACGCCCGCCCTCGCCACCTCTGCCGATGATCTGGCTGCCCTGCTGTCGCGCAGTGCGCCCAAGGCCGACCGCCACGTGTTGCAGCTGGCGGCGCGCGCCATGCGCTGCGCGCTGCAGCGGCCGGAGCTGGGCATCAACGGTGATCGGCTCAGCGTGATCGATTACTCGCGCCCGTCCACCGAGCCGCGCCTGTGGGTGTTCGACCTGGCCCACCAGCGCCTGCTGTTCGAGGAATGGGTGGCGCATGGCCGCAACAGCGGCGAGAACCGCACCGAGCACTTCTCCAACCGCGACGGCAGTTTCATGTCCAGCCTCGGCGCGTTCACCGCGCAGGAGACCTACATGGGCGGCAACGGCTATTCGCTGCGCCTGGCCGGCCTGGAACCGGGCTTCAATGACCGTGCGCGCGATCGCGCGATCGTCATCCATGGTGCGCCGTATGTGAACCCGGCCACCGCGCAGCTGCAGGGGCGGCTGGGACGCAGCCTGGGTTGCCCGGCGGTGCGGCTGTCGGTGGCCAAGCCGCTGATCGATGCGTTGCGTGGTGGCACGATGGTGTTTGCTTACTACCCCGACCAGGACTGGTTGAAGCACTCGCAGCTGCTGGCCGGCGGGTGCGGTGGCCAGGGCACGCTCGCCACGCGGTGATGCACGACGGCGCGCGGCATGATGCAATGCGCCGATGAACATCGACTCCCTGCTGCACACTCCGAGCCAGTTGATCTCCCGCCTGGACTACCGCCGCGAACGTTGGCGCAACGGCCTGGGCTGGACCCGCGAGATCCTGCGCCTGCCCGCGCAGGGGGATGACTGGGCGCTGCGCCTGTCGGTGGCCGAAATCGAACAGGACGCCGCGTTCTCCGCCTTCCCCGGCGTGGAGCGAGAACTGGTGCTGCTGCAGGGCAATGGCGTGCGCCTGCATTTCGAGGATGGCCGCGTGGCCCAGGTGCTGCCGCCGCACGGGCGCGTGCGCTTTGCGGGAGAGGAAAGGCTGCACGGCGAACTGGTGGATGGCACCACCCACGATTTCAACCTGATGTGGAAACGCGATCTGCTGCAGGCCGAACTGCTGCATCGGCCGCTGGTGGGCGCGATGTTCTTCTTCTGCGAACCGGGCGTGGCCTGGGCGTTGCATCTGCTGTCCGGTCAGGCGGAGTTCGGTGCCGACAGCGGCCTGCCCGCGCTACGGGCCGGCGATACCGCGTGGTTGGCGGCCGGCGAACGTCAGCGGCACGCGTTGCAGGGCGGTGGCGAGTTGTTGGCGATACGGGTCAGTGCGGCGGCGGGATGATGCCTGGGCGCCGGTGGCTCAATCCACGCATGGCGTGGATCTACTGGGGTGTAGTTGCCATGCCTGGACACGCCGCGCAGTAGATCCACGCCATGCGTGGATACGGCCGCCAATGCTGCGTCATGGTGCGAACCAAGGTTCGCACCCACCAGAAGGCGGTTCGCAGGCGTCGGTGCGTTCAGTAGATCCACGCCATGCGTGGATGCGGCAACCTCAATACACATCGCGCCGGTAACGACCGGCCAGCAACAGCGCTTCCTTGCCCGCAACACCCAGCACCTGTTCGATCACCGCATCCACCGCCGGGGCCATGCCCTGCAGGCTGCCGCAGACCAGGATCGTGGCGCCCTCATCCACCCACCGGCGCAGTGTTGCCGCTTCGGCCAGCAACCGGTCCTGCACGTAGCGATGCGCACCGCCATCGCGGCTGAACACTGCATCCAGCCGCGCCAGCGTGCCGTCGGCCAGCATCGCCTGCAGTTCTTCACCGAAGTGGAAGTCGTGCGTGGCGGTGCGCTCACCGAACAGCAGCCAGGTGCGGCGGGCGCCACTGCGCACGCGTTCGTGCAGGTGTGCGCGCAGGCCGGCGATGCCAGTGCCGTTGCCGATCAGCAGCAGCGGTACCTCGGCGGCGACGCCGTGGAAATTGTCGTTGCGGCGCAGGCGCAGCTGCACCGGCTCGCCAATGGCCGCGTGGTCGCACAGCCAGCCACTGCCGATGCCGGGTGTTCCGTCGGCGCGCAGCTGTCGGCGCAGCAGCAGCTCGACCGCACCGTCGGCCATCACCGAGGCGATCGAGTACTCGCGATGGGGCAGCGGTTGCAGGGTCGCCAGCAATGCGGGCAGATCACCCGGGGGAACCAATGAGGGCAGGTGCGAGCGCGCGACGCGTGCCAGCAACGTCTGCCCGTCATCCAGCACGGTATCCGCATCGAAGCGTTGTGCGTCCAGCCAGGCACGCACGGTGTGCGGTGCGTGCTGCGGGCCGATCTCGGCGATGTCACCGGCCTGCCACTGTGCATCTGCATCGGCCGGGGGCTGCAGGCGCAACCAATACACGGGGCCGCCGGGGCTGCCCGGGTTCAGATGCTCACGTTGCAGCAGCGTCCACGGCTGGTACTCGGCCGGGCTCCAGTCGGGCAGTTCGCTGGCGCCGCCGCCGAGCTGGCCCAGCAACTGCTGCCAATGGCGCAGCGCGGCCGGATCGGCGTTGTCGACGTCGATCGCATCGAACAGCGGATGCGCACCGTGCTGGCGCAGCCACTGGTCGAGCTGGTGGCCGAATCCGCAGAAGTGGCCGTAACTGCGGTCGCCCAGTGCGAGCACGCCGTACTGCAGGTGCTGCAGCGCAGGCGGTGAGGTCATCACGCCGCGCAGGAACGGCAGCGCATGATCGGGTGGGTCGCCTTCGCCAGTGGTGCTGGCGATGAACAATGCACGCTGGCTGTCGGCCAGCAGCGTGGCGTCGACCTCATGCAGGCCGCGCACACGCACCGGCACGCCGGCACCGCGCAATGCCTCGGCACTGCGTTCGGCCAGTTCGCGGGCAAAACCGGTCTGGCTGGACCAGACCATCAGGATCGGTGCGACGTCGCCAGAGGCAGCATCGTCGCGCGGTCGCCCACGCCACCACAGTGCAGCGCAGGCCAGCGCATACAGCGCGGTGGCGATGATCGCAATCTGCGTTTGCCGTGCCGGCGGCGCGCCCTGCCACCAGGCTTCGCCGAGATGCAGTCGCAGCAGCGCCCAGGCGATCAGCGCCAGCAGGAGCAGGGCCAGTGCGTTGCCGAGCCACGCGCGCGATGGACGTGCGCTCATGCGTCCTGCTCGTCGAGCAGGCGCTGGAAGGCGCTGCTGAGAAATTCCCGCGGGCCGGCGGCTGCACGCTGCAGGTAGCGTGCAGCCAGGCCTTCGCGTTCGGCCAGCGCCATGCCCTGTTCGTGGCCGAGCACGGTCAGTGCGGTGGCCCAGGCATCGGCGTGCATGGCGTCGTCCGCCACCACGGTGACCGCTGCGGCGACCTGGCGCACCGGTCTGCCAGAGCGCGGGTCCAGGCTGTGACTGTAAGCCTCGCCATCGGCCTGGTACTGGTGCCAGCGATCACCGGAGGTGGCCACCGCCTTGTCCTCCAGTGCCAGCACCCGCGGTGGTGTTTCGGTGTGCGCGTCTTCTTCCGGTGCGGACTCCACCAGCACGCGCCACGGCTGGCCGTCCGGTTTTCGGCCGTAGCCGGCCAGTTCGCCACCGACCTCGATCAGTGCAGCAGCGATGCCCTGATCGCGCAGCCAGGCGGCCACGTGATCGACGCCGAACCCCTTGGCGATCGCCGACAGATCCAGTTCCAGTCCGCCCGGTTGCAGCAGCGCATCGCTGCGCCATTGCAGGCGCTGCCAACCGCAGCGCTCGCGCGTGGCCTGCACGGTGGCGGCATCGGGTTGGCGGCGTTCGCCGGCATGTGCACCGAAACCCCACAGTGCCACCAACGGGCCGACGGTGGGATCGAATGCACCATCGCTGGCGGCGGCGATGGCCTGTGCGCAGGCCAGCACCTGGCGGGTCTCAGCCGGCAGCGCGCACCATTGGCCCGCGTTGGCGCGGTTGTAGCGGCTCAGGTCCGAGCCGGGCTCCCAGGTGCTCATCTGCGCGACCACCTCGTCCAGCCGCGCCTGGATGCCGGCATGCAGCGGGTGCAGGTCGCGCTGGCGCGGCGCGACCAGCGACACGCTCCAGGTGGTGCCCATGGTAGTGCCACCGAGGCGGGCGATGTCGAGCAGGGGATCGGTCATGGTGGTGTGCTGCAGATGCGATGCCGGGGCTGCCCGGCATCGCGGTCCACGTCATTACTGCGGCAGCACTTCCAGCGTGGCCACGTAGCTCAGGCGGCGCTTGGCGGCCTGCTTCACCGAGGTCTTGTTGTCCTCGGTGCCGGTCTCCAGCCAGTACATGCCGGCTTCCGGCCAGGTCACCTTGATCTCGCCCTTGGCATCGCTGGTGACCTTCAGTTCGTCCTGTGCGTTGCGGTAGCGGGTGGCACCACGCACGATCTCGAATTCCAGGCCGGCGGCCGGCTTGCCGTCGACCAGCACGCGGAAGGTGGCTTCCTCGCCGGCGAACAGATCGTTCGGGTGGCCGACCGCGACCAGCTCGATGCCGCGGTTGGTCGGCTTCAGCGCGGTGTCGTTCGGCGCGCCGTTGGTGACGAAGGTCTCCACGCGGCCGACCGACTGGCTCACTTCCAGCTTCTTCGCATCCTTCGGCAGTTCACCGAAAGTGGCAACGCTGCCACGCCAGCGCTTGCGCTCGCCGTTCTGCTCGTAGGTGGCGAACAGGCCGTCATTGACCGACGCGATGCGGTAGGTGCCGGGCTGCTTCAGTTCGATGTCGAACACGCTGCGGTACTTGCCGGTCGCTGCGTTCTGCGGCTGCACGGTGCTGCCGTCCGGCGCGGTGATCACCACCGATTCCAGGCGCAGCGGCACGTGGTTGAAGTAGAACAGGTCGTTGGAGACCGCACCGTCGACGGTGATCCACGGTGCGTTGCCGGCGATCACGGTCTGCGAGGGCAGCAGCCAGGCCTTGTGGGCCAGGGCGGAGAAGGGAAGGGCAGCGGCCAGGGCGGCGGCGAGGACGAGCGTGCGCTTCATGCGGAGGACTCCAGTGGATGCGGGGTGATGCGGCAAGGAGAAGGGGATTACGACTTGATCCCCTCCGTCCCCTCTCAGGGTTTGACGGACAGGGTGACCTGGCCCAGTTCGGTGGCGCCCTGCGCCTTGCCGTTCTGCGCGGCGGTGGCCGGCCAGGTAAAGGGGATCTTCAGCAGTTCACGGCCGCCGACTTCGCGCACCGCCTCGACCACCAGGGTGTAGTTGCCGGGGGCCAGCTGCTTCAGTGCCGGCTGCTTGTCGTTGAACGACAGCGCGTGCTTGCCGGCCGGGCGGGTCGGGCCGGTCACGCCGTCCACCGGCACCTGCAGGGTGCGGCCGCTCTTGCGCCACCACTGGCGCAGGTCGGGCAGCCACTTGGTGCCGTGGCCTTCGCTGTTGCTGGTCTGCTGGTACCAGACCGACAGATTGGCCGCGACCTTCTGGTCGGCGCCTTCCAGCCACACTGCCACGTACGGGCGGTGGTACTCGGCCACGTTGAGCTTGGGCACTTCGACGTTGATGTCGAGGGTGGTGGCATAGGCCGGCGAGGTGGCCAGCAGGCCGCTGAGGGCGATGGTCAGGGTGACGCGCATGGGGCGGCTCCGGAAACGAAGGAAAGTCAGTGGATCAGCAGCAGGGCGATCAGCAGCGGGATCATCAGACCGAGGCCGACCAGCGGCCAGGTCATGCGCCGCTGCCGCGCATGCAGGTGCAGCAGGAACAGGCCGGTGATGCAGAACACCAGGCAGGCCACGGCGAACAGGTCCAGGAACCAGCCCCACGCCGGGCCCGCGTTGCGGCCCTTGTGCAGGTCGTTGAGGTAGGACACCGCGCCGCGCGAGGTCGATTCGTATTCCACCGCGCCGGTCTCGCGGTCGATGCTCAGCCAGGCGTCGCCACCGGGGCGCGGCAGCGACAGGTAGATCTCCTCGGTCGACCACTCGGCCGGGCGGCCGCCAATGGCGATGCCCAGCTGCGTGTCCAGCCATTGCCGGGCCGGGCGCGGAATCGGTGCGTTGCCGTCCTCGCGCGTGCCCAGTTGGCCCAGCAGTTCGGCCGGCAGCTTCAGATGCTGGTTCTGCACCTCGGGCTTGGCCTCGATCTTCGCTGCATGGTTGAGGGTCAGGCCAGTCACCGCGAACAGCAGCATGCCGATCAGGCACACCGCCGAGCTGATCCAGTGCCACTGGTGCAGCGTCCGCAGCCAGAAGCCACGGTTCTGTTGCTGCTGCACGGTGGAAGAGGCAGGACGGCTCACGGCACGGTTCGAGGCGGACGGGGACTGCCCATTACATCATTGATGAGAATAGCTCGCAATTGCGTGTCGTTCTGTATCCCTGGAGGGCGATTGCCGGCCAGCGGCCGGCACTACCGGGGTTCCGGGAAACAACGTCGGATTGCCGGCCAGCGGCCGGCACTACCGGTGCGTGGCGGTCAGAACTTCGCGTTCAGCGAAATCCAGTAGCTGCGGCGCTGGTCCTTGGTCGCGTAGTCGTCCACGCAGTTGAACTCGCTCTGGCTGATCAACAGGCACGACTGCGAGACGAAATCCTTGTCGAGCAGGTTGTTGACCCGTGCGTTCACCGTCAGCCAGGGCGTGGCCTTCCAGCTGCCACCGAGATGGAAGATGGTGTAGTCCTCGTAGTAGCGGGTGTGGCTGGCGCCGTTGGCGTCCAGCAGCGTGTCGCGGTAGCGGTCGTAGCGGCCCTCGCCGATCAGCGACAGGCTGACCGCTTCGTTGACCTGCCAGTTGAGGCTGGCGTTGGCCATGTGTTTTGCCGGCATGGTGCCGCTGATCGGCAGCCCCTTCTGTGCGCCACTGGTCTGCTCACTCTTCGTCCAGGTGTAGTTGCCGCGCAGCTGCAGGGTGTCGAGCAGGTCGACATGACCGGCCAGCTCGGCACCGCGGGTCTCGGCCTTGTCGATGTTCACGCTCTGGGTGAAGGTGCTGTAGCCCAGTGCTGCCCAGCCTGGGCCGATGTCCACGCAGTAGCCGCTGCCGGCGCGGGCCACTTCGCAGTTGGGGAAGGTGCCGCCGCTGGCGATCTTGTCTTCGAACGTGTTGAAGAAGCCGGTGACGTTGAAGCCCCAGCGCTGGCCCTCGTAGTAGGCGGCCAGCTCGTAGTTGGTGCTGGTTTCAGGCTTGAGGTTCGGCGAACCGACCAATGGCAGCACGCCCTGGCCACCGAAGCCGGTGATGCCCGGGAACAGCTGGTCCGGTCGCGGGGTCTTGTAGCCGGTGCTGACGCCGCCCTTGAAGGTCCACGCATCGCTGGCGTTCCACACAAGGTAGCCGCGCGGGCTGACATGGCTGCCGAACACGTTGTGGTCGTCGTAGCGCAGGCCGAAGGTAGCGGTGAGGGTATCGGTCAGCGCCCAGTTGTCCTCGGCGAACAGCGCCCACATGCGGTGCTTCTGCTTGGTGTTGCTGCGGTAGCCGGCGCCATCCATGCCGAACACGCCGTCAATCATGTCGGTGTCGTTGTACTGGCCGCCGACGGTCAGCGTGTGCGCGCCGAAGTCCAGGTCGAGCATCGTGTCGAGCACGTAGCCTTCCAGCTCCATGGTGCGCAGCGGACGCGGCAGGAACGCCTGCAGGCGCGCCATCTCGCTGGGATTGAGCGCAGTCAGCGCATTGCCACGGCCGGCCGCGCAGTTGTTGGCAGCACCGGTACGACGGCAGACGTCATTCCACAGCGTCTGCAGGTTGGCGCGCTCGTCCAGGGTCAGCGGCAGCGAACGACCGAGGTTGCTGCTCTTGCTGTGGGTCAGTGAGGTCTGCCAGGTGCCGAAGCTGTAGCGGCCCTGGTGGGTCAGCGACAGCTGATCGCGCTCGTAGCGCTGGTAGGCGGTGTAGCCCACGCGCGGCTGCACCACGCGGCGGGTGACGGTGCCGCTGCCGCTCGGGTTGGGGATGACCGCGTTGCCGACGCGCCAGAGGCTGGCCAGGCTGTCCAGCGTGCCGGTCTGTCCTTCGCTGTTGTCGTACTTCTGCCGCGACACGTCGTAGTCCAGCCACAGTTCGTGATCATCGTTGACGCGGAAATCCAGGCGTACGCCAGTGTTCCAGTTGGTGTTGGCCACCGACTTGCCACCGCCGCCGAAGCCGATGCTGCGCTCCCACAGGCTGCCGTCGGGCAGGGTCAGTGCATCCCACTCCGGGTTGGAGGCCTTGGCGTCGTAGTAGCTGCCGCGCACCGCCAGGCTGAGGCGGTCCTTCAGCAGCGGGCCGCTCAAGTAAAGGTCGGTGGTGCGCGCATCACCGAACTGGTCATCCTGCTGCACGGTGAAGCCCTGGGTCACGGCGCCGTGCCAGCGGTCCTGGTTGCGTCGGGTGATGATGTTGATCACGCCGCCCATCGCGTCCGAGCCGTACAGCGTGGACATCGGGCCGCGCACCACTTCGATGCGTTCGATCGCGTCCAGCGGCGGCAGGTAGGCGAACTGGCCGCCACCGAAGTTGTTCGGGTACAGCTGGCCGACATTGCTCTGGCGGCGGCCGTCGATCAGCACCAGGGTGTATTCGGACGGCAGGCCGCGCATGGAGATGGTGGCGCGGCCGTTCTTGTCGCTGGCCTCCAGGCCGACGTCGATGCCTTCGACGTCGCGCAGCGCGTCGACCAGGTTGGTGTAGGGGCGCTTGCTGAGTTCCTCGCGGCTGACCACGCTGATGCTGGCCGGTGCATCGACCACCTTCTGCTCGAAGCCGGAGGCGGTGACCACCACCTTGTCCAGCGTCTGTGGCGTGCCGGAAGCGTCACCGTGGGCGAAGGCAGGGGCGGTCATGGCCACCAGCACGGCGCTGGTCAGCAGGGTACGGGACAGGGACGAACGGACACGATGGCGCTGGGCCATGGCAGTAACCTCGAAGGATGCAGGGTGGTGCGATGCCAGGCGCGAACGGTCGGCATGCACGGGGAGGCCCGGTCAGGGGCGGCAGGGATGAAGCAGGCAGCGGCGCGCTGACGCGACCGTGCAGGTGGTCACGCGGGGCCGTGAATCAGGCGAGCGGCGGCGCCTGGCCGCGTTGCTGGCGGCGTCCGGGCGCGTCGGCCCAGGGCGTGTCCGGAGCGGCCAGCGGCCAGTCCGGGCGCACGCCGGGCATGGCCGGCGTAGCGGGTACGAGTTCAAGCTCGGTGCGCAGCCATTGGCTGGCCAGCAGCAACGGCGGGCGTGCCTTCTCGGCTGATTTCACCGGGGCGGCAGCACAGCGGCGCAGCTTGGCCGGTGCCTCTTCCAGCAGGGGGGCTTCGCCACCGCGCTCTTCCAGCGGCATCTGCACGGCCATTCCGGCTTGCCCGTGTGGCAGCAGGGGCAGGGTGCCCAGCAGCAAGGCCAGCATCGCCACCCACGCCAGCAGGCTGGCCAGCGCAGGACGCTGGCCGCGCATGGCGGTGCCCATCTTGCGATGGATGAGTGGGCGAGGGCGAAGCGGGCGCAGCAAGCAGGGGTCCCCAAGGGTCTGCCGGCAGCGGCCGGCATCAACGGGGCGTGATTGTAATGAGAGCTGTTATCTGTTGCAAATGAGAATGATTGCCAAAATGTCGCGGACTGGCCGGATGGGGCTCAGACTTCGCTCCATCGCCGCAGCAGGTTGTGGTACACGCCGGTCAGCTGCAGCACCGCCTCGGCGTCGCCGCCGGTCTGCCGCAGGCGCTCGATCGCGCCATCCATTTCCCACAGCAGGCGGCGCTGCACATCGTCGCGGACCATGCTTTGTACCCAGAAGAACGAGGCCACGCGCGCACCTCGGGTGACCGGCCGCACCTGGTGCAGGCTGCTGGACGGGTACACGATCAGGTCGCCAGCGGGCAGCTTCACTTCATGCTCGCCGTAGGTATCGCTGATGATCAGTTCGCCGCCCTCGTACTCGTCCGGCGCGGACAGGAACAGGGTGCAGGAGATGTCCGAACGCAGCTGTTCGCCGTTGGCCAGGTTCATCACCGCGCCGTCGACGTGGAAACCATAGGTGCCGCCGCCGCTGTAGCGGTTGAAGCGCGGTGGCAGGTACTTCAGTGGCAGCGCGGCGCTGAAGAACAGCGGATGCCGGGCCAGCGCGACGAGGATGATCTCGCCCAGTTCGCGGCGCAGCGGTGAGGCCTCGGGCAGCTGCTGGTTGTGCTTGGCCTGCGCGCCCAGATGGCCGACGGTCTCGCGGCCATCGGTCCAGTCGGCGGCATCCAGCCGGCGGCGGAAGTCGGCCACCTGGTCGGCGCTGAGAACGTCGGGGATGTGCAGCAGCATGCGGGACTCCTCAGAGGGACGGCGGTGCGACCAGGGCGCGCACCTGTGGATGCGGCGATGCGGCCAGTTCCGGCACGAGATGCGCCATGAACGCCGGGCTGCCGTGGGCCAGTGCAAGCCGCAGCCAGTGCACGGCCTGCTCGACCTGGCCGGCCTGCAGCAGGATCGAGGCGTAGTTGGCCTGGCCGCGGAAATCACCGGCCTCGGCCGCGCGCTGGTACCAGTCCAGCGCCGCCTGCGGATCGCGCTCGATCTCCAGTCCGTCTTCGAGGTGGCGGGCCAGCAGGTTCATCGATTTGGCGTGGCCCAGGTGCGCGGCACGCGTGTACAGCGCCAGCGCCTGCGCGCGGTCCAGCGGCACGCCGCGGCCGGTGGCCAGCAGGTTGGCCAGGTTGTACAGGCCCCAGTCCAGCCCGGTGTCGGCCGCGCGCCGGTACCACACCGCGGCCAGCGTGGGATCGGGCGTGGTGCCCTGGCCCAGCTCATGGCAGCGGCCGAGCATGTTCATCGCCATAGGCGCGCCGTTGTTGGCGGCGGTTTCGTACCAGAGCAGCGCAGCCGAGGCGTCCTGCGCGGTGCCTTTGCCTTCCATGTGCATCTGCGCGAGCAGCAGTTGTGCATCGACCTGCCCGGCCTGTGCGGCGTCGCGCACGCGTGCGAACGCGGCTGCCGGGTCGTGCTGCAGCAGTTCGGCCAGGGCGTCGCTGTCGATGGGGGTAAGGGTCGCCATGGGGTGAGTATCGCCGGAAACAAAAACGGCGGCAGGAGCGCCTGCCGCCGTGGTGGAGCGAAGTTACATCAGAACTTCACGTTCAGTGCCAGGGTGGCCGAGCGACCCGGGGCGATGCTCGCGTAGTGCGAGGCATAGGCCTTGGTGAAGTAGGTCTTGTCGGTCAGGTTCTGCACGTTGAGCTGCAGGCTGATGTTGTCCTGGATCGCGTAGCTGGCCATCGCGTCGAAGCGGGTGTAGCTGGCAATCCACTTGGTGTTGGCCACATCACCGTACTGCTTGTCCGAGTAGAACGCACCGGCGCCGACGGTCAGGCCGATCGGGAAGCGGTACGTGGTCCACAGGTTGGCGCTGTGCCTGGCGGTGTTCGGGAATTCGTTGCCGTTGTTCGGCGATGGCACGTAGACGTTGGACGGGCAGGTGCGGCCCACCGGTGCGCCACAGACAAAGCCATTGTCCTTCAGCTCGGAATCGAGGTAGGTGTAGCCGCCGTACAGGCTCCAGGCCTCGGTCAACTGGCCGTTGAAGCCCAGCTCGAAACCGTTGATCTCTTTCTTGCCGGCGTTCTGGCTGGTGCCGTTGTCGATGGTCACGCGCGCGTTGTTCATCACGGTGTGGAAGATCGCAGCAGTCAGGTTCAGGCGGTTGTCCAGCAGGTCCCACTTGGTGCCCAGTTCGAGGTTCTTCGTGTCCTGCGGCTTGAGGTCGGCAACGGCCGCGCTCAGGCCGTCCGAACCGTCACCACCGTCCATGCCCGGCGGGGTCGAGGAGGTGCCCCAGGACAGGTAGATGCTGCCGTTGGCGGCCGGCTTGAACACCACGCCGGCCTGGTAGTTCAGGAAGTCGTTGCTGTTGCGCACGCGGGTCGGTGCCTTGCCGGCCACCGGCGTGGTCAGGGTGGTACGGAAGTCGTCGTAGCGCAGGCCGAGGTTGATCATCCACTGCTCATTGAGCTCGATGGTGTCGAACACGTAGGCCGAGGTGGTCCTGGTGCGCTGCTCGACGTCCAGCGCCTTGTCGCTGCGATAGACGATCTGACCGGCCGCCCACGGATCGTTCGGGTTCGGCTTGTTGAAGTCGGTGCAGTTGTAGCCGGTGGCCGCGCCGGACACCTGGCAGCGAGTGCTGTTGGCGCTGTTTTCAAGGGGATTGGCGGTGCCCGGCGACATCAGGTAGCTGCCACGGGTCATCTTCTCGTCGCTGTACTCCAGGCCCGCGCTGTAGCTGTGCTTGAGCGCGCCGGTCTGGAACGCACCGGTCAGGCCCAGCTGGTCGGCGAAGCTCTTGACGTCGACCGCACGGGTGTTGGTGCGACGCCACAAGGTGCCGTACAGGTTGGGGTTGCCCTTGCTGTCGTCCGGCTGGGTCCACAGGTAGTCGTTGCTGGTGTTGCCCAGGCGCGCGATGTTGCGAAGCTTGTGGCCACCGAAGTCGTAGCTGGCGTCCAGAGTGCTGATGTCGGCGCGGGTGCGCTGGAAGTCACGGTCGACCAGGCCGTAGTAGTTGTTGCGGTCCGGCACCACTGGGCGGCCATCACCGTTCCTGGCCACGTTCGGGCCGCTGGAGAACGGATTGTTGTAGGGGAAGCCACCCGCATCGGGCAGGTCATCGCTCTGCATGTGGTAGTGGCTGGCGATCAGCTGCGCCGGGCCGTTCAGGCCGAACGCGATCGACGGCGCGATGCCCCAACGGCTGACATTGGCCGCATCACGACCGGCGATGTCCGACGCGTGCTTCATCAGGTTCAGGCGGGCGGCGATGCCGTCGCCCAGCACGTAGTTGGCGTCCACGGTGCCGCGTGCGTAGCTGTCGGTACCGATGCCCATGCTGGCGCTGGTCTCGTTCTTCAGCTTCGGCGTCTTGCTCACCAGGTTCAGGCTGCCACCACCGGAATCACGGCCGCCGTAGGCCGAGCTCGGGCCCTTGACCACTTCCACCTGCTCCAGGTCGAAGATCTCGCGGGTCTGCGAGCCGACGTCGCGCAGGCCGTCGACGAACACGTTGCTCTGCGAATCGAAGCCACGGATGAACGGGCGGTCACCGGTCGGATTGCCGCCTTCGCCGGCACCGAAGGTGATGCCCGGCACCATGCGCAGCGCATCCTGCAGGTTGGTCGCACCGGTTTCGGCGATCAGCTTCTCCGACACGATCGACACTGACTTCGGGGTGTCCAGCAGCTCGGCGGTGAACTTCGGCGAGGACGGGTTGAACCAGCTGCCGCGCACCTGCACCTTGTCCAGCTCAGTGGCGTTGCGGGAGCCGGCGTCGGCGCTGTCGGCGGCCTGCGCAGCCAGCGGCGCGAAGCCCGCGGCCAGGGTGGCGGTGGCGAGCAGGGAAACGCGCGGGGCGTGCTTGCGGGACGTGATGTAGGTCATGGCGATGGGTCGTGGCGTGGATCGGGAAAGGGGGAGAGCCGCAGCGCAGGCAGCGCGTGGGCACGTGGAGAGCTTCGTCTGTAGAGCCGAGCCGATGCTCGGCTATGGGCGAATGACGTCAGACGCACGGCAACAGCCGCAGGGCGTCTCAGCTGGCGTGCGGTGCGGGCGGTGCGTGGCCGGGGTTCAACCGCAGTGCGGGATCGTGCAGCTGCCAGCGCAGGGCGTTGGAGCGCCACAGCGGAATATGCACGACCAGGGCGGCGCGCGGGGGAGCCAGTCCGGTACAGGGCATGGTGCCCTCGCCATCCAGCGGCGGCTCCGGTGCTGGCGCGGCAGGGTGCGGGCACTCGTCCGCCGGCGGGGCCGGCATCGGCATGACCTGCTGCAGATCTTCAGCCTGTGCCTGCCAGCCGTTGGCAGCAGGGCCGTTGTCGCGTCCTTCGTGCAGTGCCGACCAGCCCAGCAGCAGCGTCAGCAGCACGGCCACAAGCAGCGGCCACCCTTGACGGGCAAGCTGGCACAGCGTGGCGGTGGGCGCGGGCGAAGCCATGGCGCGAGGGGCGGAGTCGTTACGAAGATGTTACGTAGAATAACATCAACGATAATGATTCGCATGTACGGGGCGTGGCGGCCCCCCGAGGCGGCCACGGGGCGCCCTGGAAGGGTCCTCATGGCCTGCCGGTAGATCCACCCCATGGGTTGATGCTCTCTGGCGGGGCGCCCCGTGAATGGTCTCTCCGGGCGGAGCGCCGCCTCAATCCCGGTCGTCGCGGGTCCAGATGGCGTCGTGCTCGCGCTTCACCGGAAACTTGGGCACAGGGCTGTAGGCCGGCGCGCACAAAGCGCGCCCGTCACGCACGTCGAAGCGCGCCCCGTGCAGCACGCACTCCACACTGCCTTCGGTGGTGTTGAACTCGCCCGAGGACAGCTCGAACTCTTCATGCGTGCACTGGTCTTCCAGGGCGTACAGCTCGCCGTCGAGGTTGAATACCACGATCGGCGTGCCGGTCACCTCGTCGAACACACTCTTCATTTCGCCCGGCAACAGCTCGGCGCCGGCACAGACAAAGGTCCAGGCCTCGCTCACGCGACTGCTCCGGTCAACGGCTTTTCAAGGATCTCGAAGCGCAGGTCGTCGCGCTTGGGGATGCCGAAACGCTCGTCGCCATACGGGAACGGCTTCTTGATGCCGGTGCGGCTGTAGCCGCGACGCTCGTAGAAGGCGATCAGTTCGTCGCGCACGTCGATCACCGTCATCTGCATCACCGGCACGTTCCATTCGCGTGCGGCGTGCGCTTCGGCGGCGTCCATCAGCTGCTTGCCAACGCCGCCACCCTGCTGGGCCGGGTCGACCGAGAACATGCCGAAATAGCCCTTGCCGTCGACATCGGCGACATGGGCGCAGGCCACCAGCTGGTCCCCGCGCTCGGCCAGCAGGATGGTGGAGCGCGGGCGGTCCAGGTCGGCCTGGATGCCTTCGGCGTCGATGCGGGCGCCGTCCAGCAGGTCGGCTTCGGTGGTCCAGCCGACGCGGCTGGCATCGCCGCGGTAGGCCGAGGTGACGAGGGCAATGAGGGCGGGGATGTCGGCCGGCGTGGCGGCGCGGAAGGTCAGGGTGCTCATGGGGACATTCTAGGTGGAGCGGGGAAGGGCACGGGAGGCTGCTGGCTGACGTGACTTTGCCGAGTGTGGCCAATACGTAGACTTGACGCCATCTTCATTATTCGTTCATATCTGTGACCAGCACCCACCCACCGTGAAGCAACGCGTGGCTGTCTGCCGGCGTGGGTGCCGCCTGGTCGAAGGTCAACTGCCGTTCGGCGCGGGTGGGGCACACAGGGACGTCGATCCAGGGAGGATCTGCATGCAGTCTGGCCTCATTTCATATCCGCGCGCGGCAATGGCTGCCAAGGGTCTGCTTCTCGGTGTCGTTGCCCTGTGCGTGCTGGCACCGGTCGGCGTTTCCGCCCAGATCGTTCCCACCTGGCGGCAGGAGTACGACAAGCGACTGAAGTACGGGGACCTTGTCGAGCCGCTGAAGGGCGAGATCTTCGGCGAGCAGGTCAATCTCTACGACGGCTCGATCAGCTTCAAGGCCACGGATATTTCGATTCCGGGCAATGGTGGGCTCGCGGTTTCGCTCAGCCGCAGTTATGGGGATGTCAGCGGCAGTGCAAATGACAAGGAGTATGGAAACTGGGATCTCGACATTCCGTCGCTTTCAGGCACTTACGGAGACCAGCCGGAAACTGCGATCGGCGGGCATTGGACGCCAAGCGCCCGTTGCTCGACAGTTTCCGCACCTCCGTCGCTGGATGTCTGGAACTACAAGCATACCCAGACCATCAATTTTTCTCCCCACACCTATTGGGATGGGGTGAGGCTTTCATTGCCGGGCGGAGGGGGTGAAACCGTCCTGGCGGGCAGCGGGGACGCGCGCCAGCCAACTCCGCAGGTTGGCACGCCAACGCCCTGGAACACAAAAGGGGGATGGTTCTTCTCCTGCCTCAGTGCGCTCAAGAGCGGCCAGCCGGGCGAAGGCTTTCTGGGCCACGCGCCGGATGGAACCAAGTACTACTTCGACTGGATGGTGGCGCGCGAGAACGAGTCTGCCGTTCTCCAGCCCTACGACACCATCACCCATGCCACGCTGAAACGGAAAAAGGTCTTCCTCTATCCATCCCAGGTTGTCGATCGTTTCGGTAACTGGGTCCGCTACGAATGGAGTGGCGGGCGGCTGGATCGAATCGTTGCCAACGATGGGCGCAGCATCAGCCTTGCCTATGACTCCCTGGGCCGTATCGCAACGGCGACGGCAGCGGGTCGAACCTGGACCTATGGCTACACCCCGGCCGGTGTGTTGCAGTCGGTGACGCTGCCGGACGGGACGGCGTGGAGCTACAACCTGCCGCCTGTCAATGTGACGAAGAAGTATCAGGAGTACACCGGGCAGGACGTTTGGGCCTATATGGAGGTCCCGGCTCTTTGCGCGAAGACGAACAAGATTGTGGAGACCGAGGTTGCAGCCTCCATCACGCACCCATCAGGCGCGGTGGGAACCTTCGTGTTCCGACCCTTCCGGCATGGCCGCAAGAATGTTCCATTCAACTGCCAGACTTCCGGCGACGACCAGTTGCTGGCCGACGGATGGAATCTCACGCCTATCTATCGGGACGCGATGTCGCTGGTGGCAAAGCGGATAAGTGGCCCGGGGATGCCCACGGCGGAGTGGAGCTATCAGTACACCAATCTGGGGTGGGAGTACGACAGGAGAGTCGACCAGGCTGGGTGGCCGGCGATCCCGGTGGGGCAGGCAGAGCCCAAGATAACGATTGAAACCCTGCCGGATGGCACGATCCGGACATACGAATTCGGAAAGGAAGTTGGCTATAACGACGGTCTGCTGCTGTCGACGACAACCAGCTCTGGTGGCGCGGTGGTTCGAACCGAGCGCAGTAACTACTACCCGGACGCGCAGCTTGCCAGCGCACCGTTCCCGCGCGAGGCGGGTCGGAATCTCAAGTACGGGGCCACGGAGCTGGGAGAGCATCTGAACCGCCCAGTGCAGAGCACGATCATCAATCAGGACGGCGTGCAGTTCACCCGTACGGTGCAGGCCTTTGATGCCTTCGTCCGCGAAGTTTCCGTTGTCGAAGCGAATTCCGCCGGCCAGAGTCGCACCAGCAGCACCAGCTACTACGACAATCCCGCGCTATGGGTGAACGGCCAGGTGGCGCGCAGTGTGCTCAATGGCATCGAGCAGTCGCGAACCGAATTCGATACGGCCAAAGCACTGCCGTTACGCGCCTATGCATTCGGCCGCCTGGCGCAGCAGGTGACCTACGCAGCCGACGGCACGGTTGCCTCGGTGGCCGATGGCCGCGGCAATACCAGCCATCTTTCGGGATGGAAGCGTGGCGTTCCGCAGCAGCTGCGCATGCCGGCCACGCCCGAAGCGCCCAATGGCGCGGTGCGCACGGTTGCCGTCGACGACAACGGTTGGATCACCTCGCTGACCGACGAAACCGGCGCAACCACCAGCTTCAGCTACGACAGCATGGGCAGGCTGCGCAGCCAGCAGTTCCCTGGCGGCGACAGCGTGAACTGGAATGGCGTAACCATGGACCTGCAGCGGCTGGGTGGCGCGCAGCTGGGGGTGCCCGCCGGTGCGTGGAAGCACTCTCGCACGCAGGGCGGGCGGCGCACGGATACCTACCTGGATGCGATGTTCCGCCCGGTGCTGGTGACCGAAAACGCCAACAACGTGCTGGACAGCGCCGTGGTGACCCGCTACGACACCAGCGGCAAGACCGTGTTTGCCTCGTATCCCACGCGGCAGTTCTCCGATATCAATGCCACCCTGGCCGGCACCACGACGCAGTACGACGCGTTGGGCCGCCCCACCGTGGTCAGTCAATCGTCCGAGCTGGGGGCACTGGTTACCCGCACCGAGTACGTGGGCAATCTGTCGGTGAAGGTGACCAATCCACGCGGCCAGGCCACGACGACCCGTCATCTTGCCTACGACCAGCCCAGCTATGAGATGCCGCTGACGCTGCAGCATCCGGAAGGCGTGGTGACCGAGATCCAGCGAGACACGTTGGGCAAGCCGCTGGCGATCACCCGCCGCAGTGCAGACGGCAGCCAGTCGCTGACCCGCCGCTACGTCTATGACGGCTACCAGCAGCTGTGCAAGACCATCGAACCGGAAACCGGCGCGACCGTGCAGGACTACGACGCGGCAGGCAACGTGCTGTGGTCGGCGGCCGGCACGGGTTTGACCAGCACCACCGACTGCAACCGCAGTGAAGCGCTGGCCAGTGGACGTGCGGTGAAGCGCAGTTACGATGCTGCCAACCGCTTGTCGACCCTGATCTTCCCGGATGGGCGCGGAAATCAGAACTGGTCCTACGCGCCTGATGGTCTGCCTGCCGAGATCAATACGCAGAACGACCCGGCCCGGCCGATGGTCGTCAACCGCTACCAGTACAACCGCCGCCGCCTGCTCAGTGGCGAAACCCTGCAGCATCCGGATCTGGGAAGCCTGAGCCTGGCCTATGGCTACGATGCCAACGGCACACTGGCCAGCAATATCTACCCGGGGGGGCGCGTCGTCAGCTATACGCCGGATGCACTGGGTCGGGCGACGACGGTCGGTGGCTATGCGAAAGAGGCCAGTTACTTCGCCAACGGCGCATTGGCCCGCTTCGTCTATGGCAACGGGATCGTGCACACGTTGACCCAGAATGCCCGCGGGCTGCCCGACCGCAGCCGCGATGCCACCGCAGCGGCCGCAGTGCTGGATGACAGCTACGACTACGATGCCGGCGGCAATGTGATGGCCATTTCCGATGGCCTGCCCGGGGCGCCCGGTAACCGGGACATGACCTATGACGGCCTGGACCGGTTGCGGACGGTCACTGCACCGGGCTTCGGCAACGCACTGTATGAGTATGATGCGCTGGACAACCTGCGCCGTGCCAAGGTCGGCAGCCGCGATCGTACGCACTATTTCGATCCGACCAATCGGCTGGTCAACGTGATCGAAACCGGAACCGGGGCAACCGTCACCGGTCTTGGCTATGACGTGCAGGGCAATCTATCGGTGCGCAATGGTCAAGCTTTCGCGTTTGATTACGGCAACCGACTGCGTGCGGCGGGTACAGCAGAGAGTTACGAGTACGACGCCCACGGGCGCCGGGTGAAGGCCAGCGCCAGTGGCAAGGGGGCGATCTATTCGTTCTACGACAACGGCGGTGTGCTGCGATTCCAGCGCAACGAACGTACCGGCAAACAGACCGACTATCTCTACCTGTCAGGCAGCCTTGTGTCCCAGGTGCATGGCGAAGCCGCACCCAGCGTTCCCGCGCTGAGTGCGCCGGGCTACATCACCCAGGGCAGCGTTAACCTGACCTGGAGCCCGGCCGGTGGTGCCAACCGCTATGAGCTGCAGCGTGCGCTTGCGGGCACCTGGAGCACGGTCTTCGATGGCGCGGCGCAATCGTTCACCAGCACCGGCCTGGTCACGGGAACCTATCAGTTCCGGGTGCGCGGCTGCCGGGCGGTGTGCGGCGGATGGAGCAATGTCGCATCAGTGGCCGTGGCACTGGCGCCATCCACCGTGCCGACCTTGAACGTGCCTGCCACAGCCTTCAATGGCAGTTTCAGCGTGGCATGGTCTGCGGCCTCTGGTGCCGAGCGCTATGAGCTGGAGGAAAGCGCCAATGGCGGCGCCTGGGCCCAGGTGCACAACGCCATCAGTCAATCCAAGGCCTTCAGTGGCAAGGCAGCGGGAAGCTACAACTACCGGGTTCGCGCATGCAATCCGGTGGGATGCACGGGATACAGCGCCACGGCTGCGGTGACGGTGGTGTATCCGCCCGCCACTGCGCCAGGTCTCTCTGCGCCGGCACGCGCTGCGCCGGGCAGTATCGGCATTGGCTGGAACGGGGTGGCTGGTGCCACGCGTTACACCTTGCAGGAAAGCAGCAATGGTGGCGGATGGGTCACGCTGTTCGACGGCAACGCGGGTTCCTATGCCACCGCTGCGCGCGGGGTCGGCAGCTATGGCTATCGGGTTGCCGCCTGCAATGGCGCAGGCTGCGGACCGTGGTCGGCCACGGCGACGGTAGCGGTGATCGGGCCGCCGACGATCGAGCCGGTGATCAACGCGCCGGGCCTGGTGAACGTGCCGCAGTACAGCCTGAGCTGGTCGGTGCCAGCCAACAGCGAGAGTTTCGTGCTGGAGGAGAGTGCCAACGGTGGTGGCTGGACAGTGGTGCATAACGGCGGCGGAAACAGCTTTGGCGCCAGCCGTGGAAAAGGCAGCTACGCCTATCGCGTGAGGGCGTGCAATTTCGCGGGGTGCAGTCCGTACTCGGGCATTGCGACGGTTGTGGTCGCACTTCCGCCTGGCACGCCCAGCTTCTACCTTGCCGAATGGTTGACCACCCGCAAGGCGCCGTATCAGGTGCAGTGCTCGGTGGGCTGGAGCCAAGTGGCCGATGCGACCGAGTACCAGCTTGAGAGTGGTGGCGGTGGAAAGCGCCTGTATACCGGGCCGAACGCTTATGTGAGTGCAGGCGGCAATGCCTACTGTGCTGGTGACTATCGCGTGCGTGCCTGCAATGCAGGTGGTTGCTCACCGTGGTCGGCCGACCATCCCGTCACCCGCGGCGTACTGAGCTGGGACTAAGCCATGAATGGACTCTCTTTGCTGTTGATTCGGGCGGTACTCGCGGTGGTGGTGCTGGCGGCCTGTATGGCTCCGGCAGTCGCACAGGAAGTGGTCGAGTACATCCACACTGATGCACTGGGTTCACCGGTGGCGATCACCGATGCCAGCGGAAATGTCATCGAGCGTACGGTGTATGAGCCGTATGGGGCGGTGGTCAACCGGCCGTTGAAGGATGGGCCGGGATATACGGGGCATGTGACGGACTCCGGGACCGGGCTGAGTTACATGCAGCAGCGGTATTATGATCCGGCTATTGGATCTTTCATAAGTGCGGATCCGGTTGAGGCCAATGGGCATACGTCATCCAACTTCAATCGCTATAAATATGCCCTTGGAAATCCCTACGGTCATGTAGACCCTGACGGCCGTTGTGAGAGCGTATCCACATGCCAGATGATGAGAGATGATCTGGCTGTCATAAACGGCGAGATGGGGTTGGATGAGCGCCGGTCTCGCCAGGAGGCAAGAGCGGCCGGAGCCGTTGCGGGTGTTTCAGTTCTAGCTGCCAGTCGTATTCCGGCAGCGACTGCAGCTGTCATCGGTGGTGCGAAGAATGCATTTATCAATATTGCCAGTCGCGTTGCGTCGCTCACTCGATCTCAGCAGCAGGCAATTAAGAAAATAAATAACATTGTTGACAATAATGCAAAGCCTCACGACTTTGACGGAGTTGCTAAAGAGCTTCGCGGAATTGAGACCGGCTTTGATCATGTGACAGAGATGCAAAATTCACTGAAGGGGCTGAGCTCTGCCGCAAAAAGTTTGAGGGGGAGCTTGAATAATCCGAGTCTTTCTAGAGGGCAGCGTGTTAGGATCCAGCGAACGCTTGACAAGGCGGATGAAAACATAGCGAAGATGAAGGAGACGCTTGGTGGTGGAAGATAGCTTGCTGCTTGATAGGCTTTACAAGATCTCGGGTATTCTCACAGATGACCCCGATTCCTCAAGCTACATGTTGGTGTCGAGGTCGTTGTTTCATCGTGATCCGGAGATCCGAGAGAGGGCTATTTTCATCGGCGGGTTGCGTTGGGCAGATCCGTTGATTCTTGGTTGTTTTATTGGAATTGTTACGGTGGGGCAGGAACCTGTTGATGATAATCGTAGGCTTATGATTGAATCGCTTGTTTCTGCAGTGCTTCGGGGGAAGCTTGAAGCAGCTTCAATCGAGGAGTGGCTCAGGGCGGTGCTCCTTTCTAATGATTATGAGTCACTCCTGGCTAAGTCAGCCTACATTGGCTTGCTGCGCATTCAAGGGAAGATGTCGGTTTCTGATTTTGCATCTCTCGATTACGATGATGTATCTGTTGATTCATCATTCGTTTCTTGACGCCCGCATGTCGTTTTTCGCATTGAGAAGGCAGTGTCTCATGATGGTGGTTGAGGCTCGTTCGTCGATCAACTGTTAGGGACGGTTATGGCACTCCCTTCCTACTGGAGAACGGTGCCGATGGCGGGGGGGCATTCCGGTTCAGGCCTATGTCGGCTCCAGCTGCGATGTCTGCCGCGCTGGTGATTTTGCAGGCCTTCAATCGTAGCGTGCTGAGCTGGAACCACGGCGGACACCTGTGGGCTTCCTATGAATGAGTGCGTGACGATTGTTGCCGAGAGGTCGAGGGCGGGCTGTCGGCTGGAAAAAGGGCTGGCTCTCCACTGATTCGGGCGGTACTCGCGGTGCTGGTGCGCGTGGCCTGAATATAGTGCTGGCCGCTGCCCAGGAAGTGGTCGAGTACAGTTACACCGATGCGTTGGTTTCAACGGTGGCGATCACCGCTGTCAATGGAAATGTCATCGAGCGTACGGTGTATGAGCCTTCTGGTGAGCTGGTTCAGATGGCCATGGCTGAAGGGGCGAGGGGCGAAAGGCTATCCCAAGTAGAATGGGAGCACGTTGTCGTCAAACAGTCGCTGACGCGCTATTGATAGAATCATTACTGCAAACGCGGGGGGGGGCAGGCGGCCCACGGTGTTCCTTCCTGGGTTTCTCGACAAGTGGCGGGAGTGCTGTGAAATCCACAAGTTCATCTCGATGCCGACGACGAGCGATGGTTCTTCAAGGGCTTGCGCTAACTTCAGCGCTATGTCTCGTATCTGTCGCTGGTTGTTCGCTACATGAAATAGGAAGCGGTCGACTGGATGACGACTGTCTTTTGGTGGTGGCTGACTATGTAAAGTCGTCGCGGGGGTGGGGTGGGGATATCTACAACATTGCTCCTGAGGGGACGGTGGCAGGGTTGCGCGGATATGCAGTAATGCATCGCTCGGACGACGGGAAACTACCGTCCGAGGAGTTGAAATCATTTCATGTCGATTTGGATTCCAAGTGCAAGGCTGTTGTTGATGAACTTGGCTATCAATGATTCTGCGAATTTTTCGGCTGGCAGAGGAGGGGCGGTTTGCGGGAGTGCAGCGAAAGTGAGCGGTATCCCATGGCGCTGGATGGCGACGCGGGGGTGTGGGCGTGAATGTTTATTTCCGGTTTTTCGTGGTTATTGTTTTTATTTTTTATGGGGCTGGTTGCAGGTATCAAGAAGGTGTGGGCGTACCGTTTGGAACGACCTGTGGCGTCGAGGGCAGCTCCGCCTGCCGGGTCAGCTTCCGGGAACTGGCTGCTACGCCCCGGCTATTCGATGGAAAGTTGGTGCGGATGGAGGGCTATCTCGGGGTGAGCCGGGAGCTCTTTGTACTGAATTCAAGCAAAGAGTTGTTTGAGGCCGGAGTGACTGAGGAGACCCAAGTTCGAATTAGAGGGCCAATAGATCTGCAGCAAAGCGTATTTGATGAATACGCGTATTCATGGGTCTCGATAATCGGGGTGTTCAGGACAAGGGAGAGTGACAATTCGACAGGTGATCTGCTGCTTGGCGAAATTCACGCCCCCCTTGAAGTTCGCTCCCTACGAATCCCTGGTCCCCTTCCACGTGCGAAATTTGGGGATGTGCTCGTCAATCTTGAAGATCTGAAGTGAGTGATAGGTTGTGGAAATGACGTCATGTGCTTTCATTTCTGCCTTCTATGGCAGGAAAGCGGGATGATTCAAAGGCGCGCCTAACATGTGATCACATGTTCCCCGTGTTAGGGGTGAAACTTGCCAGGAAGGGGCCTCGGAACGTTCTCGATCGCTGGTAGAGTCGCAGATGTCACAGTACGCCATGGCACTCCTGGGCAGCTCAGTTCTCCACGTTGCGCGATTGCGTCTGTGTCATTGCGAGCTGATCGATCACGCCGATAGGCTTTGGGGGAATTTCCCCTTGGTTGAATAATATGAGGTTTCGCATTGAGCGCTATCGATGAAAAGAATATCGTTCTAGCCTGTCTGCGGAGGCTGTTGGAATCCGAGCCTGCTTCCGAGGAACAGGTGTCTGGCTGGTACCAGAGGGCGGAATTTATCAAGAACGTGATTCGGTCAAGTTCGTATGAAATAGGGGTTCCTCACGTGATATGGCACTATCTTGATGATGCCGATATCCGTATTCGCGATCCCCGCTATGCCGAAGCACAGGTGTTGGCCGTTAGGCGGAGTATTGATGAGTGGGCTTGAGTGCAGTCAGAAAAGCCATGAGCAATAAATGTTGCTTGCCAGACTGCATTGCGGCATCCCTCTCGGATGCTAACCCTCCGGATCTCCCTCTCCTCCGGGAGGACTGGGCAGGGATGGCGTTTGATCGCAACCTGTATGAGGACTTTGCTCCGAACGATGTTTGGGCGGCGTGGCTGAGCGCACTTTCGGAGCACTTTGCAGATATCGCAATGTGCGCGGTTCGATGTTCAGAGTGCTCCGACAGGGGAAGCCCCGTGGAAATTGAGCGAGGTCTGGATGGCCTGCGCTCCTACTGGCTGGAAGATGGGAACTTCATGCGTGATCATTTCTTGTTTTCGCGTGATGGTCGCTGGGTTGTAAAGCTGGATCAGGACGTGACGTTATTTGCGGGAGATGTCACTTTCCTTGCGGATGTTGTCGCGCGACTTGGTGGTGTAGAGCATGTCGAGAAGATGATGCGACGGGACCTGATTGGTACAGCTGAGGACGTAGTTGGCCTCGGTGGGTACGTCAAGGGTCTTCTTGCGCCCTTGAACGCATCGACTCCTCAGCCCGGCTCAGCGCTGAACGAACCGGAACCAAGATTAAAGAGGTGATTAAGGTTGGACTTAAGGAGGAGTAGGTTGCATGTTTGGTGATGATTCCCTGCTTTTTATGAAATATGTGAAAGGGCGGAGCAACGCTGTATACCCGTGGTCGTTGTCAATTGTGGATTGCTATTTTATATGGCTCGCATTTTGCAAGGTCTCTGGCAGTGACCGGCCGCTGCTGTCGAGGATATCTGCGGACGGCGAGCAGATTGAGGATGTTCTCATTGCTGATGCCTACGATATTTACGAGATTGATAGTCGCGCTGAAGGTTTCGAAGTTGTGCTGCGCCACCATTCGTCCGGCTCACTGTGCTATTGGGATATTCATGAGCGTTTTGTTGTAGCTGTTGGTGGTCGTGATTTTCTTGAGGTGGCAAGCCCCTATCCTGGGGACATAGAAAAACATCGCTATATTGAGGAGATGATGCATAGAGAGGCGCTCGGAATTGATGAGCCGCCTGAAGTGATTTATGCGGCCATCTCCAATCCGTTCTCTTGAAGGAGTGGCTAGCGTCGTTGTTCAACACTTCAGTTGATCAACTCGCTGTGATAGTTGGGCTCGCCGGGTGAGAGACTAAACACCCGTGGGAGGGTGAACCCTGTCGGGCATCGTGAGAATCTCTGTCGCGCTTCCCGAGCTGATCAGTGCTCGCGAACGGTGCCAGCTTCTCGCTTCAGCTGAGCAGGGTGTAAATGTGGCGGCTGAGTCATCGAGCGCCGTCGCGTTGTTGATGGCTTTGGAACACTGGCCGGGGCGGTACATCAGTTCGGGAGGTGCAGATTCTTCTCCATGTTCGGAGGCTGCAAGAAATGGCGAAATGCAAGCTGGGTGCTGAGCACTCAACCGCGTGGAGTGGTCGAATCCAATCATGCCTGGCTGCTGTGGTTCTTTCGCTGGGGTTGCAGGGTTGTGATTGGTTGTCGGATCCGGTGATTGTTGTAAAGAATGTTGGAAGGGGCGTGATTTATGGCGTCAGCTTGGAGGTTGGCGGTGGTGTGGTAGGCGTAGGATCAATTCCTGTCGGTGAAAGCAGGGTTGTGAAGCCTGAGGTCGCTACTGATTCCTCACTTCTTGTAACTTACTACGAGAGCAGTGTCCGCGTGGTTTGCCATGGGGATGTGTATTTTACGAATAATCTCTACGTCAGAGTTGAGGCGGATGTGGGTGGAGGGGTTTGCCGTATTGCAGAAATTGCGGATTGATTTGATCTTCGGCGCCTGTTTGACGAGTTTTTATAGCGCGGTGCCAGGGTGAAGAACGATGAAAAGCCTTGTTGAGAGCTTCCCCATTTGGGCTTCCATCATTCTAGGTGCCATGTGGATAAACGCATTTGCGGCTCACAGGATGTTGCTTAAAATCGAGCGTGAACGGCCGGAAGTACTCGCTGCAGTTGGAATCATCAAGGTTGATTGGTGGCTTAGGTGCTTGCGCGGTATTGCAGTGCTTGCCCTTACTTCCAAAGGGCAGACGCTCCATCAGGGGGAACGGTGGGTGCTGAGGGGCGTCGTGATGATGTACGTCTTCTTGATTGCATCCGGGGTATCCATGCTTGTTGGCATGTAGGAGACGGTGCCTCAAGGCCGTTGATGGTGGATGGATCGGCATTAGGGTGAGATTGCCCGTTCCTGGCATCACTCGGTGCTTCCCGGTCACGCCTCTGCTTGGTTGCGTTCAGTGCGCAATAAAAAACGCCGCAGTTTCCTGCGACGTTCTCATACTTCCTCGATTCTGGCGAATCTTCAGCCCAGCAGCTTTCGCACCTTCGTCAACGCCGTCATGAACCGCTCGATCTCGGCATGCGTGTTGTAGAACGCGAGCGAGGCGCGGCAGGTAGCCGCGACGCCGAAGTACTGCAGCAGCGGGTGTGCGCAGTGCTGACCCGAGCGCACGGCCACGCCTTCCAGATCCAGAAGGGTGGCCAGATCGTGCGCATGCGCGCCATCGATCAGGAACGAGACCACCGCAGCCTTCTCCGGCGCTTCGCCGATGATGCGCAGGCCGTCGACGCGGCGCAGTTCTTCGGTGAAGTGCGCCAGCAGTTCGGCTTCGCGTGCTTCCACGTTCTCCTGGCCAAGCTGCTGCAGGTAGTCGGCAGCCACACCCAGGCCGATGAAACCGGCGATGTTCGGGGTGCCGGCTTCGAATTTGTGCGGGGCATCGTTGAACACGGTGCCGTCGAAGCTGACTTCCTTGATCATCTCGCCGCCACCGAGGAACGGCGGCATCGCGTCCAGGTGCTCGCGGCGCGCCCACAGCGCACCGGTGCCGGTCGGGCCGCACATCTTGTGGCCGGTGATGGCGTAGAAGTCGCAGCCGATCGCGGCCACGTCGACCTTGCGGTGCGGCACGGCCTGCGAGCCATCGACCACGGTGATGATGCCGCGCTTGCGCGCTTCGCGGCAGATCTCGCGCACCGGGTTGACCGTGCCCAGCACGTTGGAGACGTGGGTGACGGCCAGCAGCTTGACCTCCGGGGTCATCGCCGCGCGCAGCGCATCCAGGTCCAGCGCGCCATCGGGGGTGATCTCGGCCACGCGGATGGTGGCACCGGTACGCTGCGCGACCAGCTGCCACGGCACGATGTTGGCGTGGTGCTCCATGCGCGTGATCAGGATCACGTCACCGGCCTTCAGCCGCGGCAGCGCCCACGAGTAGGCCACCAGGTTGATGGCGAAGGTGGTGCCGCTGCACAGCACCAGGTCGCTGGGGCGCACGTTGAGGAAGCGTGCCAGCGTGTTGCGTGCGCCTTCGTAGGCGTCGGTGGCTTCGCTGCCCAGTGCATGCACCGCGCGGCTGACGTTGGCGTTGTAGCGGCGGTAGAACTCGTCCACCGCGCCGATCACCTGCACCGGCTTCTGGCCGGTGTTGGCATTGTCGAAATAGACCAGCGGCTTGCCATGCACTTCACGCATCAGCAGCGGGAAGTCGAGGCGGACGCGGTCCCAGTCGGGGGCGCCGGTGCGTTCTTCGATCGGTCGCGGCGTGGACAGGTTCATGCCACACCCGCCTCGGCGAGGGCCTTGTCCAGGCGGCGTGCCAGCTGCGCACGCAGTGCGTCCGGCAGAATCTTCAACGGCTCGTGGCAGAACGCGGCGCTCAGCAGTGCCTGCGCCTGTGCCTGCGGCAGGCCGCGCGAGCGCAGGTAGAACAGCGCATTGGCGTCGAGCTGGCCGACGGTCGCGCCATGCGCGGCCTTCACTTCATCGGCGTCGATCACCAGCGTCGGCTGGGTGTCGATCTCGGCATCGGCCGACAGCAGCAGGTTCTTGTTGGACAGGTTCGCGTCGGTGCCATCGGCGCCTTCGCGGATCTGGATGCCACCATGGAACACCACGCGGCTGCGGTTGGCGGCGACGCCGCGCCACAGCAGTTCGCAGGCGGTATCGCGTGCGATGTGGTCGATACCCAGGCGGGTTTCGACGTGGCGGCGGCCATTGCCAAGCAGCACGCCGTTGGCGGTCAGCTGGGCATTGTCGCCTTCCAGGCGCACGTTCAGTTCATGGCGGCTGAGCGCGGCGCCCAGTTCCAGGTCCACGCGGTGGTACTGCGCGTCGCGGGCCAGCACCGCGTCGGTGCGCAGGAAGCTGGTCTGGCGCGCGCTGCCGGCCTGCACGCGGGCGTGCTTGAGCACGGCATCGCGGGCGACATGGGCATGCAGCACGGTATTGTCCAGGTGGGCGGAGTCGCCCACGCTGAAGCGATGCTCGACTACGCCCAAGCTGGCGCCGGCACGCAGTTCGATCAGGTGGCGGTGATGCCAGGCCAGGTCGGTGTCACCGGCGACGCTGGCGAACACCAGCTGCAGCGGCACGTCGACCTGCACGCCTTCATCCACGCGCAGCACCACGCCTTCATCGGCCAGGGCAGCATTCAGGCGGGCGAAGATCTCCTCGCTGCGCTCGTAGCGGCGGCCAAGGAAACGCACGGCGTCTTCGCCAGCGGCCAGTGCGGCCGACAGCGGCTGCAGCTGCACGCCGGCCGGCAGGGCCTGCACGTTGCTCAGTGCGGCATCCAGGCGGCCATTGACGAACACCAGGCGCGGTGCCGGAATGTCCTCCAGCAGGGCGGCGTCCAGCGCCGGGCCCTGCAGCGGTGCCGCAGCGAACGCACGGCGTTCCAGCTGCCGCAGCGAGGTGTACTTCCAGGCTTCGTTGCGGGCGGCCGGCAGGCCATCGCGCAGGGCCGCATCCAGCACTTCGCGGCGCGCATCGCTGCCGCAGAAGGCCTGGGCCATCGAATCAAGCAGGGCGCTCATCAGACCGCCGCCTCGGGCACGACCCGGTCCTTCAGGAAATCATAGCCGTGCGCTTCCAGTTCCAGGGCCAGTTCCGGGCCACCGGTCTTGACGATGCGGCCATCGGCCAGCACGTGCACCACGTCCGGCTTGATGTAGTCCAGCAGGCGCTGGTAGTGGGTGATGACCAGGAACGAGCGATCAGCAGCGCGCAGTGCGTTGACACCATCGGCCACGCTCTTCAGTGCATCGATGTCCAGGCCCGAGTCGGTTTCGTCCAGGATCGCCAGCTTCGGTTCCAGCACGGCCAGCTGGAAGATCTCGTTGCGCTTCTTCTCGCCACCGGAGAAGCCTTCGTTGACGCCACGGTGCAGCAGTTCGTCCTTCAGGTGCAGCACGGCCAGCTTCTGGCGCACCAGCTTGAGGAACTGCATGGAATCGAGTTCTTCCTCGCCGCGTGCCTTGCGCTGGGCGTTCAGTGCCGCGCGCAGGAAGTAGGTGTTGTTCACGCCCGGGATCTCCACCGGGTACTGGAACGCCAGGAACAGGCCGGCGGCGGCGCGCGCTTCCGGGTCCTGGTCGAGCAGGTCGACGCCGTCGAACTGCACGCTGCCTTCGGTCACTTCGTAGCCGTCGCGGCCGGCCAGGACATTGCCCAGGGTGGACTTGCCGGCGCCGTTCGGGCCCATGATGGCGTGCACCTGGCCCGGCTGGACGTCCAGCGACAGGCCCTTGAGGATTTCCTTGTCGCCGATGCGGGCGTGGAGGTTTTCGATCTTCAGCATGGTGGGGATTTCCGTGGGGCGGGCCGCGGCCCGCCGGTAAAGAGAATGCGTTTGCGAGGGGCAGGGGCGGGCGGTCAGCCCACCGAACCTTCCAGCGAGACTTCCAGCAGCTTCTTGGCTTCCACCGCGAACTCCATCGGCAGTTCGCGGAACACCTGCTTGCAGAAGCCGTCGACGATCATCGACACCGCGTCTTCCTGGCTGATGCCACGGGCGCGGCAGTAGAACAGCTGGTCGTCGGAGATCTTGGAGGTGGTGGCCTCGTGCTCGACGGTGGCGCCCGGGTTCTTCACCTCGATGTAGGGGAAGGTGTGCGCGCCGCACTGCTTGCCGATCAGCAGCGAATCGCACTGGGTGTAGTTACGCGCGCCATCGGCGTTGCGGTCCACCCGCACCAGGCCGCGGTAGGTGTTCTGGCCGCGGCCGGCGCTGATGCCCTTGCTGACGATCTTGCTCTTGGTGCGCTTGCCGACGTGGATCATCTTGGTGCCGGTGTCGGCCTGCTGGCGGTGGTGGGTCAGCGCCACGGAGTGGAACTCACCGACCGAGTCGTCGCCCAGCAGCACGCAGGACGGGTACTTCCAGGTGATCGCCGAGCCGGTCTCGACCTGGGTCCAGGTGACCTTGCTGCGCGCGCCGCGGCACTCGGCACGCTTGGTGACGAAGTTGTAGATGCCGCCGACGCCGTTCTCGTCGCCCGGGTACCAGTTCTGCACGGTGGAGTATTTGATCTCCGCGTCTTCCAGCGCGACCAGCTCGACCACGGCGGCGTGCAGCTGGTTCTCGTCGCGCATCGGCGCGGTGCAGCCTTCCAGGTAGGACACGTAGGCCTTGTCCTCACACACGATCAGGGTGCGCTCGAACTGGCCGGTGTGGCCGGCGTTGATGCGGAAGTAGGTGCTCAGCTCCATCGGGCAGCGCACGCCCTTGGGAATGAACACGAAGCTGCCATCGGAAAACACCGCCGAATTGAGCGCGGCGAAGTAGTTGTCGCCCACCGGCACCACGGTGCCCAGGTACTGGCGGACCAGTTCCGGATGTTCCTTGATGGCCTCGGACATCGAGCAGAAGATGATGCCCTTCTCGGCCAGTTCCTTGCGGAAGGTGGTACCGACCGACACCGAGTCGAACACCGCGTCCACCGCCACGCCTGCCAGCTTGGCACGCTCGTGCAGCGGCACGCCCAGCTTGTCGTAGGTGTCGAGCAGTTCCTTCGGCACGTCGTCCAGCGAGGCGTACTTCGGGCCCTTGGGCGCGGAGTAGTAGCTGAGCGCCTGCAAGTCGATCGGGGCGATCTCCAGCTTGGCCCAGTCCGGCATCGGCAGGGTCAGGAAGTGGCGGTAGGCGTCCAGGCGCCACTGCGTCATCCACTCCGGCTCGTCCTTCTTGGCCGACAGGGCACGGATGGTGTCCTCGTCCAGGCCCGGCGGCAGGGAGTCCGACTCGATCTCGGTGATGAAGCCGGCCGAATACTTGCGGCCGAGCTGCTCGTGGATCTCGCGGTTGGGGGTGTCGTCGTGGGCGACGTTTTCGATGGTTTCGGTGGCCATGGGGGGGCTGCCTGTGGATCAGGAGACGACGTCGACAGCGATGGTGCGGCGCTGTTCGTCATCGGCAAGGGGAAGAGGGGGCAGGATCTGGGCGAGGGTGACATCGCGCAGGGCCTCGGAGACCACGTCGTTGATCAGCCGCCAGCTGCTGCGCGCGCCGCACTTGGGCGCCATGCCGCACTGGTGGTGGTCGTGGCTGCATTCGGTCAGGGCCAGCGGCCCTTCCATCGCTTCGACCACTTCGAACAGCGAGATCTCGATGGCCGGGCGGGTCAGGCGGTAGCCGCCACGGACACCGCGCAGGCCTTCGACCAGGCCGGCCTGGGCCAGTGGCTTGAGCACCTTGCTGACGGTGGGCGGCTCCAGGCCGGTGAATTCGGCCAGCTCGGTGGCACTGAGCACCTCGCCCGGACGGGCGGCAAGCACGGTCAGTACCACGGTGGCGTAATCTGTGAGCTTGGTGACACGCAACATGGGGATGCGAGTGGTTCTTAAAGCGGACTGAAATTGTACGCTTTTATTCGCCGCCATCCAACCCGGGCATTCAGCCGGCGCTGGGCCGGGCGGGAGGACGCGCCGGGCCGTTGCCGGGGCGCCATGCTGCGCTACCGGGGTGATTTTCGCAATCACCCGGAATGGGCGAGAATCCAGGTTCCATCCGCTGCAAACAGCCCGTGCCGATGCCGAAGAAGATCCAAGCCCGCAAGTCCGCCATCCATGGCAACGGCGTGTTCGCCGTGGCCCCGATCAAGCAGGGCGAGCGCGTGATCCAGTACAAGGGCCTGCTGCGCAGCCACGGCGATGTTGATGCCGATGACAGCGGCGACGTCGAAAGCGGCCACACCTTCCTGTTCACCCTCAACGACGACTGGGTGATCGATGCCAACTACAAAGGCAATGACGCGCGCTGGATCAACCACAGCTGCGAGCCGAACTGCGAGGCCGTGATCGAGGAAGACGAGGACGGCGACAGCCGCGGTGACAAGGTGTTCATCGAGGCGCTGCGTGACATCACGCCCGGCGAGGAACTGACCTACAACTACGGCATCACTCTGGCCGAGCGTCACACTGCCAAGCTGAAGAAGATCTGGGAGTGCCGCTGCGGCTCGCCCAAGTGCACCGGCACCATGCTGCAGCCCAAGCGCTGACCGGTACCGGGTAGGGCCGGCCGCTGGCCGGCATGGCGCGATGCAGGTGCCGGCCAGCGGCCGGCACCACCTGGAGCTCTCCACCTGCCGTGCACGGCAGGGTCACTGCCCTGCAAGGGCCGTTCTTCCATTCTGTCGGCTCCCCAAACCGGAGTGCACCCATGGCAGAACGATTGAAGGGCAAGCAGATTGCCATCCTGGCCACCCACGGCTTTGAACAGTCCGAACTGACCGAACCCAAGCGGCTGCTGGAAGCCGAAGGCGCGCGCGTCAGCGTCGTGTCGCCTGCAAAGGAGGCGACGATCAAGGGCTGGAAAGAGAAGAACTGGGGCGACGCCGTTGCAGTGGATATTCCGCTGGATGAGGCCGATCCGGCCAGCTTCGATGCCCTGGTGCTGCCGGGAGGGGTCATCAATCCGGACACGCTGCGTACCGACGAGGCTGTACTCGGCTTTGTCCGCGCAGTAGACGAAGCAGGCAAGCCTGTGGCGGCGATCTGCCATGGCCCGTGGCTGCTGATCAACAGTGGCCTCGCCGATGGCCGCGCGCTGACGTCCTGGCCGTCCCTTCAGCAGGATCTGACCAATGCGGGGGCGAACTGGCGCGATGCCGAGGTGGTGGTCGACGGTAACGTGATCACCAGCCGCAAGCCGGATGACATTCCGGCCTTCAGCGAGGCGGTGGTAAAAGCACTTGCCGCGTGATGCCTTGCCGGTAGTGCCGGCCCCTGGCCGGCACGCAAGTGAGACGCGTGCCGGCCAGCGGCCGGCACTACCTTATTTGCCCAGCAGGCCCGCTGGCACCAGGTTGCCCAGGTTCTGGTTGAAGGTGACCACCAGCTTGCCGTTCTTCACCTGTGCCGACTGCACCTGCAGGGCGCCGAGCATGCCGGCCACGGCCGGGTCCAGCTTGTAGATCGGCTCCCGCTGGGCGTAGTCGCTCAGCCAGGCGTTGAGCAGGCCGCGGGTACGGGAGTCGAGACGACCGCCCTGGTTGGCCGGGGTGAAGTCATCCACGCTCGGCTGCTGCAGGTGGAACCCCTGGGTCTGCGCGTCGTAGCGCAGGCCGCTGCTCAGCTTCACCGTACCAAGTTTGGCCGGGCTACCACCGGCGGTGGCCAGCGCCACATCCATGCCCAGGTTCAAGCGCTCGCCGGCCGGAAGGCTCAGCTGCGGGTGGCTCATCGTCAGGGCGATCAGGCCGCCGAGCGCGTCCTGCGTGCGCGGGAAGCTGCCATCAAGGTACTGCTGTACGTCGCTGGCACCGACCGACAGTTCCCGGCCGGAAATGGAAGGCGCAGCCTGGGCGCCGATTGCAGCGGCGATCAGCACGGTGGAGGCCGCGAGGCGGGTCATCAGGGAACGCAGGCGCATGGCAGAGACCGATGGATGCGGAATGGATGGTTCAAAGAGTAGCCTTGCCGGCTGAATCGCGCGTGCATGCCGCCGCAACGGTTCAGTCCAGCGATGGCCGCAGTTGTGCCGACTGGATCTGCCAGGCGCTGCCGTCGGCGCTGGGTTGCACCCGGTACCAGCCGCCGAAGCGGAAGGTGCCTTCAGGAGTCACCGCGCGGATCCGCACCGGAACCTCCAGCAGCTGAGGCGGCTGGTGGCCGTCGCGCGCGATCGGCAGCTCGCTGGTCAGGCGCAGGCTGCGTACGTCCGTCAGCTGGCGCAATGCGGCATCGTCAGCGCGCCGGGCATCGCTGGGCGGGAAAGTCCACGCGGCGTCGGCGGCCTTGCGATCGCGATTGAGCAGGGCCATGACATACGCGTTGAGCATGGCCGCGGGCAGCTCGGCGTCGGCCGCGACGGCGGCAAACAGGGGATCGACATCGATGGCCCGCGCAGCCGCTGCATCGCTTGCTGCGGCGGTCTGTGGCTTCGTGCTGGCAGTCGTCCTGGCCGCTACCGGCGGTGCGGCATCCGCTGCGTCGGATTGCGATGGCGGCCTGGAGCAGGCCAGCAGCACCAGTGGTGCGATCAGTATCAGGAACCTGCGCATGCCAGCCTCCTCCCCGAGGCGAACGGAAGGAGGCAGTGTATCGGCTGTGCGGCGATCAGCGGGAGGAGGGCAGCTGTTCCAGTGCATCCAGCGCCGGCAGCACCTGCGCGGCGATGGCGGCCAGGGCATGGCCTTCTGTTTCGGCGTGGCGCTGCACGATGTCGCGCAGCAGCTGGGTGGCGATCACCAGGGTCGCGCGCTCGTCGCCGCTGACGCCAGCGGTGCGCGGCGCCGCTTCCAGCAGGCGCATGAGGTCTCGGCTGGCGCGATGTTCCAGTTCGATGGTGCAGCGCCCGGTGCACTGCAACCCGTCCTTTTCGATGGGGGTCACCGAGATCCGGTAGCGGGTGGAGGGGCTGGCCATGGGGGTGCTCGCCGTAGCTGTGGAGGATGTGCTCACCATAGGCAAGGCCACGGCCGGCTGCGACGGCTGGCGCCGCACGCAGTGTTCCACCCGGTACGTTCCGGGGCCTGCACAGGGCGCGCCCTGCCAGTGACGGCGGGCCTGAGCGGTCGTTTCCCGATATGCGGCAACGCTGTGTTGCGGATGGCCCCGGGGCGGCGCATCCACGCATGGCGCGGGAAGCGCGCAAAAAAAACGGGACGGCCAGAGCCGTCCCGTTGCAATCCGCGTTGGGGCGCGCGCTTACAGCGCGGCGTCCTTCAGCTTCTTCAGCGGACGCACCTTCAGCTTGGTGGTGGCCGGCTTGGCAGCGAACCACTGCTCTTCCTTGGTGAACGGGTTGATGCCCTTGCGCTTCGGCTTGGCCGGCACATTGACGGTGGTGATCTTCAGCAGGCCCGGCAGGGTGAACGAGCCAGCGCCCTTCTTGTGCACCGAGGAGGCGACGGCGCTTTCCAGCGAGGCCAGCACAGCGCGGACGTCCTTGGCGACGACGCCGGAGGCTTCAGCGATGTGTGCAACCAGGCCGGACTTGGTCAGCACTTCCTTGATCGGCTTCGGAGCGGCCGGCTTGGCGGCTGCCTTCGTCGCGACTTTCTTCACTGCCTTCTTCGGGGCAGCCTTCTTAGCGGTCTTTGCCATGGTTTCCTGTTCCGTGAACGGTTGGTTGTTTGGTCGGCGCCGAACCCCGTCGGCAAGCGCAATGTAGGGCAACTCTTGGGCGCCGCCAATAGCCCGAAGCGCGGAAAGTGCATGTTTTTTCATATCCAGGCCGATTCAGTACATGGCCGGCGGTGGGGGCTGGGGGCGTGTCAGCGTGCTCGAAGCCCGCCGCCTGCCCATTGGTGCACTGCGCGAAACCACTGAAAACAAGAGGAAAATGCGTTGCGCGCTGGCGAGGAAGTGTCCATCTTCCGGGGGCGGGGGCGACGTGGGGCGTGCGGCGGAGCGACGCAGGGCTAACGCGTGGCATGCGAGGGTGGCCGTTCATCACCGCCACGCAGGAGCAGCACAATGGGAATCTCGCGACACGCCACCGCGCACTGGGAAGGCGATCTGAAGTCGGGCAAGGGGCAGCTGAGCACGCCGCAGAGTGGACTGCTGGACAGGACCCGCTACGGCTTCAACAGCCGCTTCGGCGACGAAAAGGGCACCAATCCGGAAGAGCTGATTGCCGCCGCACATGCCGGCTGTTTCACCATGGCGCTGTCGGCCAAGCTCGGCGAGGCTGGCTTTACCCCGACCTCGCTGGACACCGAAGCCAAGGTCGACCTGTCGATGGAAGGCGGCCCGCAGCTGTCGCAGATCCGGCTGAAGGTAAAGGCGGTGGTGCCTGGCATCGACGCGACGCAGTTCCGCGCCATTGCCGATGACGCCAAGCAGAACTGCCCGGTGTCCAAGGCGCTCAGTGCGGTGCCGATCAGCCTGGAAGCCGAACTGGGCTGAGCCGACGCATCTGTAGAGCCGAGCCCATGCTCGGCTTCTGCAGCTCCCGTGATCTGGCCGGAGAGCAGCCGAGCGCGGGCTCGGCTCTACAGTGTCCCTTTACCAATCGATGGTGCCGGTGATGACGGTCTGCACCTGGCCGCCTGACCATACCTCGCCATCCTCATCGACCAGCAGGGTCAGGCGCGCGTCATGGCCGACTTCGCGGCCTTGGCTGACTTCGAACGGCGTCCGCCCACGCGGCAGCGCGTCGCGCAGGTCCAGCCATGCGGCAAGCACCGCATTGGCCGCACCCGAGGCGGCGTCCTCGAAGCGGCGACCGTTGCCGACGAAGGCACGCACGGCCAGATCGAATCCCTCACCGCCATCGCTGAAGGCATAGGCGAACACGCCCATGCTGTCGGTGGACTCGGCCAGTGCGGCCACCGCATCCCAGTCGGGTTGCAGGGCGCGCAACGCGGCTTCATCGGCCACCTGCACCACCCACCAGCTACGCCCGCCCTGCATGCGCGCCGGCGGCAACGAACCCAGCGGCCAGCCCCTCAGTGCAGCCTGCAGGCGTGGATCGCAGGCCTCGGCAGTTTCGGCCAGCTGCGCGCGCGGGGTGCGGATGGCGATGCGCTGTTGCGTACCCTCACCGCTGACGCGCAGCGGCAGCGCGCCGGCAATGCCGTCCTGCACCAGCACACCGTCAACCGCTCCGGCCAGGCCCACCTGCAGCACCGCATGCGCGGTGCCGACGCTGGGGTGGCCGGCGAACGGCACTTCCTTCTGCGGGCTGAACATGCGCAGCCGGTAGCTGGCACCGGCTGCCTGGGGCGGGAACACGAAGGTGGTCTCGGGCAGACGCGTCCAGCGCGCGATCGCCTGCATGCTGGCGTCGTCCAGGCCCTCGGCATCGAGTACCACGGCCAGCGGGTTGCCAGCGCCGGCGCGCGGTGAGAACACATCCAGCTGCAGGAAACGGCGGGTGGTCATCGGGGCGAAACTCCAGGATCGGTTGGCGCGCAGCTTAACGCGCGGTTGTAGAGCCGAGCCCATGCTCGGCTGTGTCGGGGTGTGAGAAGAAGCAGCCGAGCGTGGGCTCGGCTCTACAGCCAACGGATCTGGCCGTCGATGACCGGCTGCACCTGGCCGCCGATCCACACCGTGCCCTGCGCGTCGACCTGCACCTGCACGCGGCCATCGCGGCCCACTTCGCGGCCCTGGCTGGCCACGTAGCGGCCCTCGCGGCCGGGCAGAGCATTCCGCTGCCGCAGCCAGGCGCCTATCAGCGCATTGGCACTGCCGGTCACTGGATCCTCGGGCACGGCGGGCGCATCAGCGGGGCAGAAGGCACGCACCACGCGGGTGTGGTCGGAGCTGGCCTCGTCGGCGAAGACGGCCAGGCCTGTAGCGTCGGTGGCGAGACTCCAGGCGGCCAGCGCGGCCATGTCCGGTGCCAGCCCGCGTACGGCGGCGGCGTCGCGTAGCGGCAACAGCCACCAGCGCGCGCCGTTGTCCCAGAGTTCGGGCACGTGCCCGTTGGCGGCGAGGGCCAGCAGTGTTTCGGGTGCTCCGTCCGCGGCCGTGTCCAGTTGCCGTGCCGGCGGGCTGGCCAGCTGGATCTCCAGTGCCTCGGCCGGGCCGCTCACCCGTACTGGCAGCAACCCTGCCACGCACTGCTGCAGCAGGGCGCCGTCGCGAGGCTGGGCCAGGCCGCAGGTCACCGCCGCCCAGGCGGCGCCGACGCTGGGGTGGCCGGCAAACGCCAGCTCGCGGGTCGGGGTGAAGATGCGGATGTGGTAATCGGCGCCGGGCGCGGTGGGGCGCAGGAAGAACACCGTCTCGGAGAGGTTCAGCCAGGTAGCCAGGGCCTGCATCTGGCGGCTGGAGAGCCCGTCGGTGTCCAGGATGGCGCCCAGCGGGTTGCCGGTGCCGGGGCGGGCGGCGAAGACATCGAGCTGCAGGTAACGGAGGACGGCCATCTACGGGGATAATGCGCTTAGAATCAAAGGTTCCGCCCCCGAGGGCGGCTTCCCCACATTCTACATAGCCAATCCATGTCAGCTTCCCCCCTTGTCGATCGTTGGATCGTACTGAAGTTCGGCGGCACTTCGGTGTCGCGTCGTCACCGCTGGGACACGATCGGGAAGCTGGCGAAAAAACGCGCGGAAGAGACCGGCTCGCGCGTGCTGGTGGTGGTATCGGCGCTGTCCGGGGTCACCAACGAACTGACCGCGATTGCCGACGGCGCGCCCGATAGCCGGGACCGCGTGGCAGCGCTGGTCGAACGCCATGAAGGCTTCCTGGCCGAACTCGGCCTGGGTCGCGAGGTGCTGGCCGAACGGCTGGCCGCGCTGCAGGGCCTGCTCGACGATGCGCGTGCAGCCACCCGTCCGCTCGACTGGCAGGCCGAAGTGCTGGGCCAGGGCGAGCTGCTGTCCTCCACCCTGGGCGCGGCCTACCTGCGCGCCTCGGGCCTGGACATGGGCTGGATGGATGCCCGCCAGTGGCTGGACGCGATGCCGCCGCAGCCGAACCAGAGCGACTGGTCGCAGCGCCTGTCGGTGAACTGCCAGTGGCGCGCAGACGCGGAGTGGGTGCAGCGCTTCCGCGCGCAGCCGACCCGCCTGCTGATCACCCAGGGCTTCATTTCGCGGCATGCCGATGGCGGTACCGCCATCCTCGGCCGTGGTGGCTCGGATACCTCGGCGGCGTACTTCGGTGCGCTGCTCGGCGCCAGCCGGGTGGAGATCTGGACCGATGTGCCGGGCATGTTCAGCGCCAATCCCAAGGACGTGCCGGACGCGCGCCTGCTGACCCGCCTGGACTATTACGAAGCGCAGGAAATCGCCACCACCGGCGCCAAGGTGCTTCACCCGCGCTCGATCAAGCCGTGCCGCGATGCCGGCGTGCCGATGGCCATCCTCGATACCGAGCGCCCGGAACTGCCGGGCACCAGCATCGATGGCAGCGCCGCACCGGTGCCGGGGGTGAAGGCGATCAGCCGCCGCAATGGCATCGTGCTGGTGTCGATGGAAGGCATCGGCATGTGGCAGCAGGTCGGCTTCCTGGCCGATGTGTTCAACCTGTTCAAGAAGCACGGCCTGTCGGTGGACCTGATCGGTTCGGCCGAGACCAACGTCACCGTGTCGCTGGACCCGTCCGAGAACCTGGTCAACACCGATGTGCTGGCCGCGCTGTCGGCCGACCTGTCGCAGATCTGCAAGGTGAAGGTGATCGTGCCGTGCGCGGCGATCACCCTGGTGGGCCGCGGCATGCGCTCGCTGCTGCACAAGCTGTCGGACGTGTGGGCCACCTTCGGCCGCGAGCGCGTGCACATGATCTCGCAGTCGTCCAACGACCTGAACCTGACCTTCGTCATCGACGAGGCCGATGCCGATGGCCTGCTGCCGATCCTGCACGCCGAGCTGATCGACAGCGGCGCGATGCCGGTGGAGGAGACCGAAGTGTTCGGCCCGCGCTGGCGCGAGATTGCCGGCACCGTGCGCCCGCGCGGCACGCCGTGGTGGCGCGGCCAGCGTGCGCACCTGCTGCAGCTGGCCGATGCCGGTACGCCGCGCTACGTCTATCACCTGCCGACGGTGCGCGCCCGCGCCCGTGCACTGGCCGCAATCAAGCCGATCGACCAGCGCTACTACGCGATCAAGGCCAACAGCCACCCGGCCATCCTGCAGCTGCTGGAAGCCGAAGGCTTCGGCCTGGAGTGCGTGTCGCACGGCGAGCTGAAGCATGTGTTCCAGCACCTGCCGGAACTGTCGCCCAGGCGCGTGCTGTTCACCCCCAGCTTCTGCCCGCGCAGCGAGTACGAGGCGGCGTTCGCGCTGGGCGTGACCGTGACCGTCGACAACGTGGAAGCGCTGCAGCGCTGGCCGGACCTGTTCCGCAACCGCGAGCTGTGGCTGCGCGTCGATCTGGGCCGGGGCGAGGGCCACCACGCCAAGGTCCGTACCGGTGGCAAGGAGTCCAAGTTCGGCCTGCCGATCGCCCGCGTCGACGAGTTCGTGCGCGCGGCCACCGAACTGGGCAGCCGCGTGGTGGGCCTGCATGCGCACCTGGGCAGCGGCGTGGAAACCGCGCAGCACTGGCGCCTGATGTGCGATGAGCTGGCCGGTTTCGCCCGCCGCATCGGCAGCGTGCAGACCATCGATATCGGTGGCGGCCTGCCAATTCCGTACAGCGACGAAGACGAACCCTTCGACCTGGACGCCTGGGCCGAGGGCCTGACCGAGGTAAAGGCGCTGCACCCGGCATTCCGCCTGGCGATCGAGCCGGGCCGCTACCTGGTGGCCGAATCGGGCGTGCTGCTGACCCATGCCACCCAGGTGGTGGAAAAGGACGGCGTGCGCCGTGTCGGCCTGGACGCCGGCATGAACGCACTGATGCGCCCGGCGCTGTACGACGCTTGGCATGACATCGAGAACCTCAGCCGCCAGGGCGGTTATGCCGAAGCGGCGTTCGATGTGGTCGGCCCGATCTGCGAATCCAGCGATGTGTTCGGCAAGCGCCGCAAGCTGCCGGTGTCCACCGCGCCGGACGACGTGATGCTGATCGCAGATGCCGGTGCCTACGGCTATGTGATGGCCAACACCTACAACCAGCGGATGTTGCCGCGCGAAGACGTGATCGAATGATCACCATGCTCGCCCTGCACCCGCCCACCGACACGCCCCGCGCCCTCGCGCGGGCCCGTGCCTGACCGGATACACCATGACTGCTTTCGACAAACACCAGGTTTCCCGCTTCCGCTTCGTCCGTTGCGACTTCGCAGCGGATACCGGCGTGGCCCGGCTGGTCTACGCCTTCGACGACGGCCCGGAGATGGTGGAAACCATCACCGTGCCCGGTGCCCCGTTCCCGCTGGACGAGGCGCGCGCCGCCGCCGTGCAGCGTGCGCTGCAGCTGCTGCACCTGATTGCCGGCGTCAGCTACTACAAGGCCGGCGTACCGGATACGGTCAGCATCGACAGTTACAGCATCGATGCCGATACCGCCGCACTGGTGGAGACCATTTACCTCAATGGCCTGGGCGAATTCGCCTATCGCAACGGCCTGAACCTGCGCGGCCGCTTCCGGTTGCCGGTGCAGGGCGAGGCTGTGCAGGCGCCGGCGCTGGGCCTGCGGCCGCACGCGCTGGTGGCCATCGGCGGCGGCAAGGATTCGCTGGTCAGCATCGAAGCGCTGCGCCGTGCCGGCGTGGACGAGACCGTGACCTGGATCGGTGGCTCGCAGCTGATCCGTGCGTGCGCTGAGCGCACCGGCCTGCCGACATTGAACCTGGGCCGCACGCTGGCGCCGGAACTGTTCGAGTTGAACCGCCAGGGCGCCTGGAACGGCCATATCCCGGTGACGGTGGTGAACTCGGCAATCATGGTGCTGGCCGCGTTGCTGCACGGCGTGGACCAGGTCGTGTTCTCCAACGAGCGTTCGGCCAGCTACGGCAGCCAGATTCCGGGCACCGGCGAAGTGAATCACCAGTGGTCCAAGGGCTGGGCCTGCGAGCAGGCGTTCGGCAGCCATGTGCGCAAGTACGTGGCGGCGGATCTGCAGTACTACTCGCTGCTGCGCCCGATGTCCGAGCTGGCGGTGGCCCGCCAGTTCGCCAAGACCGATTTCTACGACGCGCACTTCTCCAGCTGCAACCGCAATTTCCACATCCTCGGCGAGCGCCCGGTGAACCGCTGGTGCGGTGTCTGCCCGAAGTGCCATTTCGTCTTCCTGGCGCTGGCCCCGTTCATGCCCAAGACGCGCCTGGTGCGCATCTTTGGCCGCAACCTGCTGGACGATGCTGAACAGGCCGGTGGCTTCGACGCGCTGCTGGAATTCCAGGACCACAAGCCGTTCGAGTGCGTGGGCGAAGGCCGCGAATCGCGTGCGGCGATGGCGACCTTGGCGCAGCGCCCGGAATGGAAGGAAGACCTGTTGGTGAAGCGCTTCTGCAATGAGATCCAGCCGCAGCTGGATGCCGCCGAACTGGAACTGGCACCGCTGCTGCAGCTGCAGGGCGAGCACCGCGTTCCGGCTGCGCTGTGGGAACGGGTGCGTGAAGATTTCGAAGCTTGAAGGAAAGCGCGTCGCGCTGTGGGGCTGGGGCCGTGAGGGCCGCGCCGCGTTTGCGGTGCTGCGTGAGCGCCTGCCAACGCTTGGCCTGAGCCTGTTCTGCCCGGCCGCTGAAGCCGAAGCCGCGCGTGCGGAAACGCAGGGCGCGCTGCAGGTACTTGGCGAACCCTCGGCCGAAGCGCTGGCGGCGTTCGATGTGGTGATCAAGTCGCCCGGCATCAGCCCTTACCAGCCGATCGCGCTGGCGGCGGCAGAGCAGGGCACCACCTTCATCGGCGGCACCGCGCTGTGGTTTGCGGAGCACGCGGCTGACGATGGCATCGTGCACGACACCGTGTGCGTGACCGGCACCAAGGGCAAGAGCACCACCACCGCGCTGGTCGCGCACCTGCTGCGGGCCGCCGGGCATCGCACCGGACTGGTCGGCAACATCGGCCTGCCGCTGCTTGAAGTGCTGGATCCCCAGCCCGCGCCCGAGTATTGGGCGGTGGAACTGTCCAGCTACCAGACCGGTGAGGTGGCGCGCAGTGGCGCCCGCCCGCAGGTGGCCGTGGTGCTGAACCTGTTCCCGGAACACCTGGACTGGCACGGCAGCGAACAGCGTTACATCGAGGACAAGCTGCGGCTGGTGACGGAAGCCGCACCGCGCATCGCCGTGCTCAATGCCGCAGATCCGCACTTGGCGGCACTGTCGCTGCCCGAGAGTGAGGTGGTCTGGTTCAACCAGCCGCAGGGCTGGCACATGCGGGGCGACATCGTGCATCGCGGTGAGCAGGCCGTGTTCGATACCCGTAACACGCCGCTGCCGGGCCGTCACAATCGCGGCAACCTGTGCGCGGTGCTGGCCGCGCTGGAGGCACTGGGCCTGGACGCGGTGGCGCTGGCACCGGCGGTGCAGGATTTCCGTCCGCTGCCGAACCGCCTGCAGCGCATCGGCGTGGCCGATGGCCTGACCTACGTCAACGATTCGATCAGCACCACGCCGCACGCCAGCCTGGCCGCGCTGGAGTGCTTCGCCGGGCAGCGCATCGCGCTGCTGGTGGGCGGGCACGACCGTGGCCTGGACTGGACCGATTTCATGCAGCACATGGCCCACGACGTGCCACCGGTGGAGATCGTGACCATGGGCAGCAACGGCCCGCGCATCCATGCCATGCTGCAGCCGCTGGCCGATGCCGGCTGCTTCGGTCTGCACGCGGCGTCGGATCTGCCCGAGGCGATGGCGCTTGCACGCGCGGCGCTGGGTGCGCAGGGCGGGGTGGTGCTGCTGTCGCCGGGCGCGCCCAGTTTTGGTGCCTACCGCGATTACGTGGCGCGTGGTCGCCATTTCGCCGAACTGGCCGGATTCGATCCGGACAGCATCAGCGCGATTCCGGGGTTGGGCATCGCCTGATCCGCCAGAACGGGGTCGGATCCCTTTCCTCAGGAAAGGGCTCTGACCCGGGCGAGTTACCATGGGCGTATCCCCGGACGGACCCGGATAGCCGCATGTGCACCTTCGTCACCCTGTTCCTGCCCACCTCGTGTGCGAACGTGAAAGCCGCCACGATCATGGAGCGGAGCGGCCGGCGCCTGTTCGTACAGGATTCGCCCAGCCTGCAGGCCGCGGTCGGGCCCGGCTGGCAGCCGTGGCTGAGCGCCGCGCACTGCGATTGCGGTACTGCGCTGGCCTCGTCGCGGGCCGAGCGGGAGTGGAAGGGCGATGCCGAGCGCTGGCGGAAGAAGGGCTGGAGCGAAGCCAAGATCGCCCGCGCGCTGGCCGAGCAGCGAGCGCGCCATGAACAGGATCAGCAGGTACGTCGCGATGAAGCTCTGGGGGATGCCGGCCAGTGGTTGCAGCGCATCGATGCCCTGCTGGCCGCAGGCGCGGCACGCGTCGGACTGCTGGTACGCGACTACGACGGTTCGGTCGGTGCCCGGCAGCCGAAGCCGCCGGAACGTCACTGGCCGCGGGGCCAGCTGGCCGCAGCGGATCTGCTGGCGTTCGAGCCGGGCACATTGAATTGGATCGAAGGCGGGTGAGGCCGTTATCCACGCATGGCGTGGATCTACTGTAGAGCCGAGCCCATGCTCGGCTGGATTTCAGTCCTCGTGCCGGATGAACGCGTAATCGCGATCAATCAGCTGCTGCAGGTACGCATCGAAGCTGGGTGCGATGATTATGTAGCTGTCCGGATCGTGCAGATAGCGCACCACCTGGCCGACGGTGCCGCCCGGTGCCGGATCGAAATCCAGATACAGCATCGAGGTGCCACCGTTGTTCATGCAGTGCGAGAAGCACAGGCGCCTGCTCATCGGCAGATCACCGTCGATGCCCTCACCGAGGATCTCCGGCTCCTCATCCAGCCACTCTTCGTAGATGGAACGGATGCTGTCGTCCCACTGCTGCTGGTCCTCGAAGATCTGCGCGACCGAGCGCAGGTAGTACGGGTAGCCACCGTCCTCCACGTCCGAGCCCAGCATCAGTACGCAGACCTTGCCGCCGGGGTACTCCCGGTAGTGGGTGCCATCCACGCGCGATAGGAGTTCCACCAGGCTGCCCGGCACCTGCGGCCACTGCACACGCAGGCGCTGCAGGTCCTCGGCGCTGGCGCCCTGGACATGTGCCCATTGCGGGGCATCCTCGGCAGGCAAACGCGGGATCAGGCCAGACAGAAAGCGATCAACAAGATTCATGCGAAAAAAGGGGACGGAGGGGATTAAGTCGTATCCAACCACACCTGCGTCACGCCGCCAATGCAGAATGCGACGCGGGAGGGGCGAATACGGCTTAATCCCCTCCGTCCCCTTTTTCTTGCGGAGCAGGCGCATGAATCGTTGGCGATGCGGTGTGGCGATGATCCTGGGGCTGGCGACGATGCCGGCGTGGGCGGCGATGAAGACGCAGCCGGTGGAGTGGAAGCACCAGGGCACGACCTTCAGTGGCGTGCTGGTCTATGACCATGGTGGGCACGACAAGCGCCCGGGCCTGGTGATGGTGCCGAACTGGAAGGGCGTGAACGAATCGGCCATCGAGAAGGCCAAGCAGCTGGCCGGTGACGACTACGTGGTGCTGGTGGCCGATGTCTACGGAAAGGGCGTGCGGCCGAAGACCGATGCCGAGGCCGGGCCGGTGGCGACCAAGCTGCGCAACGACAGGCCGCTGCTGCGCGCGCGTGCACTGGAAGCGGTGAACGTGCTCAAGGCGCAGGCCGGCAAGGTACCGCTGGATGCCAGCCGGATCGGTGCGGTCGGTTTCTGTTTCGGTGGCACCACGGTGCTGGAGCTGGCTCGCGCCGGTGCGCCGCTGGCCGCTGTGGTCAGCCTGCACGGCGGGCTGGGTTCACCGCTGCCGGCGCAGGCCGGTGGCAGCCATCCGTCCGTGCTGGTGCTCAATGGGGCCGATGACAAGAGCGTGACCGCCGAGGACATCGCCGCTTTCCAGAAGGAAATGGACGCGGCCAAGGTCGATTGGGAGTTCACCAACTACAGCGGTGCCGTGCACTGCTTCGCCGAGCGCGACGCCAACAGCCCGCCGGGGTGCCAGTACAACGAGCGGGCGGCCAAGCGCGCGTGGAAGGCGCTGGATGAGTTCTTCGAGGAGCGCTTCGAGAAACGTTGATTCGTGCAGCGGTAGTGCCGGCCGCTGGCCGGCAACCTCATGATGCTGCGGATGTCATCGGGAATGCCGGCCAGCGGCCGGCACTACCGATGCTTCAGTGCCGACCAACGGTCGGCACCTACCGATGCTTCAATGCCGGCCAGCGGCCGGCACCTACCGAGGCTTCAATGCCGGCCAGCGGCCGGCACTACCAGATGCGGTCAATGCGACCGTTTCAGTGCCGACCAACGGTCGGCACCCACCGGAATGCCGGTTTGGTACGTGCCGACCGTTGGTCGGCACTACCGGTCAATGCGAGCGCTGCACCGCGTAGCGGGCCAGGCCACGCAGGGCGGCCACGGCATCGTTGTCGCCCAGGCCATCGAGCGCGCGCTCGGCGGCTTCGGCATATTCCTCGGCACGCGCGCGGCTGTACTCCAGGCCGCCGGTGGCACGGATCGCGGCCAGTACTTCCGGCATCGCCGAGGCGTCGCCGTCCTGCACGATGGTGCGCAGGCGTTCGCGGGTAGCGTCGTCGGAGTGGGCCATCGCGTGGATCAGCGGCAGCGTGGCCTTGCCCTCGGCGAGGTCGTCGCCCAGGTTCTTGCCCAGCTCCTCGGCGTTGGCCGAGTAGTCCAGCACGTCGTCGGCAATCTGGAACGCGTAGCCCAGGTGCATGCCGTAGTCGAACAGGGCCTGTTGCTTGGCTTCGTCTACGCCACTGGCCAGCGCGCCCAGGCGGGTGCCGGCGGCGAACAGCACCGCGGTCTTGCGCTCGATCACGCGCAGGTAGGCGGCTTCATCGGTGTCCGGGTTGTGCACATGCAGCAGCTGCAGCACTTCACCCTCGGCGATGCGGTTGGTGGCATCGGCCAGGATCTGCATCACCGGCATGCGCTCCAGCTCGACCATCAGCTGGAAGCTGCGCGAGTACAGGAAGTCGCCTACCAGCACGCTGGGCGCGTTGCCCCACAGTGCGTTGGCGGTGCTGCGGCCACGGCGCAGGCTGGATTCGTCCACCACGTCGTCGTGCAGCAGGGTGGAGGTGTGGATGAACTCGATGATCGCCGCCAGCTGGTGGTGCTCCGGGCCGGCCTGGCCGACCGCGTGGCCGGCCAGCATCACCAGCATCGGGCGCAGGCGCTTGCCGCCGGCGGAAATGATGTGGTCGGCGATCTGGTTGATCAGCACGACGTCCGAAGACAGCCGGCGCCGGATCAGGGCGTCGACGGCGGCCATGTCGGCCGCGGCAAGCGACTGGATCTGGGGCAGGCCCAGGGCGGGACGGGTGTCTTCGGTGATGGTCATGCGATCAGGCTTTCAGGCTCACCATCGATTATAGGCGCTGGCCGTGAATTCGGGCGCAAACCGGTCCGAGCGGCAATTCCAGCCCGGCCTGCGCGGCCCTTCGCGTGAATACGTATGCAGGTTGCGCCATGCCCGCGAGGCCACCGCTAAGCTTGCCGGATCAGGATTTCGGCCCGCTGCCGGCGGGTCCCGCATGCCCGGAGGGGGGCTGTCGATGTCGCACTATCCATGGTGGCGCGGAGCCGTCATCTACCAGATCTACCCGCGCAGTTTCCTCGATGCCAACGGCGATGGGGTGGGCGACCTGCCGGGCATCATCGAGCGCCTGGACCACATTGCCGCGCTGGGCGTGGATGCGATCTGGATCTCGCCGTTCTTCAAGTCCCCCATGGCCGACTTCGGCTACGACATCGCCGACTACCGCGACGTCGACCCGCTGTTCGGCAGCCTGGACGACTTCGACCGCCTGCTGGCCAAGGCCCACGGCCTGGGCCTGAAGGTGATGATCGACCAGGTGCTGAGCCATACCTCGATCGAGCATGCCTGGTTCCGCGAGAGCCGCCAGGACCGCAGCAATCCGAAGGCGGACTGGTACGTCTGGGCCGACCCGCGCGAGGACGGCACCCCGCCCAACAACTGGCTGTCACTGTTCGGCGGCTGTGCCTGGCAATGGGAGCCGCGCCGCGAGCAGTACTACCTGCACAACTTCCTGGTCGACCAGCCGGACCTGAACTTCCATCACCCGGACGTGCAGCAGGCCACCCTGGACAATGTCCGCTTCTGGCTCGATCGCGGCGTGGATGGCTTCCGCCTGGATGCGATCAACTTCTGCTTCCACGATGCGCAGCTGCGTGACAACCCGCCCAAGCCGGCGGAGAAGCGGGTGGGGCGCGGCTTCAGCCCGGACAACCCGTACGCTTACCAGTACCACTACTACAACAATACCCAGCCGGAGAACCTGCCGTTCCTGGAGCGCCTGCGCGCGCTGCTGGACGAATACCCGGGGGCGGTCAGCCTGGGCGAGATCTCTTCGGAAGACTCGCTGGCCACCACGGCCGAGTACACCCGCGATGGCCGCCTGCACATGGGCTACAGCTTCGAGCTGCTGGTGGACGACTACAGTGCGGCCTACATCCGCGATACGGTCTCGCGGCTGGAAGCGGCGATGACCGAAGGCTGGCCGTGCTGGGCGGTGTCCAATCACGACGTGGAGCGTGCGGTCAGCCGCTGGGGCGGTCACCCGGCCGATCCGCGCCTGGCGCGGATGCTGGTGGCGATGCTGTGCTCGCTGCGCGGTTCGGTCTGCCTGTACCAGGGCGAGGAGCTGGGCCTGGCCGAGGCCGAGGTGCCGTTCGAGGCCCTGCAGGACCCGTATGGCATCACCTTCTGGCCGAATTTCAAGGGCCGCGACGGCTGCCGTACCCCGCTGCCATGGACCGATGCGCCGTTAGCGGGTTTCACCACCGGGCAGCCCTGGCTGCCGATCCCGGCCGAGCACCGCGCGGCGGCGGTGGCCGTGCAGGAGCGCGACCCGCATTCGGTGCTGGCGGCGTTCCGCGCGTTCCTGGCCTGGCGGCATACCCAGCCGGCCCTCCTGCACGGCAGCATCAGATTCCTTGAAAGTGCCGAGCCTGTGCTGCTGTTCGAGCGTATGCTTGCAGATGAAACCCTCCTGCTGGCCTTCAACCTGTCGGCCGAGGCGGTGACCCATCCGCTGCCGCCGGGGAACTGGCAGCAGGTGGCGGTACCGGGCCCGGATGCGGGCACGATGCAGGGCAACGAACTCCAGCTGCCGCCGCGCGCGGTGTATTGCGCCCGACGCAGCTGACCGTTTTCTCCGGTGGCGGTACTTGCGGGGACGGGGCCGAAGCGCCCCGTCCCTTTTTTGTGGGTGGAGTTCCAGAGAACGGCATCCACGCATGGCGTGGATCTACGGGTTGGAGCGTCGCTGCATGGGCCTTGCCGATCCGCTGCCGGCATTCGCGCAGAAGAAAACCCGCTGCCTGCGCAGCGGGTTTCCGGTCCTGCTCCTGGCTTCCGTCGCCGGGCATGGCCCGGCGCTACCGATGGGGTGGTTGCCGGCCAGCGGCCGGCACTACCCGGCTGTGGTCAGAACTTGTAGTTCACGCCCAGCATGTAGGTGCGGCCCCATTCGATGTACTCCAGCGGGCGGTCCTTGCTGCCGGCGTAGGTGCGGTACGGCTCGTTGGTCAGGTTGCTGCCCTGCAGCAGAAGGGTCAGGCCACGCAGGGCGCTGCTGTCGCTGAAGGTGTAGCTGACCTGCGCATCGGTCACGTTTTCGCCGACGACATAGCGCAGGCTGCGGTTGCCGTTGAAGTTGCCGATCTCACCGATGAAGTCCGATCGGCGGCGCTGGCTGACGCGTGCTTCAAAACCGCTGCGCTCGTAATAGGCAGTGAAGTTGTACACGCGCTTGGACAGGCCCGGCAGGCTGATCGGGTCACTGCCCACGCTGGAGGCGCTCTCCGGATCCAGGATGGTGATGTCGCTCTTGTTGAAGGTCGCGCTGGCCTGCACGCCGAAGCCACGCAGGCTGTCGGTCAGCATCTCCAGCGGGAACGATGCGGTCAGCTCCAGGCCCTTCAGCGTGCCGCCCTTGCCGTTCTGCGGCGCGGAGAAGGTGCCGGTGGTCAGCACCGGTGCGGTCATGCCCGGCGGCGGCACGTAGCTGCCCAGCAGCGCGGTGAAGTCGTAGTTATCGACCGACTGGGTGTAGACGTAGCTCTTCAGGTCCTTGTAGAAGATCGCGGCGGCCACGTAGGCCTTCTCGCCGAAGTACTTCTCATAGGACAGGTCCAGCGCGGTGGCACGCCATGGGTCCAGCAGCGGATTGCCGCCGCTGCCGCCGGGGCGGCCGGTGCCGGTGTCCACGCCGAACTCCAGGCCGGCGCGCATCTGGTCCACACGTGGGCGTGCGACCTGCTTGGCGACGGCGAAGCGCAGCGTCTGCTGGTGCGGGAACAGGAAGGCCAGGTTCAGGCTCGGCAGCCAATCGTTGTAGGTGCGGCCGTTCGAGTACGGCTGCACGTTGTTGCCGGCCGACTGCGAGCTGTCCCAGTAGCGCGAATCCGAGCTCTGGTCGGTGTGCTGCATCTGCACGCCGATGTTGCCGCGCACGCCGACGTCGCCGATGTCGGCGTTGATGTTCAGGCGCGCCCAGGCGGTGGTGATCTTCTCCTGCACCGTCCACGACTTGGGAATCAGGTAGTCCAGGTTGTCGACCGGGTTGAAGGTCATGTAGCGGCCGACCGCGGCCGGGACGTTCCAGGCCGGGATGGTGCCGAGGCCGGCGAAGCCGAGGTTGACCGGGCGATACTGCAGGTCCGAGGCGATGTTGGCATCGCCCTGCGCACCCAGCAGGATGTTGCCTTCGGACTGGGTCTTCACCTTGCGGCGGTCGGCGTAGTTCACGCCGATGTCGATGTCCGGCGCCCACGACGCGATGGCATCGGGCAGCGCGATGGTGGCGGCCAGCTTGCCACCCTTCAGGCGGTCTTCCACCTGCGGCACCTTGCCGTAGCCGGAGCCGTAGATGGTGTTGGTCAGGAACAGCGCATCGGGATTGGAGTAGTTCAGGCCCGGGCTGATCTGCGAGAAGCCGTTCTGGCGGATCGACACGCCGACCGTATCCAGCTGTGGCATCGGGGTCAGCTGCAGGTTGTTTTCCAGGTTCAGCTCATCGCGCGTGGCCTTGGAGTAGTTCAGGTCGGCGACCAGCTTGACGCCGCTGAAGTTGAACTCGTTGTTCCAGCCGAACGCATCGATCTTGTCCTTGCGCTTGTTGTACATGCCGCGCACCAGCGGGTACACGCCGCTGGCGGTGCCGCCGGTGAACGAACCATTGGCGTTGACCTGCGGGTTGCTGACCAGCAGGCCCGGGGTGTAGTTGCCGTTGTAGTTGCTGAGGTTCAGCTCGAACTGGTTGGCGGTGTCGATCTGCTCGGCTTCGGTGTGGAACGCATCGAAGGTGCTGGTCCAGCTGTTGTTCGGCCGGAACTGGATCGTCGCCATCACGCCGTCGCGCTTGTTGTTGCCGGTGCGGCGCAGCGCCTTGATGCCATCGGAGAAGTAGGTGCCGACGCCCACGCCCGGACGGTCGCCCTTGTCGGTGTGCTCGGTGGTCCACGGCTCGTACAGGCCGACCTGGTTCTCCTGGATCGGCATGTCGCTGTGCGCGTAGCCGATGGCGATGCCCAGGGTCTTGTCCAGGAACTGGTCGATGTAGCTGGCGCTGAAGCGGTTGCCGTATGGATCGACGTTGGCGGCGCGGCCCAGCGAACTCTTCTGGTAGCGGCCACTGACCGCGATCACGCGCTCGCCGAAGCTGAGCGGGCGCGCGGTCTGCATGTCGATGGTGCCCGACAGGCCCTGGCCGACCAGCGCCGCGTCCGGGGTCTTGTACACCGTCACGCCGTTGACCAGCTCGGACGGGTACTGGTCGAACTCGACGCCGCGGTTGTCGCCGGTGCTGACCACTTCGCGGCCGTTGAGCAGGGTGGTGGCGAAGTCCGGCGACAGGCCGCGCACGCTGATCACTTGCGCACGGCCCGCCACGCGCTGCGCGGCCAGGCCGGGCAGGCGCGAGATGGACTCGGCGATGCTGACGTCGGGCAGCTTGCCGATGTCTTCGGCGGAGATCGCTTCGACCACCGAGGTAGCGTCCTGCTTGACCGCGATCGCGCTCTCGATGCCGCGGCGGATGCCGGTGACCTGCACCGTATCGAGGTTGGTGGCGGCGGTGCCGGCCGGCGTGGTGGTGCTCTGCGTGGACTGTGCCGACGCCAGCGTCGGCGCCAGGACAACGGCCAGCGCGATGCTGAGCGCGCTGCGCTTGTGGTTCAACATTTTCCCCTCCCAGGCAATGTTGCAGATCGATTTGTGAGCGTTCCGGCGGGGCCGTGAACGTGCGACGCGGTGGCCGCTGTCGTCGCCGCTATGGTAGGCAGCGCGTTCTTCGCGGGAATCACCCTGCATACGTATTCAATGGCGTTTGCAGGGATGTAATCGCTTTCAAGTGTCTCGTTCTGTAGAGCCGAGCCCATGCTCGGCTGCATTTCGGTGCTACGCACCGCCGCCCGAGCGTGGGCTCGGGCGCTACGGGGGCGCAGGCAGGAAAACGTTCAGCGGATCGGCGTGAAGCGAATGGCCTGCCCACCGCCCGGTGCCAGCACCAGCGTCAGTGCATCGGCGCTGGTCACTTCGCGGGTTTCGCTTGCGAACGCGAATGGATTGCTGCGGAAATCCGCGCCCTCGCCATCGCGGTAGATCTCGGCGCGATAACGCACGCCCGGCTCCAGGAAGCCCAGCGATACCGGCAGCACGCGGCCGTGCTCATCGGTGATGCTGCCGAGGAACCAGTCGCGGCTGTTGCGGTCGCGGCGCACGATCGTCACGTAGTCGCCCACTTCGCCATCGAGCACGCGGCTCTGCTCCCAGTCCACCGCCACGTCCTCGATGAAACGGAACGCCTCGCGATGCTGCAGGTAGTGTTCGGGCAGGTCCGCGGCCATCTGGATCGGGCTGTACAGCACCACGTACAGGGCCAGTTGGCGCGCCAACGTACTGGGGATGGCCTGGCCGTGGCGGCCCTTCAGGCTGAGGATGCCGGGGGTGTAATCCATCGGCCCGGCCAGCATGCGGGTGAACACCAGGTTGACCTCGTGCTCCGGCGGGTTCGGCGGCTGGCCCCAGGCGTTGTACTCCATGCCGCGTGCGCCTTCGCGCGAGACCCAGTTGGGGTAGGTGCGGCGCAGGCCGGTGTCCTTGATCGGCTCATGCGGGTTCACCGACAGGTGCCGGCGCGCGGCTTCCTGCACCACCTTCAGATGGTGGCGGGCCATGAACTGCCCGTCGTGCCACTCGCGCCACAGCGGTCCCCCTGCCGGATTGCGACGATCGACCTGACCGTCGTCGCACACATAGCCGGTCTTGAACTGGTCCACGCCCAGCCTTGCATACAGGTCCAGCGCGGCACCCAACTGGTCCTCGTAGTGCTCGATGGCGCAGCCGGTTTCATGGTGGCCGATCAGGTGTACGCCCTTCTTCAGGCCATATGCCGACAGCGCTTCAATGTCGAAATCGGGCGTGGCCCGGGTGAAATCGAAGTCATAACCATTGCCCACCCACATGCCGTCCCAGCCCGGGTTCCAACCCTCCACCAGCACGCCACGGAAGCCGTGCGCAGCGGCAAAGTCGATCACCTTCTTCGTCTTGGCGGTGGTGGCCGCGTGCTTCGGCCCGGTCGCCCAGCTCTCGTTGTCCAGGTGCATCGACCACCACACGCCCAGATACTTGGCTGGCTTCACCCAGCTCACATCGCCCAGCGCGTTGGGTTCGTTGAGGTTGAGGATCAGGTCCGATTCGACCAGGCCACCGGCGCGGTCGGCGATCTGCAGCGTGCGCCACGGCGTGGCGAAGGGCAGGGCGCGGCGTACCTTCCAGCCTTCGGCCGAGGGCGAGAGCTGCGCGCGCAGGTGCTGGCCCTCGGTGCGCCGCAGCCACATGCCGGCGTAGTCCACCAGCGCCGCCTCGTGGATCGCCAGATGCAGGCCATCGCGGCTGCGCAGGGTCATCGGCGTATGCGCCAGCGGCACCTCGCGCAGCCGCGTGCGCTGGTAGAGGTATTCGTAGTGGATCGGTTCACCCGCGGGGATCCACCAGGCGGTGGATTCAGGCGCGATGGCGAACTCGGTCAGTTCGTCATCGATGATCGCTTCGCGCAGGTTCGGCTGTTCAGGGAACACATAGCGGAAGCCGAGACCATCGTCGTAGACGCGGAACACCACATCCAGCCGTCGCTTGCTGCCGGTGGTTTCGGCCAGCTGCACGGTCAGCTCGTTGAAGTGGTTGCGGGTGAGCCGGCGCTCGCCCCACGGCTGCTCCCAAGTGTCATCGACGCTGCGCCGCTGCTGGCCAAGCAGGGCGAAATCGCGGTCCAGGCGGCCGTCGCGCAGGGCAAAGCCAAGCTTCGAATCCTCCACCACGGGTTCGCCGAAACGCTCGACGCGGTAGCGCGCGGTGCCGCCGTCCAGCACGAGGCTGACCTTCAATATCTTGCCCGGCGATTCGACGCTGGCCACCTGCGGCGTGGCCTGTACCAGCGTCGCCCACCCGATCAGGGCCAGGCCGAGCATGTGCGCGAACACCGCGCGTACAGCAGTGGATGACATCGGCAATTCCCCTCCCAAGGCGCCGTTGGCAGACCCGGACCATAAGCCAGCGCGGCGGGCGCGCTACCGCGTGACGCCATGAATACGTATGCAACTGGACGCAGTCGACAGCCCCGCGTCTACCATGGGGCCCAGGCACCTTGAGGGAGGGGCCGCGCCCGCCCGCCTGCAACGACGGTGCGGACCTACAACGCGTGCAGAGAGGGAGGGAGGCCGACGGGCGCAAGCCGGTCCGCCGCTTCGATGCTGAAGATCATTTGCCTGACCGCTGCCCTGGGGGCAGCGCTGGGGACGACCGCGCAGGCGGCCGACCTGCAATTCGACGGCCGCCATGCGCGCGCCGAAGCCGCTGCCAATGGCAGCTTCGTGCTGCATGCGCCGAAGGGCGCAGTGCAGATCGCAGCCGCACCGATGCGCAGCCAGACCGGCAGCGTGATGTTCGATGCACTGTTCGCGCTGGCCCAGCAGGAGATGGACCAGGACCGTGTGGACGCGATTCGCGATCCCGCGTTCGACGAAGGCCGGCCGGTGCCGTGCGAGTGCTTCCAGACCGGCGCGCGCTGGCCCTATGTGTGGACCCGCGATGTCAGCTTCGCCGCCGATCTGGCGTTGGCGCGGCTGGACCCGCAGCGCACCCGGCAGTCGCTGCAGTTCAAGCTGTCGGCGGCGCGCGACGGGCACACGCCCGGCCTGTTCGTGGCGCAGGACACCGGGTCCGGCGGCAGCTGGCCGATCAGCAGCGACCGCGTGGTGTGGTTCCTGGCCGCGCGCCACCTGCTGGATGATCCGGCGTTTGCCGATCAGGTCTGGCAGGCGCTGCAGGGCACGCTGGCACAGGACCGCGCGATGGTGTTCGATGCGCAGGTGGGCCTGTACCGCGGCGAGACCTCGTTCCTGGACTGGCGCGAGCAGACCTATCCGGACTGGACCCGCGAGGACGTGCGCTTCATCGGTGATTCCTACGCGCTGTCCACCAACGTGCTGCACTACCAGGCACTGCGCCTGGCCGAACGCCTGGCCGGGCAGCACGGCGATGCCCGCGCGGCCGAGTACAAGGCGTGGGCCGATGCGTTGGCGCAGCAGATCGATACGCGCTTCTGGCGCGAAGACATCGGCCAGTACATGAGTTACATCGGTGAAGCCGCGCACCCGGTGCCGTACGCCAAGGTGGATCTGCTCGGCCTTTCGCTGGGCATCCTGGCCGGGGTGCTGCCGCCGGAGCGCGCGCGGCGTGCGCTGGCGGCGTATCCGATGGGCCCGGCCGGCAGCCCGGTGGTGTGGCCGCAGGAGGCGCAGCAGCCGATCTACCACAATCGCGCGATCTGGCCGTTCGTCAGTGCGTACTCGCTGCGCGCGGCGCGGCAGCTGGATGATGCGCCGCGCATCGCCGCCGAAATCCGCTCGTTGATGCAGGGCGCCGCGCTGGCCGGCTCCAACATGGAAAACTACGAGCTGGTCAGCCAGGCCGTGCATGTCGAGGAAGGCGCAATGAGCGGCCCGGTGGTCAATTCCGAACGCCAGCTGTGGTCGGTGGCCGGCTATCTGTCGATGGTGGTCGAAGGCGTATTCGGCGTGCAGGACGATGGCCGCGTGCAGCCCAAGCTGCCGGCCGTGCTGGTGCCCGAACTGTTCGGCAAGCAACGCCGCATCTCCCTGGAGGCCAACGGCAAGCGTTATGTGCTGGAGCGGCCGAAGCAGCTGGCCGATGGATTGCTGGTAGCGGGCAAGGTGAAGATGCGTGGTGCCACCACCACCGTGCAGCTGGTCCCCGCAGCAGCGGCGCCGCGCAGCGTAGCAATGACGGCCGACGCCAATGCGCGCGCACCGGCCACGCCGGCCGCACCGCAGGCGCGGCGCAAGGGCAGGGGCTGGAACGTCGAGGTCGCTGCCGGCCAGGTGCTGTGGCAGGACGGTCGCGCGCTCACCGCCAGCAACGGCCAGGCGCACATCAGTGACGATGGCCTGCAGCATTGCCTCAGCCTGACCCGGCGCGACAACGCATTGGAATCGCTGCACAGCCCGACGGTCTGCGTCGGTCCGCAGCAGGTGCTGAAGGGCGAGGATCGCTGGCAGTTCACCTCGGCCAAGGCCGGGCAGGTGCGTCTTCGCCTGCAGTACCGCAATCCGAACGGGCCGATCAACACCGGCGTCACCGCTGCGGTGAAGCAGCTGGTGCTGCAGTGCCCGGGCCAGCCGTTGCAGCGGCACACGGTTACGCTGCCGCACAGCGTGGCGGTGCAGGACTCGACTTCGGCAACGTTCGTTGTGGCCAAGGGGCAGTGCACCGTCGCGCTCGAAGAAGGCTTCAACATGAGCGCGCTTGAACATTTCGCGCACTACACCGGGGGCAAGGGTGGCCGCGAAGGCGTGCTCAACCAGGCCCAGGTGCAGGCGCTGACGGTGGCGCCGGTGGCGATGGAAGAGGGTGCACGATGAATCGCACGGCAAAACCGCAGCTGTCGTTCTGGCAGATCTGGAACATGTGTTTCGGCTTCCTCGGCATCCAGTTCGGATTCGCCCTGCAGAACGCCAATGCCAGCCGCATCTTCGAGACGCTGGGCGCGGATATCGACGCGGTGCCAGGGCTGTGGATTGCCGCGCCGCTGACCGGCCTGCTGGTGCAGCCGGTAATCGGCTACCTGTCCGACCGCACCTGGACGCGCTGGGGGCGCCGTCGTCCGTACTTCATGATCGGTGCGGTGTTGACCACGCTGGCGCTGCTGGTGATGCCGAACTCGCCGACGCTGTGGATTGCGGCCGGCACGCTGTGGGTACTGGATGCCTCGATCAACGTATCGATGGAGCCGTTCCGTGCCTTCGTCGGTGACCAGCTGGCGCCACGCCAGCGTCCGGCCGGCTATGCCATGCAGAGCTTCTTCATCGGCGTGGGTGCCATCGTCGCCAGCTTTCTGCCGTTCATCCTGGCCCACTTCGGCGTTGCCAACACCGCGTCCGCCGGGGAAGTGCCCGACACTGTGCGCTATGCGTTCTACTTCGGCGCGGTGGTGCTGCTGGCGGCGATCACCTGGACGGTGGTCAGCACCCGCGAATATTCACCGGCGGAGCTGGCCGGGTTCGATGATGCCGAGCCACCGGAACATCACGCGGCGGCCGCGATCAACGGCCCGGCTCCATGGACGCAGGTGACCCTGTGGCTTGGGCTGGGTGTGCTGTTGGCGCTGCTGATCGCCTGGCGGCAAGGCGACCGGATGCTGTACGTGCTGGCCGGCCTGTGCGCCGGCTACGGCCTGCTGCTGGCGGCCGCGCGCGCGCTGCCGGCCACGCATATGCTGGCCGCCATCGTCGGCGACCTGCGCGCGATGCCGGTCACCATGCGCCGCCTGGCGTGGGTGCAGTTCTTCTCGTGGTTCGCGCTGTTCGCCATGTGGATCTACACCACCGCTGCGGTGGCCGGTACCCACTTCGGTTCGACCGATCCACAGTCTGCCGCCTACAACGAAGGTGCCAACTGGGTGGGCGTGCTGTTTGGCGCCTACAACGGCTTCGCTGCGCTGGCGGCGGTGCTGATTCCGCCGATGGTGCGTGCGATCGGCCTGCGCTGGAGCCACCTGGTCAACCTGTGGCTGGGCGGCGCCGGCTTGGTCTCGCTGATGTTCATCCGCGACCCGCACTGGCTGCTGCTGTCGATGGTCGGCGTCGGCTTTGCCTGGGCCTCGATCCTGTCGTTGCCGTATGCACTGCTGTCCGACAGCGTGCCGGCGTCGAAGATGGGCGTGTACATGGGCATCTTCAATTTCTTCATCGTGATCCCGCAGCTGGTGGCGGCCAGTGCGCTCGGCTTTGCCCTGCGCGCATGGCTGGGTGGCCAGCCGATGCATGTGCTGGTGCTGGGCGGCTGCAGCCTGTTCCTGGCCGGCCTGTGCGTGCTGCGGGTTCCGTCCCGTCCGGAGGTAGTGTGATGCGTGCTGCGTTGGCTGTTGCTGTTTCCCTTGCCCTGTTCGCCGGCCAGGCCGTGGCCACGCCGCGCCCGGACTACGTCGGCACCACCGAGCCGTTCGCCAGCGATGCGGTGTACTTCGTGGTCACCGACCGCTTCGTCAACGGTGACCCGGCCAATGACCATCGTGACCAGGGTGGCGCGCACCGCACCTTCGACATCCCAGTGCCGTGCCCGGACAAGGTGGACGGCAACATCGGCTACCTCGGTGGTGATTTCCGCGGTGTGCTCGACAACGCGCAGTACATCCGCAACCTCGGTTTCGGCGCGGTATGGATCACGCCGATCGTCGACAACCCGGACGAGGCGTTCACCGGCAGCAGGCCGATCAGCTGCACCAGCACGCTGACCGACCGCGGCAAGACCGGCTACCACGGGTACTGGGGCATCAACTTCTACAAGCTCGATGAGCACCTGCCCAGCAAGAACCTGGATTTCGCCGGGCTGACCAAGGGCCTGCACGGTGCTGGCTTGAAGGTGGTGCTGGATATCGTGGGCAACCACGGCTCGCCGGCCTGGACCATGCCGACGCGACAGCCGCAGTTCGGCCAGATCTTCGACAAGGACGGAAAACTGATCGCCGACCACCAGAACCTGCCGCCGCAGAAACTGGATCCGAAGCACAACCCGCTGCACGCGTTCTACAACAACATTGGACCGGTCGACAGCAAGGATGGCTCGATCTTCGATGGCAACCTGGCTGAGCTGTCCGACTTCAACCAGGACAATCCGGCGGTGATGGACTACCTGGTCGGCGCCTACCTGCAATGGACCGCGCAGGGCGTGGACGCGTTGCGCATCGACACCATCGGCTGGCTGCCGCACCCGTGGTGGCATGCCTTCGTCAAGCGCATCCGTGCCGAGCACCCGGGCATGTTCATGTTTGGCGAAGCCTTCGACTACAACGCGGCGACCATTGCCGAGCACACCTGGCCATCCAATGCCAACGTGAGCGTGCTCGATTTCCCGTTGCGCGGCGCACTGGAGCAGACCTTCGGCACCGCCAACAAGGGCTTCGAGACCCTGGCTGAGCCACTGCACCTGAGCGGTGGCCCGTATGCCAATCCGTACGAGCTGATGAGCTTCTACGACAACCACGACATGCCGCGCCTTCAGGCCAGCGACACCGGCTTCATCGACGCGCACAACTGGCTGTTCACCGCGCGCGGCATTCCGGTGGTCTATTACGGTTCGGAAACCGGCTTCATGCGCGGCCGCGCCGAGCACGCCGGCAACCGTGCCTACTTCGGCCAGCCGCGCGTGGACGCTGCACCGCAGAGCCCGATCTTCGCGCCGCTGCAGCGCATTGCGAAGCTGCGCGAGGCCACCCCGGCCCTGCAGCGCGGCCTGCAGGTGAACGAACGCCTGCAGGGCAATGAGGCGGTGTTCTTCCGCGTGCTGCAGCACGGTGACGTGGCGCAGACGGCGCTGGTGCTGCTGAACAAGGGCGACCAGGCCAGGACGCTCACCGTGGCGCGCTACGTCCAGTCCGGCCGCTGGCGCGATGCACTGGACGGCGGTTCGTTGCAGGTGGATGCCTCCCTGGAGGCCGAAGTGCCCGCACACGGCGTGAAGGTGTATGTGCTGGATGCCGCCGTGCAGCAGCCAGCGCTGCAGGCCGAGCTGGACAAGGCGATGACCGACCAGAAGGCTCGGGACCAGCGTCTGGGACGGTGAGGGCGCCGCCGGGCATGGCCCGGCGCTACCGCTCTGGTGGGTGCCAACCTCGGTTGGCACGCTCTTCGAGCAGTCGAGCAGGCTCGACCCTACAATAGGCCCCCCTCACGCCCCGCCGTACCGCCATGACCGACCTCGCCCCGCAGACCCCGATCGAAACCCTGTTGAAGGCGGCGATGGACGGGGCGGTGCCGATCCGCGCCTTCATGGAGGCCTTCGTCGCTTCCGAGGTAGTGCTGCTGACCGGCAGCCTGGTCACGCCCGACGGCAGCGGCTTCGACCCGCTGCTGTTCGACAAGCAGGGCATCCTGCACGTGGCCGTGTTCACCGATCCGTCGCGGGTGGGCATCTACAGCCAGCAGGCCGAACACCAGATCCGCTGGCTGATGCTGGACGTGCTGCGCCGCGTGCCGGGTGGCTACGGCGTGGTGATCAACCCGGGCACCCAGCTGGGTTTCGAGATCTCGCCCAGGGGCGTCGGCGAGATCCTGAAGGACTTCGCCCAGGGTTGATTGTCATGTAGAGCCGAGCCCATGCTCGGCTGCCGTTCGCGCAATGCCGGATCAGTCGAGCACGGCGCGACTCTACAGAAGGCTTCCCTTCGAGCGCCGTCCGTGATCCTCTTGGGCAATATCGGGATCAAGGCATTGCCATGGAATTCAGGGTATTACCCGCTGGCGCACCGGAACGGCAGCAACTGGCCGAGTGGTACCACGCACAATGGGGCCAGGACGCGGGCCTGTCGCTGGAACAGGAACTGCAGCGGCTCAATACGCCGCAGGACGCCGGAGGTTTCCCGCACCTGATCGCCGCCTTCGATGGAGACCAGTTGGTTGGTGCCGTGCAGCTCAAGCGCAGGGAGATGCAGGTATTCCCGCAGTATGAACACTGGCTGGGCAGCGTGTTCGTGGCCGACAGCCATCGGGGCCGCGGGCTGGCCAGTGGGCTGGTCGAGCAGGCAGCGGCGCAGGCGGTTCGGATGGGCGTTTCCGCGTTGTATCTACAGACCGAAGCGCTGGATGGCGGCCTGTACGCTCGGCTGGGCTGGAAGCCGCTGCAGGAAGCCGACAACTGCAGCTATCGCGTGCTGGTGATGGTGCGCAGGTTGGCCGCATGAACGCATCTGCATCGCGTCATTCCCGCTCTGCGCTGATCTTCCTGATCGCGGCGATCGTTGCCGCGCTGGTGTCCATGCCCCTGCTGCGCGCGGTGGGCATGGTGCTGTGGCCGGTGTTCGTGGTTGCCTGGCTGATCAACCTGGGCGCGGCCTGGCATCTGGCCCAGTGGGCACGCCAGCAGGGCCGTTCGGCGTGGGCGTTCGGGTTACCGGCGGTGCTCGGCACCGTCGCCTCGATCGTGGTCTTCGTGCTGCTGGCATTGCTGGGGCCGAAGGCCGCGGTGCACTGAATTTTCGCGGCTGCCGTAGACAATGTGCCGAGCATGGCTCGGCACTACAGGAGGGCCAAGCCAAACAGCAAAGCCGAGCCAAGCCCGCACGTGCTGCGTGGAACGCTGGCGCACAGGCCGGCGCCCCGTTGCCTCACATCGTCACCTTGCGCCGATTGTCATCGCTCACCCGGTCGATCAGCTTGTTGTAGGGATCGAAGCCTGCTTCGTCCGGCTTTTCATCCACCGTCACCGTGATCTTCGGCGCGGCGCTGGTGATGTGGTGGCGCTGCAGGTACAGCACCTTCTGGTCGCGCTCCTTGCCCGACGGCCCATTGGCGAACACGCCGATCTCCACCCAGTCATCCATCTTGCCGGCGGTCTCCTTGCCCTTGCCATCGGCATACTGCTTGCTGGCATGCAGGTCCAGGGTCACGTCGTAGCGACCGTCATCGCGCTTGCGGGCGCTGGCGGCCATCACGCGGTTGTCGTAGAAGCTGATCTTCTCGAACAGGTCAGTGACCAGCTGCTGGCGGTCGGCCGGGGTCTCGGCGCGGATGTAGGCCAGCAATTCGCGCGAGGTGGTGTAGGGCGGTTGCTGGTAACCCTTGTCCTGCAGGAAACGCTTCAATGCCCGGTTAAGCGCCTGCTCACCGATCTCCTCGCGCAGCCGGTAGAACACCAGCGAACCCTTCTGGTAGTGGATGTACTGCTGGTTTTCCACGCGCTCCAGCGGCTGTTCCTCGATGGCCTCGCCGCCGCGGCCGGACAGGTAACCGTCCAGTTCGCGCTTGAGGAACTGGCGCATGTGCTGGCGGCCGTACTCCTGCTCCATCACCATCAGTGCCGAATACTGCGACAACGATTCGGACAGCACCGTGGCGCCCTGCACGTTGGCACCGATCACCTGGTGCGCCCACCACTGGTGTGCGATTTCGTGCGCGGTCACGTAGAACACGTAGTCCACCTTGTCCGGGTCACGCAGGTCGGCGATGAAACCGATGGCTTCGGAGTAGGGGATGGTGTTGGCGAACGACTGCGCGAAGCGGGCATAACCCGGGAACTCGATGATGCGCACCTGGCGATGCTGGTACGGGGTGAAGTTCGCCTCGTAGTAGGCCAGCGATTTGTGCACCGCTTCGATCATCCGCTCCACGTTGTAGCCGTGCGCCGGGCCGAAGTAGACCTCGATCGGTATGTCCTTGTACTTTGCCTTGCGCACCTCCCAGCGCGCCGACAGATAGGCGTAGAAGTTCAGCATCGGTCGATCCATGGCATAGCTGAAGCAGCGCCGGCCATTGACCGTGCTCTCATGCTGCAGATAGCCCGGGGCCAGCGCCACCTGGTCCGGTGCCGTGCAGATCGTGGTGCGGAAGTCGAGCCAGTCGGCATCGTTGGCTATGTACGTGTTGGCACGCGCGGCTTCGTCTTCCAGCTTGGGCATGCGCCGCGGCTCACCCAGGTCGCGCTTGCGCCGCTCGTTGCGGTCGGTGATCTCCGCGCCCTCGTTGTAGCCGAACGACGGCAACACGCGGCTGTTGAAGAACGTGCCGTTGTCCACGATGTTGCTCGGCGCCTGGCCGGCGGTGATGCCACTGGGCTTCTGCACCACCCGGAAATGGACCCGGCGGCTTTCGCCCGGTTGCAGAGGCTTGTCCAGCCGATAGATGCGATACCCCAGGTCCTTGGCATGGAAGGCCATCGTCTGTCCGCCAAGATCGGCGGCTACCAGCTGTTTGTCATCGCCCATCGAGACATGCAGTTCCGGGATCGGCTGCGCGTGGAGATTGCGGATCGTCCAGTTCGCATCGATCACCATCGACTGCGATTCGGGGGACAGGTCCACGCGGTTGTCCACCGCCACGATGCGGGGCTGCGGCAGGTTGCGGTACTTCGACAGCTCGCGCTCGTAGCGGGCCTGCAGATCCAGCTGCTGGTCCGGAGAAAGGAACTCGTTGCGGATGTTGGTGCTCCAGTACAGCCAGCCCCCCACGCCGACGAACGCCACTGCTGCCAGCGCTGCAAAGGCGCCGGTCGGGCCGCGCAGGCGGCGGCCGGCCAGGGCCAGGCGCTGGCGCAGGCCCTGGCTGACACCCCGTACCCAGAAGGCCGACGCCAAGCACATCAGCGTCAGCAGGAACAACGCACAGTAGCCCTGGAACGCCAGTTGCCCGGTCAGGAAGTGGCCGTAGCCGTTCATGTCCGAATAGGGCGCGTTGGGCCAGCTGCCGAAGTTGTACAGGTTCTGCGTGTAGTCGAGCAGGCCGAGCACGCCCTGGCCGATCATCACCACGATCAGCAATGCGTATCCGACGAACTTGTTGTTGGTGAGCACCTGCAGCACCAGCGCCAGGCCCCCCATCAGGATGTAGACCACCGAATCCAGCGCGAGGCTGCGCAGGTACAGCAGCGGCTCCAGATGCGTGTAGCCCTTGGCCAGCTGCACGCCCATCGCGGCCAGCGCGCCGGCGGCCTGGAAGCAGATGATCACGGCCAGCAGTGCGGTGAACTTGGCCAGCAGAGGCACCCAGTTCGGCACCGGCATGGCATCGGTCACTTCATTGATGCGCGCACTGCGTTCCTTCCAGACCAGCTCACCGGCGAAGAACAGCACGATGATCACCAGCAGCCAGCTGAAGGCCCCCTGCAGGCCCATGATCATCTGCGAGGTGACCGGCCAGATCGAGGTGCCGTACAGGGTCTGCCGGAACAGCGCGCTGGGCAGGAAGTTGGCCAGGCCCAGTACCAGCAGCACGATGAACGGCACGCTGCGCAGGACACCGCGTGTATCGAAGCGGACTTGGCGCAGGAACTGCTGCCACGCCGTGCTGGCAGTGAACGCCGGTATCACGCGCGGCAGTGTCGCGCGAGTGGGACGGACCACGCTGGCTTCGGAAGCCGGTTGCGCCTGCCTGCGGCTCCAGCGCCGACGGCCACTGCCGCTGCGTTCGGTGCGGAACAGCGCGAAGGTGGCGGCAAACAGCGCGGCAGCCACGCCCAACCACAGGGCGCGATTGGCCAGCAGGTAGCCGGCCAGCTCGGGAACCCCGCTGTTGCGTTCGGCGGTGGACCAGTAGCGGATGGTACGGCCGAGTGCGCGCATGCCCAGCGGTTCGCTCAGCACCGCGATCCACGTATTGTCGATGTCGCGCAGCAGGGCCGCGCTGGCGCCGTACAAGACCAGGTAGGCCACCAGGCCGATGTAGACCCAGAGGATCGAGCGGGTCAGCGCTGCCAGCAGCGACAGCAGCGCGGTGGTGAACAACAGGTTCGGAATGACGACGACCGCGAACGTCCAGGCATAGCCCTGCCAGCTGATCGGGCCCATGCGCTCGGGATCGACCCACGGCATGAACGGCGCCAGCCACAGGCCGAATGCGATCAGGATGTAGACCAGCAGCCCGGCCGCCAGGGCGGCAGCGATGCGCCCCGCCAGGTAATCGCGGCGCTTCACCGGGCAGGCGAAGATCAGTTCGGCAGTGCCGAGTTCGAAGTCACGCAACAGCGCGTTGCTGACGAACAGGGCGGTGACCAGCATGCCGAGCAGGGTGAAGATGCCCAGCATCTGTGCGATCACGGTGGGCGCGTTGCTGTGCACGTTGCCGGTGCCGCCACCGATCTGCACGGCGTCGCTGGACGCGGCGGCAAAGGCAAGCAGGGCGAACAGCCCGGCCAGCAGCCACAGCAGCGGGGATCGCAGCTGCTCGCGCAGCTCGAAGCGGAAGAAGTTGAGGATCATGGCGTGCTCCGCTCAGGCTGCGACGCGGCTACGGGCCTGAAGGCGCAGGCGCTGGAAGTACACGTCCTCGAGGTCGGGAGCCACGGCCGCGAAGCCGTCGCCAGGGTCGTTGGCGCTGTGCACGTGGATCACCGGGCGGCCACCGACCAGGCGGGTGGACAGCACCACGTAGCGTGCCTCGTGGTCGGCCAGTTCCGAAGGATCAACCTGCTTGCGCCAGACCTGCTGCTGCAGGGCGTCGATGGCATCGGCCGGGCGCACGGTCAGCAGCACCTGGCCTTTGTTCATGATCGCCATCGTCGGGCACAGATCGGTCACGTCCTCGACGATGTGGGTGGAGAGGATCACCGCCACGTTCTCGCCGATCGCCGCCAACAGGTTGAGGAAGCGGTTGCGCTCTTCCGGGTCGAGGCCGGCGGTGGGTTCATCGACGATCACCAACCGCGGGTCACCCAGCAGCGCCTGGGCAATGCCGAAGCGCTGGCGCATGCCGCCGGAGTAGGTGCCCAGCTTGCGCTTGCGCGCGTCCCACAGGTTCACCTGCTGCAGCAGCCCATCGACCACCTCGCGGCGCTGCGCGCCCTGCGTCAGGCCCTTGAGCACCGCGAAATGCTCCAGCAGGTCCAGCGCGCTGACTTTCGGGTACACGCCGAAATCCTGCGGCAGGTAACCCAGTCGGCGGCGCACCGCATCCTTGTCGCGCAGCACGTCGATCGGCGCCTCGCCTGGAATGCTGAGCGTCGCCGTGCCGCTGTCGGCTTCCTGCAGGGTGGACAGCGTGCGCATCAGCGAGGACTTGCCGGCGCCGTTGGGGCCGAGCAGGCCGAACATGCCCCGCGGGATGTCCAGGTTGACGTTGTTGAGGGCATGCACGCCGTTGGCGTACGTCTTGGACAGCGAATCGATCTTCAGCATGCGACGTACACCTTTCCATGGGCGATATCTGCGCGTTATCCGCGCATCAGCCTCCGTGCGCATCCGCCGTTGGTCATGGGGGAAGAATTCCGCCGTCGCACGTTGAGGCGTGGCGTAAGGCCTGGTGGCGCTTACCGGCGCAGCGACGATTCCCGCACCACCAGCTTCACCGGGATGCTCTGGCTCTGCACCGGCTGTCGGCCGATCAACGCCAGCAGGCGCTCCACCAGCAGCTGGCCGGCCTGCTTGGTGTCCTGCTGCACCGTGGTCAGCGCCGGGGACACCGAAGCGGCCAGCGGGATGTCGTCGAAGCCGGTCACCGCCACGTCCTGCGGCACCCGTAGCCCGGCCTCGCGCAGGGCGCGCATCGCACCGATGGCGATCAGGTCGCTGGCCGCGCAGATCGCATCGATCGGCTCTCCGCGCGCCAGCAGCGCCTGGCAGGCTTCCTGGCCAGAGGCCTCAGTGGTGATCGCATCGTGCTGCAGCGCCGGTTCGGCGGCCAGGTCGTGTTCCTGCAGGGCCGCGACATGGCCGCGGTAGCGCTCCTGGAATTCGGGGTAGTGGCTGGAGGCATGGCCAAGGAAGGCGATGCGGCGGCAGCCCTGCAGCAGCAGATGGGTGGTGATGTCATGCCCGCCCTGGAAGTTGTCGCTGCCGATCGAGACACCGGGCTGGCCGGGCAGGGCGGCGCCCCAGCGCACGAAGTGCGTGCCCTGTTCGACCAGCCGCTGCAGGCGGTCGCGCGATTCGTGGTAGTCACCGTAGCCGAGCAGGATGATGCCGTCGGCCTTGTTGCTGTCTTCGTAATCGGCCTGCCAGTCGGTGGACAGCTGCTGGAACGACACCAGCAGGTCCTGCCCGTGCAGGGCGCAGGCGCGGGTGATCGAGCCCAGCATCGAATGGAAGAACGGATTGATCAGCGAATCGTCGTTGGTCGGGTCTTCGAAGAACAGCAGGGCCAGCGTGCCGGCGTTGCGCAGGCGCAGGCTGGAGGCGTTCTTGTCGACCTTGTAGTTCAGCTCGCGGGCGATGCGCAGGATGCGCTCGCGGGTCTCGGCGTTGACCATCGGGCTGCCGCGCAGGGCCCGCGACACGGTTGGCTGGGAGACCCCGGCCAGATGGGCGATGTCCAGGGAGGTGGCTTTGCCTTTGATCGTCATGGGAACGCGGGAGGGGGCAGGGGGAAGGGTGCCCGGGCATGATGCCATGGGGTGGCTGCCGGCCGTCCTGGCCGTCACTGCTTGTGGCCACGGTCGCGGTCGTGCGACGGTCAACACCATAGCCTGATGGAGCCAAGCGGTGACCTTTCGCCTGTACCCGGGTGTCCCCGACGATTTCGAGGCGCGGACCCGCATCTTTGCGCCAGAGGAGGGTGGGCGTCGCAGCCCGGCCCGGAACGGTATCCGCTGGGACTTCGCCTACGCCGATGACGCCGGGGCGCCAGAGCTGTTCATGATCTGGCCCGACTTCCGTCACGCCGAGGGCGACAGCTGGGCGACCGAGCTGCCGCTGCCGGTGGGCGAGCCCCTGTTGGCCGGCCTGACCGTGGTCAATAAGGTGCTCAGGGCGGGGCTGCACCGGGAGCGTATCCGGCCCGGCGTGCGCTTCCACTGCCATGAAGGGCCCAGGGTGGTGGCGGTGGGGGAGGTCACACGGGTCACCGGCTTGCTGCTGGATCGCCCCCTGCTTCGTTGAGGTCGGTTCCGACCCGGATCGGCCGGATTCCCGACGGGCCGGGGGCGAAGGGAATGGTAAGATGCCTCGTTCCGATATCCCCCCCATTCGCAACCGCGGGAGGTCCAGCGTATCGGCACCCCGTCGGGTGTGCTATCACTGGTCCAGCCCCGGACAACGGAAGAATCCATCTATGGCGCGCGGCATCAACAAAGTCATCCTGGTCGGCAATCTCGGCAACGACCCGGACGTGAAGTACACCCAGAGCGGCATGGCGATCACCCGCATCAGCCTGGCCACCACCAGCGTCCGCAAGGACAAGGATGGCAACCAGCAGGAGCGCACCGAATGGCACCGCGTGGTGTTCTTCGGCAAGCTCGGCGAGATCGCCGGCGAGTACCTGCGCAAGGGCAGCTCGGTCTACGTCGAAGGCAGCCTGCGCTACGACAAGTACACCGGCCAGGACGGCGTGGAGAAGTACTCCACCGACATCATCGCCGATGAAATGCAGATGCTGGGCGGCCGCGGTGAAGGCGGCGGCGGTGGCGGTGGCGGCAACTACGGCGGCGATCGTCCGCAGCGCCAGCAGGCGCCGCGCCAGGAGTACGGCGGCGGCGGTGGTCAGCGCGGCGGCCAGGGCGGTGGCTATGGCAACCAGGGCGGCAACCAGGGCGGCGGTTACGGCAACCAGGGCGGCAACCAGCGCCCGCAGCCGCAGCAGGCGCCGCCGATGGACGACTTCGCTGACGACGATATTCCGTTCTAAGCGCATCTTCGGTGCATCCCGACAAGGGCTCCTGGCATGCCTGCCTGGGGCCCTTGTCGTTCTTGAGGCACTGCCGGGATCCTGTTGTCCGGCGGCGGCCGATGCGGACGTTCCTCGATGTTGTCACCGATTACCGAACACGCCCTGGTCCAGCAGGCAATCAATGAACGCACCCAGCAGGGCGGGGCGATGCCGCCTGCTCGGGTAGTAAAGAAAAAGCCCGGGGCGCGAGACCGACCAATCCGCCAGTACCCGCACCAGCAATCCCTGGGCCAGCAGTTCCCCCACGCGATCCTGCTCGAAGTGATAGGCGATTCCAAGGCCGGCCAGTGCCGCTGCAATCCCGACGTCAGCGTGATTGGTGACGACAGGACCGTCCACGGCGACCTCCAGGTGGCGGCCTCGCTTCTTGAACTCCCATCGGTACTGCCTGCCGTCACTCTGCAGCCGCCAGTTGATGCAGGCGTGATCCTGCAGGTCCGCCGGAGTTCGCGGTGTTCCGCGGCGTGCCAGGTAATCCGGTGACGCCACGGCCACCATGTTCAGGTCCGGGGTGAGGCGGATGGCCACCATGTCCTTCTCGAGCTGACCACCTACGCGGATGCCCGCATCAAACCGGCCACTGACGATGTCGCTGAGCGCGTCGTCGACCACGATGTCGACAACGACATCAGGGTAGGCCTGGTGGAAGCGGGCAAGCCGCGGGGCAATCAGTGTTCTCGCGGCGATGCCCAGCGTATTGATTCGCAGGGTCCCGTTGATCCGTCCGCTCGCTTCGCTGGTTTCAGCGACCGCTACCGCCAACTCCTGGAACAGCGGCGCGATGCGCGCGTACAGTCGCCCGCCGCTTGCTGATGGCGCGACGCTTCGGGTCGTGCGATTGAGAAGGCGGGTTCCGAGACGGCCTTCCAGTTGACGGATGGTCTGGCTCAGGGCCGAGGGCGATACCCCCAGATGTTCCGCCGCCCGCGCGAAGCTCTGACGTTCCACTACCGCCACGAAGGCCTTCAGTTCAGCGAACTCGGATCCGCGCATTATGTAAGATTCTTGACATAACCCATTCGAATTATAGGGCATTCACTTAACCGACCTGCGTGCACATCCTGAGCGCCTCACCACTGCAGGAGCCAGGAATGAATGCGTTGACTCTCCCAGAACCCATCGCCGCGTACTTCGCGGCCGAACATGACCCCGAAGTGCTGGCGCGTTGTTTTGCCGCCCAGGCTGTGCTGAAGGACGACGGGCACACCCTCGTCGGCGTCGACGCCATCAAAGCCTTCCTGGCCGAGGCATCGGCCAAATACAGCGCCACCAGCGTGCCGAGCGCCATCGAACGGCAGGGGAAACACCACGTTGTCCGTGCCATCGTGAGCGGCAACTTCCCCGGCAGTCCGATTCTGCTGAGCTACCGTTTCGAACTGGAACGGGGCCTGATCGCATCGCTGGAGATCACCGCATGAGCTTCGATCTTCAACTCGGTGGCCTGCGGGCCGTGGTGACCGGCGGCACGGCCGGTGTGGGGGCGGCCGTGGTCAGGACCCTTGCCGAGGCCGGGGCCAGGGTGATGACGTCGGCGCGCAGCCTGCCGGCACGCCCGGTGGAAGGAGTCGCCTACGTAGCCGCCGATCTGTCGACGGCCGAGGGCACCGGCATTTTCGCCCACGCCGTGCTGCAGGCATGGGGCGGCGCAGACATCCTGGTCAATGTGCTGGGGGGATCAAAGACACCTGGCGGCGGCTTCGCAGCGATCAGTGATGCGCACTGGCTTGCCGAGCTGAACCTGAATCTGATGCCGGCGGTCCGTCTGGATCGTGCCTTGCTGCCATCCATGGTCGCGCAGCGCGCTGGCGTGATCATCCACGTCAGTTCGATCCAGCGCATGCTGCCTCTGCCGGAGTCCACCACCGCGTATGCCGCCGCCAAAGCGGCACTCACGACCTACAGCAAGTCGCTTTCACGAGAGGTCACCCCCAAGGGCGTGCGGGTGCTGAGCGTAGCGCCGGGCTGGATCGAGACAGAAGCATCCCGGGAATTTGCAGAGCGGATCGCGGCAGAAGCGGGAACCGATTATGAAGGTGGCAAGAGGCTGGTCATGGACTGGCTCGGCGGGATCCCGGTGGGACGGCCCGCGGCACCGCAGGAGGTGGCCGATCTGATTGTGTTCCTGGCGTCTCCCCGGTCGGCGTCGATTGCCGGAACGGAGTATCGGATCGACGGCGGCACGATTTCGACGCTGTAGCCAACAGGCGTCGTGCTGCTCCCACCGCCAGAAGGAAAGCCCCGCTCACGCGGGGCTTTTGTTTTCCAGGTCGGCTGCGGAGTTGTGCCCCGCAGCATTGAATTTTCGTGCACCGCAACTTGCAAGCATCCAATTTCCTCCCCTATGGTGCAATCGATTGCATTGCTGTGAATCGTTGCGTTTGATACCGGTTGGGAGGCCGGAAGGTGGATGTCCATCCATTCGATCAGACCGGCTCCTTCGAGGGGGCTCACGCGGCGCGATGCGCTGCGCATGGCGGTTGCTGGAGGCGTAGCTCTGGGTACTGCGGGAGCGTTGCCTGCATTCGCCACCACTGCACCGCTGAAGGGCAACCTGAAGCAGGCCGTGGCCCGCTGGACCTTCCCGCAGCTGTCAGTTGCCCAGCTCTGCGCGACGGTGAAGGACATCGGTTTTGCCGCGATCGACCTAGTCGGCCCGGAAGACTGGCCCACGCTGAAGGCGAATGGTGTCTACAGTTCGATGTGCAATGGCGCGGAGCTGGGCCTTACCAAGGGTTTCGCTGGCCGGGAGTTCCACGACGAACTGGTGGAACGCTATACAAAGTACATCGATCTGGTGGCCGATGCCGGTTACCGCAATCTCATCTGCTTTTCCGGCAACCGCAACGGCATGGACCCGCAGGACGGCATGGCCAATGCCGAGGCCGGCCTCAAGCGCATCCTCGGGCATGCCGAGAAGCGTGGCGTGGTGCTGGTGATGGAGCTGCTGAACTCCAAGGTCGACCATCGCGACTACCTGTGCGACCACTCGGCCTGGGGCGTGGAGCTGTGTCAGCGGCTGGGCTCAGACAATTTCGGCCTGCTCTACGACATCTACCACATGCAGATCATGGAGGGCGACATCATCGCCACCATCGGCAAGCATCACGCCTGCTTCAAGCATTACCACACCGCAGGCGTGCCTGGCCGGAACGAGATCGGAGACCAGCAGGAGCTCCACTATCCGGCCATCTGTCGCGCGATCCGCGACACCGGTTTCAAGGGGTATCTGGCGCAGGAGTTCACGCCTGCAGCGCCCGATCCCGTTGCCTCATTGCGCGAGGCGATCCGCCTCTGCGACGTCTGAAACGATATCCACCCAGGTGAGAAACCCATGGCAGATAATCACTACGACGCCATTGTTGTTGGCTCGGGAATCAGTGGCGGTTGGGCAGCGAAGGAGCTGGCCGAGAAGGGCCTGAAGGTCCTGATGCTGGAGCGGGGCCGCAACATCGAGCACGTCAAGGACTACGTCAACGCGATGAAGGAGGCGTGGGATTTCCCGCACCGAAACCGTCCGACGCAGGCGATGAAGGCCAAGTTCCCGGTGCTGATGCGCGACTACGGCCTCGCCGAGAACCTGGAAGGGATGTGGGCCGACGAGCAGGACTCGCCCTACATCGAGACCAAGCGTTTCGACTGGTTCCGCGGCTACCACGTGGGCGGTCGCTCGTTGATGTGGGGCCGGCAGAGCTATCGCTTCTCCGATCTGGATTTCGAGGCCAACCTCAAGGACGGCATCGCCACCGATTGGCCAATCCGCTATGCCGACATCGCGCCGTGGTACGACCATGTAGAGAGGTTCGCCGGCATTGCCGGCACGCGCGAAGGACTGGACGTGTTGCCGGACGGCGAATTCCTGCCGCCGATTCCCCTGAACATCGTCGAGAAGGATGTGGCCGCGCGGATCAAGAAGGCCTTCGGCGGAACACGGCATATGATCCACTCGCGCACTGCCAACATCACCCAGCCGATGCCCGAGCAGGGCCGCGTGAACTGCCAGTACCGCAACAAGTGCATCCTGGGCTGTCCCTTCGGTGCCTATTTCTCGACCCAGTCGGCGACGCTGCCGGCGGCGATGAAGACCGGCAACCTGACCTTGCGGCCGTTCTCGATCGTCAAGGAAGTGCTCTACGACAAGGACCGCAAGCGTGCGCGCGGCGTGGAGGTCATCGACGCCGAAACAGGCCAGACCTACCAGTACACGGCCAAGGTCATCTTCCTCAATGCATCGTCGTTCAACTCGACCTGGCTGCTGATGAATTCGGCGACCGACGTCTGGGACGGGGGGCTGGGCTCTTCGTCGGGTGAGCTCGGGCACAACGTGATGGACCATCATTTCGGTGCGGGCGCCTCGGGCCGGGTCGAGGGCTACGAAGACAAGTACTACTTCGGTCGTCGTCCCTGCGGTTTCTACATTCCGCGGTTCCGCAACGTGGCCGCCGACAAGCGCGGCTACCTGCGCGGGTTCGGTTACCAGGGCGGTGCCAGCCGCACCGGCTGGTCGCGCGAGATCGCCGAGCTGAACATCGGTGCCGACCTGAAGGAGGCGCTGACCGTGCCGGGCGACTGGCGCATCGGCATGACCGGGTTCGGTGAAATGCTGCCGCACCACGACAATGCGATCCGCCTGGACCGCAACCGCAAGGACAAGTGGGGGCTGCCGGTGCTGGCGATGGATGTGTCCATGCGTGCCAACGAACTGGCGATGCGCAAGGACATGGCCGCTGATGCCGCCGAGATGCTGGAGGCGGCCGGGGTCAAGGACGTGAAGATGCACGACAACGACTATGCCCCGGGCAAGGGCATCCATGAGATGGGGACCGCGCGCATGGGACGTGACCGGAAGAGCTCCGTACTGAACGCACACAACCAGGTCTGGGATGCGCCCAACGTCTATGTGACCGATGGTGCCTGCATGACCTCCAGCGCCTGCGTGAATCCCTCGCTGACCTACATGGCATTGACGGCCCGCGCCGCCGACCATGCGGTGCGCGAACTGAAAGCGGGGAACTTCTGATGGATCGTCGCGAACTGCTGAAGATGATCGTCGCCGCCACCGGTGCGGCCATGGTTGGCCTGCCGGCGCTGGTGCAAGGGCAGGCGCCGGCCGCGGGGGCGATGCCCGCGTTCACCGATGCCGATATCGGCACGCTGGACGAGATCGCCGAGACCATCCTGCCGCGGACCCGGACACCCGGGGCGAAGGACGCGGGCGCCGGTGCGTTCATGGCCACGTTCGTCAGCGACTGCTACACCGCTCGCCAGCAGGCGGTGTTCCGTGCCGGCCTGGCCGACATCGACAAGCGTGCCGGTGGCCGCTTCCTGTCGCTCACGCCGGAGGCACGCACCGGGTTGCTGCGTACCCTGGATGCCGAAGCCAAGGCGCGCAATGCCGATGTGACCGAGACCGGTACGCCAGAAGAAGGCGAGGCGATGCCGCATTACTTCACGATGATCAAGCAACTGGCCATCTTTGGCTTCTTCACCTCCAAGGTCGGTGCGACCGGGGTGCTGCAATACGTCGCCGTGCCGGGACGTTACGACGGCGACCTTGCCTACGTTCCCGGTACGCCTGCATGGGGGACCAGCTGATGGACGACACCTGGATGATCCGCGCTCTGCTGGGCACCGCCGGCCTGCTTGCCGCTGCGACGGCATTCGCACAGGACGGTGCCGATGCTGCGCGTGACCCGAAGAAGACCGAGGTGTGGACGCCGGTGCCTGCGGTGGTGGCCACGCCACCGGGCAAGGCACCGTCGGACGCCATCGTGCTGTTTGATGGCAAGGATGTCTCGGCCTGGGAGGCGGAGCAGGGAGGGCGTGTACCCTGGAAGGTTGCCGATGGCGCCATGACCGTCGTTCCGGGCAGCAAGGGCATCCGCACCAGGCAACGCTTCTGCGATATCCAGCTGCATGTCGAATGGCGTACCCCCACCGAGACGAAAGGCTTCGACGGCCAGAACCGGGGCAACAGCGGCATCTTCCTGCAGGAACTGTATGAGTTGCAGGTGCTCGACAGCTACCACAACCCGACGTATGCCAACGGCCAGGCGGGGTCGATCTACAAGCAGGCGATGCCGTTGGTGAACGCCTCGCGCGCACCGGGGCAGTGGCAGGCCTACGACATCATCTGGAAGGGACCGCGCTTCTCTCCGGGCGGTGGGCTGCTCTCGCCGGCGCGCATCACGGTGCTGCACAACGGTGTTCTGGTGCAGGACGATACCGCTGTGGCGGGCAGGACCGAGTACATCGGTCCTCCCTCCTACTCACCGCACGGATGTGCGCCGCTCTATCTGCAGGAGCATGACTCCAGGGTCAGCTACCGCAACATCTGGGTGCGCGAACTGTAGCGGCACGCGGCCGGCGTGGTCGCCGGCCGCCTACTTCGCCAGATAGCTGGCGAGGTCGTCGATCTCCTGCTGCGACAGCTGGGCAAAGGGCGGCATCAATCCTCCGCCCTTCCTGATCTTGTCCTTGACCTGGGCGGGCTGAAGCCGCTTGCCGACGTCGGTAAGCGCCGGGAAGGTCGGCGGTACGCCGGCGCGTTCAGCACCGTGGCAGGCAGTGCAGTGCTGGGCGTAGAGCTTCGCGCCGGCGGCGGGATCGTCCTTGGCCCAGGCTGCGGCTGCATGGCTCACGCCGCCCAGGGCTACGGCCACTGCCAGGATCATTTTCATGGGGAACTCCTTCATGCGTCAGTGCCGTGCACGGGCGGGCACGTTGGGCAGGTGTTCACGCAGGTAGTCCGCGCCGGCCTGGATGACCTTGGCCGGATCGCGTGGCTGGTCGTGTTCGACGATGTACCACTGCACGCCAGCGGTGGCGGCGGCCGGCAGGATCGCGTTCCAGTCCAGCACGCCCTGGCCGACCGCAGCGAAACCACCTTCGTCTTCGGCCTGGCCCTTGGGTGCATTGTCCTTGGCGTGTACCGCAAAAACGTGACCGCGGAACTTGCCAAGCATCACCGCCGGGTCCAGTCCCGCTCGCGCGACCCAGGCCAGGTCCAGTTCGGTCTTCAGATCGGGTCCGGCCGCTGCGAACAGCAGCTCCAGCCCGGTCTGACCGTCGAAGTCGGCCAGCTCGAAATCGTGGTTGTGATAGGCCAGCTGCATGCCCTTGACGCGCACCTGCCTGGCGATCCGGCCCAGCTCCTGGCCCAATGCGGTCCAGCCGGCGGCATCGCGCGGACGGTCCTTCTGGTCCAGGTAGGGCACCACCAGTGTGGTGTTGCCGATCGAGCGGTTGAAGGCCACCACGCCATCGAGGTTGTCGCGCAGCTCGGCCAGCTGCACGTGCGACGAAACCGCCCTGATCGAGTACCGGTCCAGCAGTCGCTTCAGTTCCGGAGCGCTGACGTTCTGCGTTCCGACGGTCTCCACCGCGCGCACGCCCGCGTCGTGGACGATTTTCAGCTGCTGGTCGAGCGAGCCTGCATTGCGCAGGGTGTACATCTGCACCGCGATCGGCTTCTGCGTGGTGGCCGCTTCGTCTGCGAAGGCGGGCAGGGCAGCGAGCAGCAGGATGAGACCTGCACTTCTACGGAAAAGAGCTTTCATCAACAGATCCTCCCGGGATTCAACCGATGGCGGTCCAGGCGCGTGACCTGGCCGATGCAATGACGCGATCGACGATCCGCGCCGAGCGCAGGCCGTCTTCGAAGGTGGGCAGGCCTTCGAAGCGCTCGCCGTCAACGGCACGATAGGTGTCGGCGACGAACGCTTCGAAGCAGTGGCCGTAGCCCTGGGCATGCCCCGCTGGCAGCGGCGACAACCGGCGTTGTTCGGCACTGCCGGCACCCGGGCCGCGCACGAAGATTTCCTCGCGCTGCTCGGGCCGGCCGATCCACAACCGCTCGGCATCCTCCTGGTTGAACGCCACGCTCGCATTGGCGCCATCGATCTCGAACCAGAGCCGGTTGTGGCGTCCGGCCGAGACCTGGCTGACCGTCAATGACGCCAGCGTGCCGGCGCCGGTCCTGAACATCGCTGCGGCCACGTCCTCGCTCTCGACCGCCTGCCTTGCGCCGCCTGTCGCCGGCGTGCTGAAGCTCTGGCCAGTGGTGGCGCTGCGCTCGGCGATGACCGTGGCGAACGCCGCGCTCGCTTCGGTGAAGCGTTCGCCACTGACCCATTCCACCAGGTCACACCAGTGCGAGCCGATGTCGGCGAACACGCGCGACGCGCCGCCCAGCGCCGGGTCAACCCGCCAGTTGTTGCTGGCCGGGTCCAGCAGCCAGTCCTGCAGGTAGCTGCCATGGATCAGGTGCAACGGCCCAAGTTCACCCTGCGCGATGCGTGCACGCGCCTCGCGGACCACCGGGTGGTAGCGGTAGACGAAGGGGACGGTGGCAACCAATCCGGTCGAGGCAGCCAGCGCCGCGAGCGCCCGTGCATCGTCCAGCGTCGTCGCCAGAGGTTTCTCGCAGATCACGTGCTTGCCGGCTTCTAGCGCGGCCTGCGCCATCGCGCAGTGCAGGTGGTTGGGCGTGCAGATGTGCACGACCTGTACCTGGGGGTCAGCGACGACGTCATTGATATCGCGATAGGCGTGCGGGACATTCCACGCGTGTGCCACCTCGCTCGCGCGCTGCGGCGACGAGGCCAGTACGCCGCGTACCGCGGCGCCCGCCAGCAGTGCCGCGCGGCGATGCACCGCGCCGATCATGCCGGTACCAACGATGGCGATTCCAAGGTGGGGCATCGGCCGGTCTCCTCAGGGTGTGTACGGCGCTGCAGCAGCTGCCGGGCGGTCGCGGAACAGCAGCAGGAAGGCGATCAGCACCACCAGTGCAACACCGGCCGGGAACAACCAGATCCGTTGCCAGTCCGGGCCTGCTGCGGTGGTGAAGTGCTCCACAACGGCACCGGACAGGAAGGTGCCGATCAGCATGCCCACGCCGTAGGTGGCCAGGGTGATGAAGCCCTGTGCGCTGCTGCGCGCGGCGGGGCCGGCATGGGCGTCGGTGTAGATCTGGCCGGTGACGAAGAAGAAGTCATAGCAGATGCCGTGCAGCACGATGCCGATCACCAGCAGCGGGAAACCGCCACCGGCATCGCCGAAGGCGAACAGGGCGTAGCGCACCACCCAGGCGGCCATGCCGACCGCCAGCATGGTCTTCACCCCCAGCCGCACGAACAGGAAGGGCATGGCCAGCATCAGCAGCACTTCGGACACCTGGCCCAGCGACTGCAGGCCGGCGGCGCCCTGCACGCCCAGATCGTTGAGATACGGATTGGTGAAGTTGTAGTAGAACGACAGCGGAATGCAGATGGCGATGGAAGCCAGGAAGAACACCAGGTAGGCACGCGATTTCAGCAGCCGCAACGAATCCAGCCCCAGGATCTGTCCCAGCCCGGCCTCGCGCTGCTGCGCCAGTGGTGGCGTGTGCGGCAGGGTGAACGCATACAGGCCCAGCACCAGCGATGCTGCAGCCGCCATCCGGAACGTCAGTTCAAGCCGATGCGCCTGTTCCCAGCCCAGCCAGCCGATCAGCACGCCTGCGACGATCCAGCCGACGCTGCCGGCCACGCGTACCAGCGGGAACTGCTTCTCCGGCGATTGCATGTGCCGCATCGCCACGCTGTTGGCCAGGGCCAGCGTCGGCATGAACAGCAGCATGTAGCCCATGACGCACGCGGAAAACACGCTGAAACTGGTGGCGGTGGAAGCCAGCCACATCAGCACCGCGCCAGCCAGGTGCAGTACTGCCAGGATGCGCTGCGCCGCGAAATAGCGGTCCGCGATCAGGCCGACCAGGAAGGGTGCCACGATGGCGCCGATGGACTGGCTGAGGAACGCGGTTGCCACTTGGCTCGCGCTGGCCTGCAAGGGGCCCTGCACAAGGTACGTCCCCAGGGTGACGAACCACGCCCCCCAGATGAAGAACTGCAGAAACATCATCGCGCCCAGGCGCGACATCGCGTGCGTCATGGCTTGCCCTCCCGGGGCGGAAATGGTTCAGATTCCCAGCATGCGGTGAAGTGATTCCAGATCCGTGCCGCTCCCGGCAAAATCGTCGAAGGCGCGTTCGGTTACATGGATGATGTGATCGCGGATGAAGGCGGCGCCCTCGCGTGCACCGTCTTCCGGGTGCTTCAGGCAGCACTCCCATTCCAGTACCGCCCAGCCCGGGAAGTCGTACTGCGCGAATCTGGAGAAGATCGCCTTGAAGTCGATCTGGCCATCACCGAGTGAACGGAACCGGCCCGGGCGATCGATCCAGTCCTGGTAGCCGCCATACACGCCGCTGCGCGCGCTGGGCCGGTACTCCGCGTCCTTCACGTGGAAGACGCCGATGCGCGCGTGGTAGCGATCGATGAAACCGAGGTAGTCCATCTGCTGCAGCAGCAGGTGGCTGGGGTCGTACAGGATCTTCGCGCGCGGGTGGTGATCGACCACGTCAAGGAAGCGCTCGAAGGTTGCGCCATCGTGCAGGTCCTCGCCCGGGTGGAGCTCGAAGCACAGGTCCACGCCACAGGTGTCGAAGACATCCAGGATCGGTCGCCAGCGGCGGCCGAGTTCGGCGAAGGCTTCTTCCACCAGGCCCGGCGGGCGCTGCGGCCACGGATAGAAATAGGGCCAGGCCAGTGCGCCGGAGAAGGTGGCATGCGCGGCCAGCCCCAGGCGCTGGCTGGCCTGAGCCGCCAGCCGCAGCTGCTCCACCGCCCACGCCTGGCGCGCCGGCGGGTTGCCGCGCACGTTCGCCGGGGCGAATCCGTCGAACAGGCTGTCGTAGGCAGGATGGACCGCGACCAGCTGCCCCTGTAGATGGGTAGACAATTCGGTGATCTGAAGGCCGTAACCGGCCAGCATGCCGGCAATATCGTCGCAGTACGCCTGGCTGCGTGCCGCCTCCGCCAGATCGAACAGGCGGGGCGCGGAGGTGGGAACTTGTACGCCAGAATAGCCCAGACCCGCGGCCCATCCGGCCAGCGTGTCCAGCCGATCAAAAGGAGCTGTGTCGCCGATGAACTGCGCCAGGAACAGCGCTGGACCCTTGAGCGTCTTCAACGTGATTCGCCCTCGATGCAATCGATTGCATTATCCTAGCAGGGGCGCACGCAGGACCTGTTGTGCACTGCACAGCGGACGGGAGAACTAACGCCATGGCCACCATCTACGACATCGCAAAGCACGTCGGCGTCTCCGCCGGCACGGTGTCGCGGGCACTGTCCCGGCCGGACAAGGTCCTGCCGGCCACCCGTGCGCGCATCGAGCAGGCGGCCGCCGCGCTGGGCTATGTGCCCAACACGGTGGCCCGCACGCTCAAGACCCACCGCAGCGGCAAGATCCTGGTCACCGTCCCGGACATTGCCAATCCGTTCTTCGCCCAGATCCTGCAGGGCGCGGAGGACGCAGCGCAGGCGGTCGGCTACGCGGTCCTGCTGGGGGATACCCAGCATCAACCGGACCGCGAGGAGCGCTACGCGCAGATGCTCCGGCGCAACGAGGCCGACGGCATGATCGTGCTGGGGCATCGCCTGCCACCTACGGCGCGTGACATCGTTGAGCAACGCGGTTCCGCCGCACCGGTGGTCAACGGCTGTGAATTCGATCCCGCACTGGGGATTCCCAGCGTCCACATCGACAATGCCGCCGCCGCGCGCACGGTGATGGAACACCTGTATGGACTGGGACACGAACGGATCGCGGTGGTGGGAGGCCCCCCCGACAATCCGCTGCACCAGCAACGGATGGAAGGGGTCCGGGCGGCGGGCAAGGCGCGTGGGCGCCTGCGCCAGCTGAACATCATGCCGGGTGACTTTTCGGTGGAGTCCGGCCATGCAGCTGCGATATCGATGTTGGCCGTCGCGCCGGTGCCGACTGCGGTCTTCTGTTTCAGCGACCAGATGGCGCTGGGCACTCTCGCTGCCTGCCGGGAGCTGGGCATCCGCGTGCCGGAGGACCTGTCCATCGTCGGCTTTGACGACCTGGCCTCCTCGCGCTACCTGACGCCGCCGCTGACGACGATCAGGCAGCCGATGCGGCAGATTGGCGAGCGCGCGGTCAACCTGCTGCTCGCCATCATCGAACAGGTCGATGTGCCGCTGCAGCAGACGCTGGAGTTCAGCTTCATGCTGCGCGGTTCCACGGCGGCCCCCAGGGGCGGGTGAACACCGCGCCACGGGGCGCCGCCTTGATCCCGAATTGACGCGAACCTGTCAGACTCACCGGCAGCCAGCCCGGCAAGGGCCGTAGCAGCAGGTGCGATCGCGCAGGAGGGGGCAATGCCATTCTTCACCGATTCGGCGGAAGGCGCGGTCGAAGGCATTGGCGCGGCACGTCGCATCGGCTGGATGCGTTTTGTCGGCAATGGACTGGGGGCGATCCCCATCGCGTCGATCATCCTCGAACGGCAGAATGGCGGATGGGCGTGGGTCCTGCTGCTGCTCAACGCGCTGGCGTGGCCCGCGCTGGCGCTGCTGCTGACCCGGCGCTCCCGCCAGCCGGCGCGCGTCCAGTTCCGCTGCATGGTGGCCGATTCCCTGTTCGGCGGCGGCTGGATCGCATTCATGGCGCTTAGTGCCGTGCCCAGCGCGCTGTTTGCCGCGCTGCTGGTGGCCGACAAGATCGCAGCCGGTGGCGTGCGCCTGGCGACGCGCGCCACGTTGGCGCTGCTGCTGGGCTTCGCACTCACCTGGTGGGCGCTCGGCTTCCCATTCCAGCCGGTGACCTCGCAACGCACGATCATGCTGAGCATCCCGTTCCTGTTCGTGTATGGCATCGGGCTGAGCATTCTCAGCTGGCAGCTGGCCCGTCGGGTGAAATCGCAGAACCGCCAGTTGAAGCGGCTGAGCCGGATGGACCCGCTGGTGGAGCTGGCCAACCGCGGCTTCCTGATCGTCCGCGCGCAGCAGGCACTGGACAAGGCGCAGGGTCAGGGTGGTTTCGCCTGCCTGCTGATGCTTGATGTGGATGACTTCAAGCGCATCAATGACTCGCACGGTCATCGTGCCGGGGATGAAGTGCTGCGCCATATCGCGTCCACCTTGCGCGCCTTCGCCCGGCCCGGTGATACCCCTGCGCGGCTGGGAGGCGACGAGTTCGTGGTGCTGCTGCACGACTGTGCGCCCATCGATGCGATGCAGGTGGCCGAGCGGGTCCGCCTGCACCTGCTGGAAGCAGCACGGCAGGCAACACCGGGCATCGAGTTCAGCGTCAGCATCGGCATCGCGGCAACGCCGCGCGGTGGCAGCGTCGAGGACTGGCTGGCACTGGCCGACCGTGCGCTCTACCACGCCAAGCGCCAGGGCAAGAACAACGCCAGCTATGGCGAATGAGCGGGCCGGGGCGGTGGGCATACCGCAGAACGAGGGCATAGCGCTCGTTCATGCTGTACCCGGAATCGTCGCCACCAATCCTCTACCATGGGCCACCCCGCCCGGACGCACCGCCCATGCAAGACGCCCTCGTTGCACCGCCCAAGCCCCCCGTTGCGCGGATCGCGGCGTGGTTGATGATGCTGCTGGGCATGTGGCTGGCGTTGAAGCTGGGCCTGGTGGTGACCCTGCTGTCGGGGTTGCTGGTGTTCCAGCTGACCCACGTGCTGGCCTCCACCGTGGAAGGCAAGCTGCCGCCGGGACGAGCGCGGGCGATCGCGGTGATCGTATTGTCGGCCATCATCATCAGCGCGCTGGTATTGGCCGGCATCGGCGTGGCCTCGTTCTTCCGCAATGAGACCGGCGGCCCGGACGCGCTGCTGGCGCGCCTGATGGAGATCCTCAATACCTCGCGGCACCAGGTGCCGGCGCTGCTGCAACCCTACATTCCCGAAGACATGCCGGCGCTGCGCGCGGCGCTGAACGACTGGGCCGCCGAGCACCAGCGCCAGCTGGGCGTGGCCGGTACCTCGGTGGTGCAGGTGGGCGTGCGCGTGCTGATCGGCATGGTGCTGGGGGCGATGATCGCGCTGTACGACGAACTTCCCGTGCCCAAGATGGGGCCGTTGGCGCAGGAGCTGATCGGGCGCACCAGCCGCCTGGCCACCGCATTCCGCCAGGTGGTGTTCGCACAGGTGAAGATCTCGCTGCTCAACACCGTGTTCACCGCGATCTTCCTGCTGGGCGTGCTGCCGCTGTTCGGTGTGCACCTGCCGCTGTCCAAGACCTTGGTGTTGATCACCTTCGTCGCCGGCCTGCTGCCGGTGGTGGGCAACATCATTTCCAACACGGTCATCACCATCGTTGCGCTGTCTGTCTCGTTCTACGTGGCAGTGGCGGCGCTGCTGTACCTGATCGTGATCCACAAGCTGGAGTACTTCCTCAATGCGCGCATCGTCGGCGGTGAAATCCAGGCCCGCGCCTGGGAGCTGCTGCTGGCCATGCTGGTGATGGAGGCGGCGTTCGGCCTGCCCGGCCTGGTGGCGGCGCCGGTGTTCTATGCCTACGTGAAGCGCGAACTGGTCGACCAGCGCTGGATCTGACCCGGCGTAACCTGTCGCATCTGATCGGCTGGCGTCGGGGCGCCGGCATTGTCGGCGCGTTCGCGCGCGCCGCGCTATATCCCCCCTCGCGGATCGGGCGGCACTGGCTTGGCGCCGCCGGAGCCGGTCGCTACAGTGAGCCGCACTTCAGGGGAATTCTGCATGGCCGGCAAGGTATCGCCCATCAGGTTGCGGACCTGGGTCTGGATCCTGGCTGGGCTGTTTGTCGTGTGCACGTTGCCGTTGATGGCCATCGCCCTGGTCCAGGGAACACTGCGCTACACCGACGCCGAAGGCAACCTGGCCAGCCTGCGGCAGCTGCGGCAGACCTTCGATCTTGCCAACCTGGCTTCAGCCGAGCGAGGCCCGGCCAACAGCCTGCTGGGGGCTGACCCGGCCGATGCCGCCGAACAGGCACGGCTGGCTGCGCAGCTGGCGGCCGCACGCCAGCGGGTCGACACTGCCCTGCTGCAGCTGGAGACCGTGTTCAAGGATGACCCGGGCGTGTACGACGAGCATCGCCTGCTGGCCAGCGCGCAGCGTCGCCTGAAGTCGGCGCGGGCTGCGGTCGATCATGTCGCGGCGCAACCGCATGACGCACGCCGTGTGTTGGAGGTGGAGCGTGCGATCAGCGGCATGTTCGCGGTGGTTGATCGCCTGCATCTGCTGACCTCGGCGCAGATCAACGCGCTGGTCAGTGCCGACCGTGAGGCGGCGATTCCGGCAATGCAGGGCCAGCTGTTGTTCGATCTTCGCGAGCATGGTGGCCGCCTGGCCTCGAACGTGATGGCGCCGGTGGCGGTACCGGGGGCGTGGCGCGAGGAACAGGTGCGCGCTGCGCTGCAGACCGAGGGCCGCTTGCTGGAGCTGTGGCGGTTGGCGAGCAGCCACGAGTCGGTGTTCCGCAGCGACCCGGAATTGTCCTGGCACTGGGACATGGCGCGGCGGCAGCTCTTCGGTGAGTCACTGCCGATGATCGAGCAGCTGATCGAGGATGGCCGCCGTGGCGTGCCGCCGTCGTGGACCGCCGCCGCGTTCACCAATCGCTACGTGCCGACCCTGCAGTCGCTGGAGGCGCTGCGCGATGGCTACCTGAGCGTGTCCATCGCCCGCTTCGAACGCAGTCGCAACCGTGAGGCCATGCGTCTGGCCGTGCTGGTGGCGACCGCGCTGGGCACGCTGGTGGTGCTGGGCATGGCCCTGCGCATTGCCCACCTGCAGATCCTGCAGCCACTGCTGCAGGCGCAGCAGCAGGTGATCCAGCTTGCCTCGGATACGCCCGGTCCGGAGGAGAATGTCACCCACCCGCTGGCCGAGATGCAGCGCCTGTTCGATGCCATCGAAGTGCTGCGCGAGAAATCGCGCGAGCGTTCGGCGTTGACCAGCGAGCTGCGCCAGCTGGCCGGTACCGACCAACTGACCGGGCTGTTGAATCGGCGCGCGCTGGATGAGGTGGTGCAGCGGAGACATGCGGGGGGCGAGGCAAGCGCCGTGGTGATCCTGCTGGACGTGGATCGCTTCAAGGCCATCAACGATGGCCATGGCCATGAAGCCGGCGACGAAGTGCTGGTGCAGGTGGCGCAGTTGCTGCGGCACCACCTGCGGCGCAGCGACAACATCGCCCGCTATGGTGGCGAGGAGTTCCTGGTGCTGCTGGCCGACGGTGATCTGGCCGGCGGGCGCCAGCTGGCTGAAACATTGCGATTGGCGCTTCGGCAGATGGACATCGCGCTGGCCGGGGGCATCGTGCTGCGCGTGACCGCCAGTTTCGGGGTGGCCAAGGGCGGCACCGATGCGCTGGGCTGGCGCAGCCTGCTGCGTGCCGCCGATGCGGCCATGTACCAGGCCAAGGCACAGGGGCGTGACCGGGTACGGGTGGCGGGGGACGGTCGCATCACGCGCTGATGGCACGCGTCAGCCAATGCGTGCATGCACCCGTCGCCGCGTCTGCAGGATCGCCCGACGCGCGATGGGGCGTGCAGCTGCTGCAAGCGCAGGTGGTGTGGTGAGCAGCGCGTCACGCACGCGCCACGCGCCCTATCTCGTTTTCTGTGAAGAAGTCGCCATGGACCTTCCACGCTTCGGTCACCGCTCTGGGCAGACGCTGGGATTCCACTTGATGAAGGACGACACCATGACCCAGCTCACCCTGCCCGAACTGGCCAGGAAGATGGCCGACATCGATTTCACCATGCTGCAGACCCGCGCCGGCGGAGAAATTGCCGGTCGTCCGATGAGCAACAACGGTGACGTGGACTACGACGGTGACAGCTGGTTCTTCACCACGGAAGACACCGACATGGTGCACGAGATTGAGGCTGACCCCGCCGTTGCGCTGGGTTTTTCCGGCAGCAAGTCGCTGCTGGGCAAGCCGCCGTTGTTCGTGCACGTGCAGGGAAGGGCGGCGGTGGTGCGCGATCGCGCTGTGATGCGCGAGCACTGGGTGAAGGATCTTGAGCGCTGGTTCGAGCAGGGCGTGGATACACCGGGGCTGGTGCTGATTCACGTGCGCGCCAGCCGCATCCACTATTGGGATGGCGAGGACCAGGGCGAAATGGCCGTCTGACCCGGCAGCGGGAGGCTGGCGGCCATCGCGGCCATTGCGCGGCGCGCCAGGCCTTTGCCATCCTCCCCGCTGTTTTCCGTAGCGTGGAATCCCGATGCGTCCTGCGTTCTTCTGGCTGGCTTTGGCCCTGCTGCCCACACTGGTGGTGGCGCAACCCGCGCGTGCGCCCAAGGCCAAGGCCCCGGCGCAGGATCCCTTCAGCGAGCTGTTCGATACCGCCTGCATGCAGCACATCGGGGCCCCGGCGCGGTTGCAGTCGCTGATGGAATCCAATGGGCTGTCGCCGCTGCAGCCGGCCGAAGCCGCCACGCTGTTGCAGGGGCAATCAGGCGTGGCGTGGATGGTGCCGCTGGCCAGTGGCCGCTATGCGGTGAGCTGGGCTGACGATGGAACGTGTACGGTCTACGCCGAGAAGGCCGACGCGGCGGTGGTGCAGAAGGGGTTTGCCCGGTTGGTGCAGGCCGCACCGAAGCCGTTGCAGGTACGGTCGCTGCCAGGGCGTGGGCCACTGTCGGCCGATCAGGTGGCCATCCAGTACGGCTGGGCTGCGCCGGGGCAGGGCAAACTGCAGGTGCGCTTCCGCCTGGTCACGCGGCAGGCGGCCGAAGCCGGGGTCCAGGCCATGGCCTCGGCCGCCCCTGGCGAAGCGATGCAGGCACAGGGCGCACCTGGGCCCTGACAGGGGCGACGCTCGCGATTCAGCCTTTCACGCGGCATGTGATATATCGTTTATCGATAAATCCACCCCGGGGCGGCGAGGCCACCCCAATGCCGGAGGCCGCTTGACCGCTCGTCCCGCCCGCGCCAGACCCGCGCGAGGCTTGTTCACCCTGGCCCTGGCGGCCGTACAGGCCGTCAGGGCGATGTGCTGGCTGGGCATCCTGGCCGCGCTGCTGGCCGTGCCGCTGGTCGCCCACGACCGCCGTTGGCTGCTCGACAGCGTGCATGACGCTGCGGCTGTCGCCGCGCATGGCAATGACCTGTTCCTGCATTTCTGCCTGGGCCTGGGCGCGATCGTCGCGCTGCTGGTGCTGTGCCTGATGTTCCTGCGCCACCTGCTGCGGCTGCTGAAGTCGGCGGCGCGCGAGCGGCCGTTCACCCACGCCAACGCACAGCGCCTGCAGCGCATGGCCTGGCTGATGCTGGCGATGGAGCTGCTGTCGATCCTGATCGTCGCCTACGCGGCCTGGATGGGCCCGGATTTCGCCTGGATGGAGGTCGGCGGTGGCATGTCGATCACTGGCTTGGTGGCCGTGCTGATGCTGTTCGTGCTGGCGCGCGTCTTCGCCGTGGGCGCAGCGATGCGCGATGACCTCGACGGTGTCATCTGATGGCAATCGTCATCACCCTGGACCGCATGCTGCAGGAAAGGGGCATGACCCTGTCCGAGCTGGCCGGGCGCATCGACATCACCCTGGCCAACCTGTCGATCCTGAAGACCGGCAAGGCGCGCGCCATCCGCTTTTCCACCCTTGATGCGATCTGCCGCGAGCTGCAGTGCACGCCCGGTGACCTGCTCGGGCACGACCCGGCGCAGGCACAGGACGCTGACTGAGCGGTCGCTCTTTTCCCTTGCCTACTGACGAAACGGACCTGAAATGGAATGGTTGGCTGACCCCTCGATCTGGATGGGCCTTGCAACCCTGGTCGTGCTGGAGATCGTTCTCGGCATCGACAACCTGGTGTTCATCGCGATCCTTGCCGACAAGCTACCGCCGCACCAGCGTGACCGCGCGCGGGTGATCGGCCTGGCGCTGGCCTTGCTGATGCGGCTGGTGCTGTTGGCCGCACTGGCCTGGATCATGAAACTGACCGCGCCGCTGCTGACGCTGTTCGACCACAGCTTTTCCGGGCGTGACCTGATCCTGCTTGGCGGTGGCCTGTTCCTGCTGTTCAAGGGCACCATGGAACTGCACGAACGGCTGGAAGGCCGCGAACACCACGAGGATGGCAAGAAGGTCTACGCCAGCTTCGCAATGGTGGTGGCGCAGATCGTGGTGCTCGACGCGGTGTTCTCGCTGGACTCGGTGATCACCGCGGTCGGCATGGTCGACAACCTCGGCGTGATGTATGCGGCCGTGACGATCGCCATGGCGCTGATGCTGCTGGCCAGCAAGCCGCTGACCCGCTTCGTCAACAAGCATCCTACCGTGGTGGTGCTGTGCCTGGGCTTCCTGCTGATGATCGGCTTCAGCCTGGTGGCCGAAGGACTGGGCTACAAGATCCCCAAGGGCTACCTGTACGCGGCGATCGCCTTCTCGATCCTGGTCGAGGCGTTCAACCAGTGGGTGCGTTTCAACCGCGAGCGCAACGAGCGCCGCCTGCCGTTCCGCCAGCGCACCGCCGATGCCGTGCTGCGCATGCTGGGCGCGCGCCCGGCCAATGGTCACGACGATGAAGGGGGGGACGGGCAGGTGGACACTGCAGAGCGCTTGCAGCCGGCCGAACACGAGATGATCCGCAGCGTGCTGGGCCTGGCCGATCGCCCGGTGTCGAGCGTGATGACGGTGCGTGCCGACGTGCAGTGGATCGACCTGGCGCGTGGGCAGGAGGATGTGGTGGCACGCCTGGTGGCGTCGCCGCACACCCGCCTGCTGGTGGGTGAGGGTGACCTGGACAGCCTGCGTGGCGTGGTGCAGAGCCGCGACCTGCTGGCCGACCTGCTGCAGGGCAGGCCGCTGCAGTTGGAGGGCAACCTGCGCGAGCCGCAGTACGTGCTGTCCAGTGCCAGCGCGCTGCAGGCGCTGGAACTGATCCGCCAGCACCCGGTGCCGTTGGCGGTGGCGGTGGACGAGTACGGCAGCGTGGAAGGCCTGGTGACCGCCAACGACCTGCTGGCGGCCATTGCCGGTGACCTGGTCGATACCCAGGACGAGCGCTATGGCGTGGTCGCGCAGGGCGAGGACCAATGGGAGGCCGACGGTGCGCTGACTCTGGACGACCTGCAGCGGCTGGCCGGCGTATCGCTGCCGCGCAGTGCCGACTACATGACCATCTCCGGGCTGGTGCTGGAGCAGTTGGGTCGGCTGCCGGACATCGGCGATGTGGTGGAGGTGGCGGGTGTGCGCATCACCGTGCTGGCGATGGAGAAGCGCCGCATCGCCCGCCTGCGGTTGGAGCGCCTCGACGGAATGGCCTGACCCACCTGTTGATGTAGAGCCGAGCCCATGCTCGGCTGCATGTTGAGCAGCCGAGCATGGGCTCGGCGCTACACAACGCCGCCCGCAGCCGTCACCATGGCGGCCCCCACTTTCCCTCCCGGATGGTTGCAGTGCTGAGTACGATCGGTTTGTTGATGGGCCTGTATGTGGCCTGGCGCCTGTTCTGGCCACTGCGCATGCCCCCCTGGCAGAAGGTCGTGCTGTCGCTGCTGCTGGTGGGCGTAGCCGTGCAGCTGCGTATCGTCGCCACGTTCTGGGGCACGATGGCCTCGCCCGAGATTCCGAAACTGGCCATTGCCACGCTGGCTACCGGCTCCACGGCGGTGTTGCTGTTGGCGTTGCTGATGCTGGCGATGGATGCGGGCCTGCTCGCGTCCCGCCTGCTGCGCTGGCCACGTGCGGTAGCCGCATTGCGCACGCGGCGCTTGCGGCCGGCAGCCGGCGTGCTGGCGCTGCTGGTCAGTGGTTATGGTGTCAGCCAGGGCATGGCGGTGCCTCATGCCCGGCAGATCGAGGTGAGCATTGCCGGGCTGCCAGCGGCGTTCGACGGCTATCGCGTGCTGCAGCTGACCGACATCCATGCCAGCCGTCTGCTGACCGGCGACTGGGTGCGTAGAGTGGTGGCCGAGAGCAACGCGCTGAAGCCGGACCTGATCGTGATCACCGGCGATCTGATCGATGGCAGCGTCGAGGCCCGTCGCGACGACGCGCGTCCGTTGGCCGATCTGCAGGCGCCGGACGGTGTCATCGCCATCACCGGCAACCACGAGTACTACGCGCAGTACCAGGCATGGATGCAGGCGTTCCGCGCGCTGCACATGCAGGTGCTGGAGAACAGCCACCTGCAGGTGCGACGCGGTGATGCGGCGCTGACCATCGCTGGTGTCACCGACCCGGTGGCGGCGCGTTATGGCCTGCCGCTGCCGGATCTCCAGGCTGCACTTGAGGGTGCCAATCCGTCCGCACCGGTGATCCTGCTCGATCACCGCCCGCGTAATGCACGCTCGGCAGCAGCGCGCGGCGTCAAACTGCAGCTGTCCGGGCATACCCACGGCGGGCAGATCATCGGCATGGACCAATTGGTGAAGCGGGCCAATGGTGGCTTCGTCTCCGGCCGCTACGACGTGGATGGGATGACCCTGTACGTGAGCAATGGCGCTGGCCTGTGGGCCGGATTCCCCGCGCGCATCGGGGTGTCCTCGGAAATCACCCTGATCACGCTGCGCCGCGCCCCGTGACCTGAAGTGGGGCATATCCCTTTCCGCAGGGAATTCGCTGCCTATCGTGCTGGGATCCCTCTGTAGAGCCGAGTCCATGCTCGGCTGAGCCAGGGGCAGCCGAGCATGGGCTCGGCTCTACAGGTAACCGCCTCCTCAAGAACTCCGCAGCGGTGGCCGCGCATGCGCATTGCGCCGCAGCGACTGCGCCCGCTTGGCGATCGCACGCACCACGACAGCGGTGAAGAGCAACGCGGAGGGCACCGCGTACCAGAAGTTGCCGGGCACGCGCTTGAAGTACGAATAGGTGAACACTGCGGCGATGATCCACATGCCGGTCACGTGCAGGCGACGCCACACGGTGGGGCCCATGCGGCGGGCGATGCCACGATGCGAGGTGATGGCCAGGGCGAGGATGGCTACATAGCCGATCGTGCCCGGCAGGTTGGCCAGGGCCGAGCGTGCCGGCCAGAACGCGGGGTTGAGGATGCCGAAGGCGGTGATCGCGACCGCATGCAGCAGGTGCGAGAACGCGAATGACAGGCCGATGATGCGCCGCTCGCGCAACATGTGCTGGGTGAACGGGCCGGGCAGCAGGCTGGCGAACGACGATGCGGTGAACGCGGCCAGGAACAGCAGGAACGATGTGCGTGCAGTGACCCGGATCGCCGCGCGGCTGCCCTCGACCACGTCGGGCTGCAGGGTGAACGCCGCCAGTGCGACGGCGATCAGGACCACAGCCATGGTCACGAAAAGGCGCCAGCCGTGCAGGAAGGAAGTGTTGGAAGCAGCCATGATCAAACCTCGAATCAGACAGGGGTAGTGCCGGCCGCTGGCCGGCAGTCGCAGAACCCGGCCAGCGTGACCAGCACGCCGGCCGCGCATAGTTCGCCCAGCAAGGGCATGGCCACCACGCGCAGTTCGTCGGCGGCCACGCCATGCGCATCGGCCAGTGCGTTCAGCGCGTCATCCACGTGGGTACCGTCATCAGCGAAGGCCGACAGCAGCGCATACGCCAGTGGTGCCAGTTCCTCGACCTGCAGCTGGTAGTCCGCCAGGCGGCGCAGCAGCAGAAGCGTCGGCTCGCTGGCGGCGGCATCGTCCAGCGCGGCGTCCTCATGCACCGGCCATCGGTAGCCCAATACCCGCACCAGCGGCGACAGCGCCAGCACATCGCTGCCCGCCGGCATGGACTGCAATGAATGCCCGGCATCACGTGCCTCGATGTGCAGCGTCTGCTGCATGCTTTCGTAGTGCGCCAGTTCCGCCGCCCAGCCGGGCAGCGCGAACGCATACTGCACAGCCAGCCACGCAGCGAACTCGCTTGCGATCTGCGGGAACAACGGGGTATGGCAGACGTGATGTGCGTAGTAGTGCTCGACCAGACCGCGCCAGCGCGCTTCGCCCAGCTGTTCCAGCAGTCGCGGCAGGCTGCCTGCCAAAAGGGTGTCCAGGCTGTCGATGCACAGGCGGCGGTAGACCGCCATCCGCCGTGCCTCGACGCCATCGGGCGCAGGCATCGACGGGTCCCGTACATGATCGGCCCAGCGCCGTTGCACGATGGCCAGCGACTCAGCCATGGGCCACCTCCTGCCAACGTGCCTCAACCTGCGCCTGGCGGATGTGCGCAACCTCGGCCAGCAACTCCGCCAGCGGCGGAAAGTTGAAGTCGCGTTCGAGCAGCGTGGGGCGCACGCCCAACCGCGCATAGGCCTCGCGCAGGAGCGCCCAGACCACGCCTTTCACCGGCGCCCCATGGGTATCGATCTTGAAGCCGTCGTCTTCATCGAAGTGGCCCGCTACGTGCAGCGAGGCGACACGGTGGGACGGCACGCGGGCCAGGAACTCGAAGGCGTCGTAACCGTTGTTGCAGGCATTGACGAAGACGTTGTTGACGTCCAGCAGGAGGTCGCAGTCGGCTTCGGCGAGCACGGCGTTGATGAAGTCGATCTCGCTCATGTCCGCGCCGGCAACGGCGTAGCAGGAAATGTTCTCCACGGCGATGCGTCGGCCCAGCATGTCCTGCACCTGGGCGATACGGCCGGCGACATGGTGAACGGCCTCGGCGGTGAACGGCAGTGGCAGCAGGTCGTAGACATGGCCACCGGCGGCGCAGTAGCTCAGGTGTTCGCTGTACAGCTGCACCTGGTGCAGGTCGAGGAAGGTACGGGTCTGTGCCAGCAGGGTGCGATCCAGTGGATCAGGACCGCCCAGCGACAGCGACAGGCCGTGGCAGGTCAAAGGGTGGCGCTCGCTGAGTTGGCGCAGCGCGGCGCCGTGTGCACCGCCGACGCCGATCCAGTTGTCGGGGGAAACTTCGAGAAAGTCGATGGCACCGGCCGGCATGACCAGCAGTTCGTCGATCAGGCCACGGCGCAGGCCAAGACCGGCGGCATGGGTGGGCAGGGGCAGGGACATGGCGGATGCTCCACAGAGAGCGCCGCCTTGAAGGCGGCGCCGGGTGAACGTCGATCAATCGGCAACGCGGGAGAACAGGCCCTTCGGCATCGGCTTGCCGTTGGCGGTGTAGACGCTGCGCAGATAGTCGTGCGCTTCCTGCTCGCTGATGTAACCGTCGTGGTCGGTGTCGATGCGGTCGAACTCGGCGGCACGCTTGGCGGCCACAGCGTTGAATTCGGCACGCGAGACCTTGCCGTCGTGGTCGCGATCAGTGCGGGCAAACGAGGCGTCGCCGCACTTGCCTTCGCCACACTGGCCCTCGGCCACCTTGGCCTTGCCGGCGGGCTTGCCGGTGGTGGCCTTGTTGGCCCCGCACTTGCCTTCACCGCACTTGCCTTCGGCGGCGGCGCTCATGGCCACCGCGCTGATCGCCAGCGGCTGGATCGCCGCGGCCTGGCCGGCCAGCAGCAGGCCACCGGCCAGGGCGATGCCGATGGCACCGATGCGCGGCAGGCGGGAGGAAGAGGTGTTCTTGGTCGAGATGGACATGGTGGTGACTCCTTGGGAAAGCACGCGGGGCGTGCGGGATGGACGCCGCCGAAGAGGCGACGGAAAGCGAAACGCGCGGGAACAGGGGAGTCGGCTCAGGCGGCGCGGCGACAGCGCAGCAGATGGCCCAGCAGCAGCACACCGCCGAGCAGGGCACCTCCGAAGCCGATGCCGGGCAGCAGCGCGGCAACCGGCAGCAGCAGGGCGATCAGGCTGACGCCCCAACCCAGGCCGTCATTGCCTGCCGTGGCGCGGCCGGGGCCGGCCAGCAGCCGGTCCACGCTGAGTGCGCCACCGCCGTTGAGGATCAACGGCAGCAGCATGGCCAGGAACAGCAGCGGCAGCTTGAAGTTGCCATAGCCCTGGTCGGTGATCGCATAGCCCTGCCAGAGTTCACCCAGGCCGTTCCATTGGTCGGGCCAGTGCACGGCGGCGATGGCAACGATGGTGAGTACCCAGAAGACGTAGGCCACCGAGCGCGTGGCCAGGCCTAGCAGCAGCATCACTGCACCCACCAGTTCCAGCCACGTGGCCAACTGCCAGTTCAGCGACGCGGGCAGGGTGGAGAACGGGAACGGGAAGCGGCCTTCCAGGTCGGCGAACCAGTTCTGGCCGCCCAGCTTCTCGCGGCCGGATTCAAAGAACTCCCAGGCCAGCAGCGTGCGCAGCGCCAGCGGTGACAGCCAGCGGCCGACGGCGTCCAGTCGGGGGGTATATACGGAAGAGGCGGTGCTGATCATGGTGGAGTCCTGCGAGCCAGTGGTCGATGGAGGCCATTCCAGGCGGCGCAGGTATCGGCAACGTGTGCCGTTGCCCGGGGTTTTGTCAGCGACTGTGGCCGCGCCCGGGTTTCGTACAGTCAGATACAAAGACGACGCGCTGAGCCACATCGGGACGTTGCGCGCCCGCGTGCGGGCAGCGATATCCACCCGAAAGCGCCCGGCCAGGACCGGCGCGCGAATGTATCCCACTGTAGAAACCCGCCTGCGCCCTACAGTCCGGTACAACTCCGCGCTGCGGAGAAACAGCGCCGATACACCGGCAGGCGGAAATGGCCACTCCCAACTCCGGAGTGCCCCCCATGATCCGTACCTGCTTGCTGGCCGCCGCTCTCGCCCTCGCCGCCGCCCCTGCCTTCGCTGCCCAGGCCGATACCGCTGCACCGCCCACCGTCATCCTGGTGCACGGCGCGTTCGCTGATGGCTCCAGCTGGAGCAAGGTCATCAGCACCCTGCATGACTGGAAGCTGCCGGCGGTGGCCGTGCAGAATCCGCTCACCTCGTTGGCCGACGACGTCGCCGCCACCCGTCGTGCGATTGCCGCTGCGCCTGGCAAGGTGGTGCTGGTCGGCCACAGCTGGGGTGGCACGGTCATCACCGAAGCGGGCAATGACCCGAAAGTGCAGGCGCTGGTGTACGTGGCCGCTTTCGCGCCGGACGCAGGGCAGTCTTCGGCGCAACAGGGCGAGGGTTTCCCGGTTGGCCCGGGCCTGGCCCGACTGCAGGAAAGGGATGGCTACCTGACGTTGCCGGCTGATGCCGTCGCCCAGGACTTCGCGCCGGACGTGATGAAGAAGTCGGCCGCACTGCTGTACAGCACGCAGGTCCCGTTGAAGGCCAGCGCGCTGGGCGAAGTAGTGAACGTTGCGGCGTGGCGCAGCAAGCCGAGCTGGTACGTGCTCAGCCGCGATGACCGCATGCTGTCGCCGCAGCTGCAGGCCGCCACCGCCAAGCGCATCGGTGCACAGCTGCAATCGATCGGCAGCAGCCATGTGTCGCTGCTTTCGCATCCGGCGCAGGTGGCCGACAGCATCCTGGAAGCGGCGGGAGTGAAGCCGGCCGAATTGCCGCTGGCCGAGCAGGGGGGCTGAACGATGGCCGCCCTGCGTGTGTATGCGCTGCCGTTGCTGCTGAGCCTGCTGGGTGGGGCTGCGCTGTTGATGGCCTGGCCCAGCCCGGAGGCCGACGCGCAGCCGGCACAGGCCGTTCCCGCCGCCGGGTTCGACGGTGGCGGGCCTTGGCACAACAGCCCACCGCTCACACTGAAGCAGTTGCGGGGGCAGGTGGTGCTGGTCGAGTTCTGGACCTACACCTGCAGCAACTGCCTCAACGTGGCGCCGTATGTTCACCGGTGGCATGCACGCTACGCGCCGCAGGGTCTGCGGGTGATCGGCGTGCATACGCCGGAGTTTGCCCATGAAGGGCTGCCCGGCAACGTGCGCAAGGCCATCGCACGGTTGGACATCACCTGGCCGGTGGTGCAGGACAACCAATACCGGATCTGGAACGCCTGGCGCAACCGCTTCTGGCCCGCACTGTACCTGCTCGACCGGCAGGGGCGGGTGGTCTACCGCCATTACGGCGAGGGCGACTACGCACGTACCGAAAGCGAGATCCAGCGCCTGCTGGCCAGCCCCTGAGCCGCGCTACCATGGCCGCGCAGCGCGGCCCTGACCTCCGTCTTCATCGAGAACGCAATGAACCATGTACCGCACATCCTGGTCGTCGACGATGACAGCGAGATCCGCCAGATGCTGGCCGACTACCTCCAGCGCAACGGCCTGCGCGTGAGCCAGGCCGACGGTGGCCGGGCCATGCGGGCGCTGATGGATACCCATGCCGTGGATCTGGTGGTGCTGGACGTGATGATGCCGGGCGAGGACGGACTGAGCCTGTGCCGCAACCTGCGCGCCGGCAAGCATCGGGCGGTACCGGTGGTACTGCTGACCGCGCGCGACGACGAGACCGACCGCATCATCGGCCTTGAAATGGGCGCCGACGACTACGTGACCAAGCCCTTTTCTTCGCGCGAGCTACTGGCACGCATCAATGCGGTGATCCGTCGCACGCAGATGCTGCCGCCGAACCTGCAGGTAAGCGAAGCCGGCCGCCAGTTGGCCTTCGGCGAGTGGCGCCTGGATACCACCGCCCGCCACCTGCTGGATGCACAGGGCACCGCGTATCCGCTCAGCGGCGCCGAGTTCCGCCTGTTGCGCGTGTTCCTCGATCACGCCAATCGGGTGCTCAGCCGCGACCAGCTGCTCAGCCTCACCCAGGGCCGTGATGCCGAACTGTTTGATCGCTCGATCGACCTGCTGGTCAGCCGCGTGCGCCAGCGCCTGGGTGATGACGCGCGCGAGCCGACCTACATCAAGACCGTGCGCAGCGAAGGGTATGTGTTCAGCCTGCCGGTGCAATTGCTGGGGCCGGACGAATGAACACCGCCGCACGTCGTCCACGCTGGCCGCGCACGCTGTCGGCGCGTCTGCTGCTGGTGCTGCTGGGCGGACTGTCCCTGGCCCACGCACTGTCCTTCGGCTTGCTGTTCTTCGAACGCTACCAGTCCACCCGCAGCATGATGCTGCGCAACCTCGACGAGGATGTGGCAGTGAGCGTCGCGCTGCTGGAACATTTGCCTGCGGAGCAGCGTGAGGCCTGGGTGCCCCGGCTGGAGCGGCGCACCTACCGCTATCTGCTGCGCCCGGCCGCGGCCGGACCAGGGCTGCAGACCGATCGTGCACGCCAGGTCACGGCGATCATCGACGACAGCCTGCAGCACCGCTATCCGTTGCAGGCGCGCCAGGTGGCTCGCCTGCCGGAGCGGTTCGAGGTGGAACTGCGCCTGCACGACGGCACGCCCTTGACCATTGAAGTCACCCCGTCGGGCCTGCCGCTGGCACGTTGGCTGCCCGCCGTGCTGCTGCTGCAGCTGGCGCTGCTGCTGGTGTGCGCGTGGCTGGCGGTGCGTCTGGCCATGCGCCCGCTGCAGCAGTTGTCGCATGCGGTGGAGCATCTGCAGCCGGGCAAGGACGGGCCTGCACTGCCTGAAGATGGCCCTGCGGAAGTAGGCGGCGCAGCAGCCGCACTCAATGCCCTGCAGGCACGCATTCGTGGCCATGTCAGTGAACGCCTGCAGATCCTGGCCGCGATCTCGCATGACCTGCAGACCCCCATCACGCGCATGAAGCTTCGGGTGGAGACCCTGCCTGAAGACAGCACCCAGCAGCGCCTGCTGGCCGACCTCGATCACCTTGGGCAGCTGGTGCGTGAGGGCGTGGCCTATGCGCGCAGCAGCCACGTTGCCGCTGGCGCGCCGGTGTCGATGGACCTGGGCGCGTTCCTCGCCAGTGTGGTCGGCGACTACGAGGACATGGGCAAGCCGGTCACTGGCGGTGCGCCCGCTGGACTGGTCGTGCAGACCTGGCCGCAGCCGCTGCGCCGCGTGGTCGGCAATCTGGTCGACAACGCATTGCGCTACGCCGGCGCCGCCGAGATCGAGGCGGGCCGCGATACGGCCGGAAGGGTGTGGATCAGCATTTCCGACCGTGGCCCCGGCATTCCCGAGGACCAGCTGCAGGCAGTGCTGGTACCGTTCCACCGGCTGGAGAGCTCGCGCAACCGCGATACCGGAGGGACCGGTCTGGGACTGGCCATCGCGGTGCAGCTGGCGCAGTCGCTGGGTGGTTCGCTGAGGTTGCACAACCGCGAGGGTGGCGGGCTGCGGGCGGAACTGCAGCTGCCGGGCTGAGTTGCCCGGCCTTGTGTTCCAGCAAGGATGCTTCTGCTTCGGCCCTGGCGGTGAGCGCTTCACCGGTCATCAAACCCAGTGCATGCACGCAGTCGACAGCCGATGACCGGCATTTCACCCCGTCCATGCCACGCTGCGCGGAACCTGCCCAACCGGGACCGAGGCTGTTGAAGGCGAACACGCAATGACTGCGGCGCGGCAGCGCTCGATGTGGGTGGCGGGCCTGTCCACGGTGGTGGAGTGGTACGACTTCACCCTGTACCTGTACTTCGCCACGGTGCTGTCGCGGGTGTTCTTCGGCGGTGGCGAGCAGGCGTTGCTGGTGACCTTGGCTGGCTTCGCGGTGTCCTACCTGATGCGTCCGCTGGGCGCGCTGTGCTTCGGCCACCTGGGCGACCGCCTGGGCCGGCGCTGGATGCTGCTGGCTTCGATGGCGTTGATGGCAGCGGCGATGCTGGCCACTGCACTGCTGCCGACAGCGGCCACGGCCGGTACGACGGCCGGCGTGCTGCTGCTGATCCTGCGCTGCGTGATGGCGTTTTCGGTGGGCGGTGAGTACACCGGGGTGGTGGCGTACCTGCTGGAAAGCGCACCGGCGCGACGACGTGGCCTGGTGACCTCGCTGGCCTCGGCCGCCAGCGAAGTGGGCGCCCTGCTGGCGGTAGCGATCTCTGCACTTACCGTCGCGCTGCTGCCCACACCGCAGCTGGACAGCTGGGGCTGGCGGATTCCGTTCTTCGTTGGGGCTGCGCTCGCGCTGGTGATCCTGGTTGCGCGTTCGGGCATGCACGAGTCGCCGGAGTTCGAGCGCCAGCGGCGCGAGGGCAGCATCCCGGCCACGCCACTTCGGCACGTGCTGCGCCACCACCCGCTGGCGGTGGCGCGCACCTTTGCGATCTCCGCCTTGGGCTCGATCACCTACTACGTGGGCATCACCTATGTACCGGCGTTCCTGCATGCGCGCGGCCACGATGAGGGCGATGCCCTGTGGCTCTCGACGATCGCGGCGGTCGCGGTCATCGCCATCACACCGTTGTGTGGCGCGTTGTCCGACCGGGTCGGACGACGGCCGATGTTGTTGGGCCTGACCGTGCTGGCGGCGCTGCTGCCGCTGTCCCTGTTCGCGTGGATGGCACAGGCGCCGCCGCTGGGTATCGCGTTGGCTGCGGTGCTGCTGGCCTGCGTGGCCGGCGGCGTAAGCGCGGTGGCGGCACCGGCCACGGCCGAGCAGTTTCCCGGCGAAGGCCGGGTCAGCGGTCTGGCGCTGGGCGTAACCATGGCCACGGCGGTGTTCGGCGGTGCGACGCCGTGGCTGGCGCAATGGTGGGTGGAACGCAGCGGCTGGGCAGCAGCGCCAGGCGCGATGATCGCGCTGGTGGCGGTGCTGGTGCTGCCGGTGCTGTGGACCCTGCCCGAGACGGTCCCGGGCAGGGCCAGGCGCTAGCGGGTCAGACCTTCAGGGTCTGCTCGATGTCGGCCAGCACCGCGGCCGCATCCACGCCGATGGCAATCGACTGCACCACGTGGCCGTCCCACACGCTCGGGCCGAAGGCCAGGCCTTCCGGCTTGGGAATGGTCATGCCGCGGGCAACGCCGTCGGTGGCCACGCGCACGCTGGCGCGCTCGAACTGGAACAGCTCCGGGCGGGTCAGCGCGATGCAGGCGCAGCAGTCGTGCACGACCATGCCCTTGTGGCCGGCCTGCAGGTAGAAGTCCACGTAATCCTGCGACAGCGCACGGACCAGCTCGGCGTCGGCGCCGCCGATGGCGGCCAGCGTGTCCAGGCCGTCACGGTCCATTTCCACGCGGGTGGTGACGTCCAGGCCGATCGCGGTCACCGGCCAGCTGGCGGTGAACACCACGTCGGCCGCTTCGGCATCGCCCCAGATATTGGCCTCCGCAGCCGGGGTGATGTTGCCGTTGACGTGGAAGGCGCCACCCATGATCAACACGCCGCGTACCAGGCCGGCGATATCCGGCGCCTGCTGCAGGGCCAGCGCGAGGTTGGTCATGCGGCCGACCGCGACCAGGGTCACTTCGCCCGGATGGGCGCGGACCAGGTCGATGATCAGCTGGTGGGCGGGGCGCGTGTCGGCGGCCACGTCCAGTTCGGCCGGCACCGGGTGGTTGCCCAGGCCGTTGTGGCCATGGATGTGGACCGGCCAGGCTTCGGGGGTGGCTTCCGGCTGCAGCGGGCCACCGGCGCCGCGCGCGACCGGGGCGGCAAAGCCCCAGGCCTGCTTCAGGTACAGCGCGTTGTGCGTGGTTGAGTCCACCGAGGCATTGCCGAAGGTGGTGGTGACGCCGATCAGATCGATCTGGGCGTGCTTGTGCAGGTACAGCAGGGCCAGGGCGTCGTCGACGCCCGGGTCGGTATCGAAAATGACTTTCAGCATGTTGTTGTTCTTCTTCTTCCGTGTGGTGCGGGGGGCGCCGGCGGCCTGGAAGCAGGCCGGCGCGCCCTGCATTGTCCCATCTTCATGACGGGCAGGGCGAACCAGGGCGCCGGTGGGGGCATATCATCGCCTTCAAGGCAGGGTATCGACTCGAACCGTTTGAGAGCTGTCCTGCCAGACTCCGAACCATCTTCATTGATGATGAGCCAGTGCCACTTTGCATTGCCGACACCTACTATGCAGAGAACGGCAGCACTTCCGTATTTGAAGAGCGCACCTGGCTCATTGGCAGGAGGTGACTCCTTGGTGGAAACAATTGCAGAGAGTTTGAGGAAAATAGCGATGAAATATCAACTAACAGAAGGACAGCTCAATGGTCCAGCTCAACTTTCGGCCATTGATAGCCTGCCAGAAGAATTGAGAACGGCACTCCCTAAGAGCTACCTTGAATTCCTTAAGACTCACGACGGCGGCGAAGGATTCATTGGCGATAACTACATCATTTTTTGGAAGGCGGAAGAGCTGGTTGATTTCAATCGTGAATATGAAGTCGAGACGGATGCGCCCGGTGTATTTTTGTTCGGCTCCAGCGGAGGGGGAGAAGCGTATGGATTCGACATGTGGGATGTCGCTATGCCGGTAGTAATGATTCCTTTTATAGGCATGGATCGTCAATACGCCATCGTGGTAGCGGCCGACCTTCCGGATTTATTTGCGCAATTGGCAGAGCGAGAATGATTGGCCTGGATAAGCCCGCACGCCCTAAAGGCATGGAGCTGTTCGAGCTTAGACCCGTTATCGTTGGTGGTGATCCGGTCAGCCCTGAGAACAAAGCCTGGTTGACGAGAGAGCAGCATTTTGAGGCTGTGCGCTACTGGAATAGGATTGTCAGAAGTCTGCGTGATGGGCCGAAGTAGCTGGAGATAGAACGGTGTAGAAGGAGTAGGTCAGGAGCGGCCAGTAGCTATATCAGACATCTTGAATTGCTAAGCGAACCGGAGGATGTCCGGCTCGCGCAAGATGGTTTGTAGAATTCCTGCAGGTCTGACTAAAATGCTTGGTCAACATTTATCGATAGCCTCGCAGAGTATTTATTCGAGCGGAAATCCGATGGAAAAGCCGCGCTGCAACCAATGGATCAGTCGCGGTAGGTATGCCCCCCTGCTCAAGGAGCTGCGCCATGCTGGTGGTAACCCTGGTCTTGGTCGCCCTGGTATTGGGCTTGAACCTCGTCGCCACCTTCGTGGTGCTGGGGCGCGAAGAGGTGTCGGCGGGCGGCCGGACGGTGCAGCTGCTGCTGGTATGGCTGCTGCCGCTGGTCGGCGCCATCCTGTGCCTGGCAGTGGCCACGGCCGATGGCTCCGGCAGCCGGGGGGATGGCGGCGGAAGCCATGACACCTCCGTTGGCTATGCCAGTGACAACCACAGCCATCACAGCTACAGCAGCTCCGACTGCGGAAGCGACGGTGGCAGCGGTGACGGCGGCAGCTGCGGTGGTGGCGATTGACGAGATGTTCCGGGACGCCGGCCAAGGTCACGTCCTGGTAGTGCCGGCCGCTGGCCGGCAACTCATCCGCTCAACCGCCGCCTTCGGTCGGCAATGGCGCCGGCACGTTCAACAGCCCGCCCGCTGCCACATAGGCGGCCAGGGCCTGGCCCTGGCTGAGCAGATGGCGCTCCATGGTGCGTTCGGCAGCCTGCGCATCGCGGCGGCGGAAGCACTCCATCAGCTCGCGGTGTTCGGCCAGCGATTGCGCGGTGCGCCCCGGGGTCAGCAGCTGGCGGCCGCGATGCATCTTCAGGATGCGGTGCAGGTCGTGGGTGATGCGGATCAGCCACGGGTTGCCGGCGTAATGCTGCACGGTTTCGTGGATCAGGTAGTTGTTGCGGTAGTACTCGGCGATGTTGCCCTCGGCCGCCGCCGCTTCCATCGCTGCATGCAGGGCTTCCAGTTGTTGCACGCCGGCATCGTCGATGTGCCTGACCGCCTCGTGTGCGCAACGGCCTTCCAGCATGGCCATCACCGGGAACAGCTGGTTGAGGTCTTCCAGCGTCAGCCGGGTGACCCGGCTGCCACGACCGGCATCGATCTGCACCAGGCCTTCGGCGGCCAGCAGCTTCAGCGCCTCGCGCAGGGGCGTACGGCTGATGCCCAGTTCTTCGCACAGCGCGGGCTCGTCGATCCACCCGCCCGGCGGCAACCGGTAGTCATAGATGCGCTCGCGCACGTGTTCGGCCACCTCTTCGTACAGAGGCGCGCGCTTCTTCGGGGACCGTGGAGCAGGGGCGATGGCCATGGAGGAAGTGTACCGCCAGGTAGTGCCGGCCGCTGGCCGGCAACCCGTGATCGCTGGATGGCTTCATGAGATTGCCGGCCAGCGGCCGGCACTACCGCTGGGTGGTTACATCCAGCCGGGCACCACGAACACCAACCACGCCAGCAGCGGCCCCAGCGCCACCACCAGACCGCTGTAGACCAGGAAGCGGCGGAACAGGGTCTCCCGTTCTTCCTTGGCGGCCGAGGCGACGACCAGCGCGCCATTGGTCGAGAACGGGCTGACATCGACGATGGTGGACGACACCGCCAGCGCGCAGATCACGCCGGCCGCGCCGAGATGGCCCTGCATCAGGAACGGCACCGCCAGCGGAATGGTCGCGCCCAGCACTGCGGCCGACGAGGCGAACGCGGAGACGATGCCACCCACGTAGCAGACCAGCAGCGCACCGAGCAGCGGGATGCCGATGTTGGACACGCCGTTGCCGATGAAATCCACCGCGCCGGCATGTTCCAGCACGCCGATGTAGGTCACCACGCCACAGATCAGCAGCACGGTGGACCAGCTGATGCCATCGACCGCGCCCTTCTGGCTCTGCGGCGACAGCAGCGCCAGCGCCACCGCCACGGTGATCGAGACCAGGCCGACGTTGAGGTTGTAGATCAGCGCAGCAACACCCAGGCCCAGCAGGCCGATCAGAGTGAACAGCCGCTCGCGGGTCAGGTTCACCGCATCCAGAGCGGCGGGATCATTGGACAGGGTGCCCCCGCCAGCGGCTACCAGCGCGCCGTGGCCTTCGATGGCGAACTGGCGTGAGGATGCCTGCGGGCCACCGGCCATTGCCAGTTCGGCACTGCCGATCGTTCCGGCCGCGGTGACCGAACCACGCCGCAGCAGGGCGATGCCGCCGAAGGCGAAGAAGCAGATCGTGGCCATCATGAAGTTGAAGCCGAGACTGGTCAGGAACACCGCCATTTCAGTCACGTCCAGCCCGGCTTTCTGCACCACGCCGTTGGTGATGCTGCCGTACACGCTGATGGGCGAGAAGCCGCCGGCCTGCGCGCCATGGATGACCAGCAGGCCCATCATCAGCGGGTTGATGTTGTACTGCTTGGCAAAGCGCAGCGCGACCGGGCCGATGATCGCGACCGCCGCCGGGCCCAGCGCACCGAACGCGGTGAGCACCGCGGTGATCACGAACATCACCCACGGAATTGCCACGATATGGCCGCGTACCGCTTTCACCGCCCAGTGCACCAGCAGGTCGATGGTGCCGTTCTTCTGCGCGATGGCGAACAGGTAGGTGATGCCGACCAGGGTCAGGAACAGATCGCCGGGGAATCCGGCCAGGACCTCCTTGCCGCCCATGTCAACCCACAGCCCACCGATGATGAAGGCCAGCGCGAAGGCGACGGCACCCATGTTGATCGGCATCGCCGTGGCGACGATGAACATGATCACCAGGCCGATGATCGTTGCGATTTGTGGACTCATGCGCCCTCCCAGACACGTGGCTCACGTACAGCGCGGATGGAGACCCGCCATCCCGGGGTAAGGCGACGTACGGCGTATTGCGTGATACGTACTGCTCGAACCCGTTACTGAAGCCGTTCCAGCGCGCTGCGGACCCATGCCGCGGCGCCGGCCAGGCTCTGGAACTCTTCCACCGCGCGCACCTCGCAGCACGGATAATCGGACGCGACCATGCGGGCCAAGGCACTGCCCGGGCCCAGCTGCAGGAACACCCGCGCACCGCGCTCGTAGGCCTGGCGCATCACCTGCGCCCACTCGATGGTCTGCGCCAGTTGCAACGACAGCGTGTGGACCGCCGTTGCGCGATCCCGCACCGGACGCGCATCGATGCCGGCCAGCAGCGGCAGGCGTGGGCCCTGCAGCGCCGAGGCATCGAGTGCGGCGGCGAACGGTGCGACAGCAGAGCGGAGCAGCGGCGTATGCGCGGGCACATGCACCGGCAGCGGGCGGATCTCCGCACCCTGCGCGCGAGCGTCATCGGCCAGCGCCTGCAGAGCGGTCTGCGTGCCGCCGACGATGAAGTGATCGCGGCCGTTGGCGATGGCCACATGTGCGCCGTGTGCATCACACAGCGGCTGCAGGGTATGGCGCTCCAGCCCCAGCACGGCCTGCATGCCTGCATCGGCAGGGCTGGCGGCATCCATCAGCCGCGCGCGCTGCGCGGCCAGGCTCAGGCAGGTGCTCGCATCAACGCTGCCGGCAACCACATGCGCCGCCAGTTCACCGATGCTGTAGCCGGCCACCAGCACCGGTGCTGGCACTGCTTCGCGAAGTCCCTGCCAGTGCGCGAGGCTGGCTGCACACAGCAGGGGCTGCGCGAGTGCATTGCCGAAGCGCGATTCGTCAGCGGCCGCCGCGAACACTTCGCGTCCAAGCACTGCGCTGGCGGTCTCCAGTACGTCGCGCGCGGCCTGCAGATCGCGCACGCGGTCGAACATCGCCGCATGCTGCGCACCTTGCCCGGGGCAGAGCAGGGCCAGGCTCATGCGCCCTCCTGCAGCAGCAGGAACCAGCTGCAGGCCAGCAGGTCGGCGCTGCCACCCGGGCTCAGGCGGCGCGCGACGAAGCCCTCGCCGATGTCGTGCAGGTGTGCCTGCCAGCCAGGCGCGAAGGCACCGCCCGCCTCGATGAAGCGGCGCGCCTGCTGCTGCGCCCAGGCCAGGCCCTCTGCGCCGCCGCGGTGCAGCAGGTTGAGATCGTCCACCTGCGCGACCAGCTGCATCAGGGTCTGGCACATCGCTGCATCACGCGGCAATTCACTGTGCAGGGCATGACGCAGGGTCGGTATGGCCAGCTCGCGCAGCATGGGGTAACCGGCGGCGGCCTGTTCGCGCACGCCCGGCACGCCATGCCGCAGGCGCGCGCGCTGGCCGGGGCTGGAGGCATCCAGCGGCGCCACGGCGAACGCATCCGCCCAGTGCTGTACGGCCAGGCACACCTGCTCAGCGGGCGCGGCGTGGCCCTGCTGGCGGCGGCAGCGTGCGGCAGCGGCGACCAGCAGGCCCAGGCTGAAGATGGCACCGCGGTGGGTATTGATACCGCCAGTGGCGCGCAGCATCGCGTGCTCGGCGGCGATACCGTGCGCGCGCAGGATGGCGAACGGCGCGTCAGCGGCACCGGCGTCGGCAATCGCGGTGAAGAAGTGGCGCAGCGAGAACAGGCTGCGCAGGAACGTACCGGCGTCCATGTCGTCATGGCTGCCGGTATCGAAGGGGGTGACCAGCCCTGGCTTGGGCGCGCAGGCCAGTTCGGCATGCAGGCTGGTGATGGCCAAGCGGCCCAGACGCGCGCTGTCGATCGCGTTTGCATCCTGCAGCCGGGACTGGAAGACCGCGCTCACGCCGCCGCTCCGGCAGTCTCGAACAGGCGCTCGCGGACGTCCAGTGCAGCACCCTCCAGGCGCTTCACCAGCACCTGGCGGCTGTCACCGGCAAACTCGCGCCAGTTCACCGCGCCGCCATCAGGCAGGCACAGTTCACCATCGACCCGGCGGGCATGCGCGTGCTCCCAGGCGCTCAGGCGTGCGGCAAGCGCATCGGCCTGCGTACGGCTCTCAACCTGCCACAGCAGGTCGATGTCCGAGCATGCGTGCACATAGGGCAGGCCGCTGAGGTGCTGCCAGGCGAAGGCGCCGAACACGCGTGCCGGTGCAACGCTCGCCAGTGCGTGCAGGGCCCTCTGCCAGTCGGTTGGCACGCCCCGGGTGAGTACCGCGTCCAGTGCGGGCGGCAATTGCAGGCGCTGCACATCCTGCTGCGGCACGCGCAGCGCAAGGCGCAGCTTGCCTTCGCCCGGTGGCAGCGGCACGCCCAAGCGCAGGCGCGGGTCGGGGTCATCCGCGGCGCGGCGCGCCACCATGGCTGGCAGACCCTGCGCGAACCACGCTGCCAGGCGCGGTTCCTGCGCAGCCACGTCGGCCCGCCAGTCGGCGTGGGCCGACAGCCAGACCAGCATGTGGCGTGCGGGCTGATCAGGCATCGCTGCGGGCCACCGCATCTGCAACATCCGCCGCCAGTGCACGACCGCCGCGCTGTGCAGCCAGCGCCGCGCGTGCATCGCCGTCGCTGGGTGTGCGCAGGGCCCGCAGCAGGTGCTGGGCAAGATCGCCATCCCACAGCGATTCCACCGCACCCATCGCCACGTAGTTGGCCACGCCCGGCGCGAACACCGGCGAGCTCTGGCTGAGTGCCTGCAGCTTCTCCAGCGGTTGCTTGGTTACCCGGGCCATCGCGCGCAGGTCCATCACCCGTACCTGTGCATCGGGCAGGGCATGGATGTGGTCGGCCATCAGGCCGAAGGACAGGAATCCGCCGCTCACCGATTCGCCGTAGACCAGGGTGACCAGACGCGCGCCACGGCGGCGGGCCAGATCGAGGGCCTGCGCGAGATGCGCGAAGTAGCCGTTGATGCCCAGCAGCTCATCGCGCCGCGCCAGGCGCTGGCCGGCAGTGTCCGCCAGCATCACGATCGACCGCTGCGGGTGTGCGGCGGTGCTGGCAAGCACGGTCCCGGCCAGCGCCAATGCATGGTCGACGCCAACCTCGATGCGATCGGTGGTGCCGATCACGGTCACCTCGCCATCGTCGGTGGTGGCGGTACCGGTCAGCACCGAATCCTGGATGTCGATACGATGGCCACGCGGGAACAAGGCATCGAGCAGAGACTGCAGCGGTGCGCTCATGACAGCCTCCGGGCGGCGGTGGCGGCAAGGAAGGCGTCGGTGTCCAGCAACGGCAGTCGTTCGGGTTCGGCGATGCCTTGGCGGGCCCAGATTTCCAGCCCATCGCGGCAGTCGCCCCAGGCCTGCATTCGGGCTTTCAACGCCGCATGGCGTTCCTGCAGCGCGGCCAGCGCAGCATCGGTATCCGTGCTGGTGGCATCGGGTTGCAGCGCATTGCTTGCGGCCTGCGCGAAGGCTTCGATGGCGTCGGGTACCAGCACCTGTGCCTGGTCGATCAGATAGCGGTGCTTGCCGCCGGTCACGCGCCAGACCAGTGCACGGTCGCGCGAGTCGAACTCTTCGACGCCGCGTACCGTCTCGATCACTTCCGGTCCGGACAACGACAGCCGGCCTTCCTCGGACATGATCACCGTGGTGCAGCAGCGGGCGACGATGCCCATGCCGCCGAACGCACCGTTGCCGCTGCCGATCAGCGCGATGACCGGCACGCCCGCTGCACGCGCGTCCAGGGTGGCGCGCATGATTTCGGAGATCGCAATCAGGCCCGCATTGGCTTCGTGAAGCCGCACGCCGCCGGTATCGAGCAGCAGCAGCACGCCGTCAGGGCGGGTGTGCGCCGCACGGCGCAGCAGTCCGGTCAGCTTGGCGCCATGCACTTCGCCCACGCCACCGCCCATGAACTGCCCCTGCTGCGCGGCCAGCAGTACGTGCTTGCCGCGCAGCGTGGCCTCGCCGACGACGATGCCATCGTCGAACGCGGCCGGCTGGTCCAGCTGGGCCAGGTGCGGGCTCATCATCCGCCGCGCCGGGCCAAGGAACTCGCGGAACGAGCCGGCGTCAACCAGCCCGGCGATGCGTTCGCGCGCATCGGCTTCGTAGTAGCTGTGGCGCTGTACGTGGCTCATGGCGTGCCTCCGGCCAGCAGGGTTTCGACGGCCTGGTCGAGGCGCAGGCTGACCACGGCCGGGGTCGCACCGGCGTCGTTGATCGAGACGCGCACATCGCGCAGCGGATGACGCTTTGCGAAGTCGTTGATCACCGCCTGCCAGATGCTGCCGAAGCCCTGCGCGGCGGTGATGACGCGCACCGTCATCGCGCCCTGCTGCGCCACCGGTTCCAGCAGGATTTCCAGGTTGCCCGACGCCAGCACGCCCACCAGCACCGCATCGCGCGGGAACTGCACGGCGGTGCGGCCGTCGAATCGATAGTCGAGGGTTTCCATGCTCTGTCCTTACCAGTTGCGGAAGCGCTTGGGCGGGTCGTAGAGGCCACCGGACCAGCGCACCAGGTCCTTCACCGAGCGTGCGGCCAGCAGATCGCGGCTGGCGTCGCGGGGCGAAATACCCAGGTCGTCCGGGCGACGGATCACGCCACGGTCGCGCAGGTTCTCCACCATCGCGCGGTCGCGGCCAAGACCGACGGCGGTGTAGCCGGATACGCCGCGGATCGCCTGTTCGCGTTCCTCCGGCGTGCGGCACAGCAGCAGGTTGGCGATGCCTTCCTCGGTCAGCACATGGCTGACGTCATCGCCGTAGATCATCACCGGCGGCAAAGGCATCTGTGCGCGCTCGGCCAGGTCCCAGGCATCGAGGCGCTCGACGAAGGCCGGGGCCATGTGCTCGCGGAAGGTTTCCACCATCTGCACCACCAGCTTGCGCCCGCGTGGCATCTCGCCCGGGCGTGCGGCCTGCTGGCCGGCCTTGATCCAGGCCTCGCTGGCGTGGCGGCGGCCACGTGCGTCCGAGCCCATGTTCGGTGCGCCACCGAAGCCGGCGATGCGGTCGCGGGTGGCAGTGGAACTGTTGCCCTGCAGGTCGATCTGCAGGGTGGAACCGATGAACATGTCGCAGGCATACAGGCCTGCGGTCTGCGAGAACGCGCGGTTGGAACGCATCGAGCCGTCGGCTCCGGTGAAAAACACATCGCCGCGCGCGGCAATGTATTTCTCCATGCCCAGTTCCGAACCGAACGAATGCACCGACTTTACGAAGCCCGATTCGATCGCCGGAATCAGTGCCGGGTGCGGGTTCAGTGCCCAGTGCTGGCAGATCTTTCCCTTCAGCCCGAGCGATTCGGCATAGGTGGGGAGCAGCAGTTCGATGGCGGCGGTATCGAAGCCGATGCCGTGATTCAAACGATTCACGCCGTACGCGGCGTAGATGCCCTTGATGGCCATCATTGCCATCAGCACCTGGATCTCGGAAATCTGCGCCGGGTCGCGGGTGAAGAGCGGCTCGATATGGTTCGGCTTCGGCGCCTGCACCACGAAGTTGACCCAGTCCGCAGGAATATCGACGCGGGGGAGGCTGTCGACGATCTCGTTGACCTGGGCGATGACAATCCCGCCCCGGAACGCAGTGGCTTCGACGATCACCGGCGTGTCTTCGGTGTTCGGGCCAGTGTAGAGGTTGCCGTGGCGGTCGGCGGCCTGCGCGGTGACCAGCGCCACCCGTGGGGTCAGGTCGATGAAGTAGCGGCCGAACAGTTCCAGGTAGGTGTGGATGGCACCGATCTGGATGCGGCCCTCGGCGACCAGGTTGGCCAGCCGCACCGACTGGGGGCCGGAGAAGGAGAAGTCGAGCCGGGAAGCGATGCCGCGCTCGAACACATCCAGATGCGAGGGCAGTGACAGCACCGATTGCACCATGTGCAGGTCGTGCACTCGTGCCGGATCGAGGCCGGCCAGCACCTGTGCCAGGAAGTCGGCCTGCTTCTGGTTGTTGCCTTCCAGGCAGACCTTGTCGCCGGGCTCCAGCAGCGCGTGCAGCAGTTCACCCACGTCCCCGGCGGCGACCTGGTGGCCGCGCGCCCACGGCGCGGCCCGCTCCAGGCGCGCCTGGCGGCTGCGCTCCAACGTATCCCAACTCGGGTTCATCGACGGGCTTCCGACTGGCGTTGAAATAATTACGACATAATTACGGAGCGGAGTGCAACCCGCAGTGCAGCAAAAAAGGCCCGCGCGGAGGCGGGCCCATTCAGGTAGGCCACGACGGTGGGTCGTGGCGGAGAGGGCGTGCCGACCAACGGTCGGCACCCACCAGGCACCCACCGGTTCGCGGGTTGCTCAGAACTTCCAGCGCAGGCTGGCCGACACGAAGCGCGGCTCGCCGTAGTTGTTGTAGTCCAGGTTCGCCCAGTAGCTCTTGTCCAGCGCGTTGCGCACGCTCAGCGTCGCCGTCCAGTTGTCGCTGATGCGGTAGTTGGCGTTGAACTGCACCAGCATGTAGGCCGGCTGGTTCACGGTGACCGTGCCGCCCAGCGGGTAGGCAATGTTGTAGCCCTGCACCTTGCTCTGCCACTGCAGGCCGCCGCCAACGCTCAGGCGTTCCAGTGCGCCGCGCAGCTGCAGTTGGGTGTTGAGCTGCAACAGATCCTTCGGCGGGTTGGCGTACAGCAGGTCAGTGGCCGCGCGGGTGACCTTGACGTGGGTGTAGCCGGCATTGACCGTCCAGCCCGGCAGGATCTCGCCGTTGACGTCCATCTCCCAGCCGCGCGCCTTGGTGCCGTTGACGCCGATGTAGGCCGAGGTGCCATCGCTGAGCGAACCCTCCGGCACGCCCATGTCGCGCACCGCGTAGTTGTCCTGCTTGGCCTCGAACACCGCCGCATTGGCGGTCAGGCGGCCATCGAACCACTGCGTCTTGATGCCCGCTTCCAGGTTGGAGCCCTGTACCGGCGCCAGCAGGTTCTCGTTGCGGTCCTTGTAGTTCTGTGGATTGAAGATCTCGGTGTAGCTGGCATAGGCCGACACGTTCGGGGTGATCTCGTAGACCAGGCCCACGTACGGAGTGACTTCATCGCTCACCTTGTACGCACCGCTGGTGCCGGTATAGGCGCCGGCAGCGTTGTACGAGCGGCTGAGCGTTTCCCACCGGCTCAGGCGTGCACCGGCGATCAGCGACAGCGGATCGGCCAGGTGCACGCGGGTAGCCAGATAGACGCCGCTCTGCGTGGTCTTCGCTACACGGCGTGCGCCGGTGCGGGTGTAGGTCACCTCGGAAATGTCGCCGTTCCAGGAGTACACATTGGGGATGTAGTAGCAGCGCTCACGCCCGCAGGTGGCCCAGTCGCCCGGGAAGTTCAGCGCGACGGTGTTCGTGGTCCCTTCCAGATCCGACCACTGGGCGCCGACCGTGAGGTCGTGGTCGCGGCCGAACAGCGGGAAGCTGCCGGTCAGGTAAGCATCGACATTGCGTCGGGTGTCTTTCGAATCACCGGCGGCGGCACGCAGGTAGATGCCCGATCCGGTCACCGGGTCCGGGTTGCCGGTGCCGTACAGGCGCACGTTCTGCACGTTGCCGCGGGTGTAGGCCGTGTTGATCTTCAACAGCCAGTTGTCGCCGAAACGCTGTTCCAGGTTGGCGAAGGCGGTGTTGCTCTCGCGCTTCCAGTAGCTCCATTTCGGCGACAGGTTGGTCGAGCGCGGCAGGTGCGCGAAATTGCCCTGGCTGTCGAAGAACGGCACGGTGCCCCAGGTCGAACCGGTCGGGTTGTTGTCCTGGGTCTGGTAGCCGAGGGTGAGCGTGGTGCTGTCGCTGACATCGCCTTCAAGCACCGCCATGCCGGCCATCTTGTTCTCGTCGTAGCGGTCGTAGTACAGGCCACGATCGGTATAGGCGGCGACCACGCGGCTGCGGAAGCGGCCGTCATCGGTCAGCGGCGCGGTCACGTCCGCTTCCATGCGGCGATAGTCCCAGCTGCCCGTGCTGACCGCGAACGAGGCATCGAATTCCCTGCCCGGACGCTTGCGCAGCAGATTGACCGTGGCCGACGGCACACCCGCACCACTGAGCAGGCCGTTGGCACCGCGGATCACTTCGATGCGGTCGTAGAAGGCGGTGTCGTATTCCTGGTTGGTGGACCCGCTGTAAGTGGGGATGCCGTCGACCTGGAAGTCGGTGATGGCGAAGCCGCGCGCGTAGTACAGCGGGCGCTGCGTGTCATAGAAGGACACGCTGACGCCGGTCACGTTGCGCATCACGTCATTGATGCTGAACAGCGATTCGTCCTGCAGGCGCTGCAGGCTGATCGCAGTGGCCGACTGCGGGGTTTCCTGCAGGGTGATCGGCAGGCGCGTGGTGCTGGCCGGCGGAGCGGACTGCTCGGCTCGCACGCTGACCCGGTCCAGGGTCTTGGCATCGGCTGAGCCGTCGGCGACAGCAAACGCGCTGGGCGCCGCCAGCAGGGTCAACGACGAAAGCAGGGCAGCCGGCAGCAGCGCGCGGCGGGGCAGGCGGTTACGCAGGGTCAAGGACATGGTGGGCTCGAGGCTTGGAAGCGGGAAGGGTGGCGACAGTCGTCCAGTACCCGGGGCGGCGGCTTCGGGCACATCAGGTCCATCTGGGAGGGCGCGGTCACTGTGCAGGGCGCAAATGTAAATAATTCTTAACAACATTACAATTCGTGTCATCGTGCATCGGCTTTCCGGCACCAGGCATCGCCTTCTGTAGAGCCGAGCCCATGCTCGGCTGCTTTTTGCTGGAGCCGAGCTTGGGCTCGGCTCCACAGCAGGGAGCCGCCCAAAAGCGAACGGCCACCCGAAGGTGGCCGTCCGTCTGCATCGAAAGGAACGTGCGGGCTTACAGCGCCTGCAGTTCCTCATTGGCGTTGCGCTTTTCCTTGGCCTGCGCAGGCACCGTGGCCGCAGCGGGCGATGCCGCGTTCGCATTCACCGGCACCTCCAGATACGGCAGGTGCAGGGTCTGGCTGGTCAGCGTACGGATCTCGTTGACCAGCGCCGGGCTGTCGTTGAGCTTGCGCCCATACGACGGCACGATCTCGCGCAGGCGGGTTTCCCAGCCGGCCTTCATCTGCTCCGGGAAGGCCTTGGCCATCAGGTCCAGCATGATCGGCGGCGAGGTCGATGCACCCGGCGAGGCGCCGAGCAGGGCCGCAATGGTGTGGTCCTTGTCGGTCACGATCTCGGTACCGAACTGCAGCACCGCGCCCTTCAGCGGATCGCGCTTGATGATCTGCACGCGCTGGCCGGCGGTGATCAGCTTCCAGTCACCCGGCTTGGCACTGGGGAAGTACTTGACCAGCTCGGCCTGGCGGTCGGCATCGTTCAGGCGTGCCTGGCCCATCAGGTACTGCACCAGGTCCAGGTTGTCCTTGCCCACTTCCAGCATCGGGCCGACGTTGTTGTGGGTGACCGAGGAATACAGGTCCCACCACGAGCCGTGCTTGAGGAACTTGGTGCTGTACAGCGCGAACGGCCCGAACAGGACCACCGGCTTGCCGTCCAGCTTGCGTGCATCCAGGTGCGGCACCGACATCGGCGGCGAACCGGTCTCGGCCATGCCGTAGGCCTTCACCCCATGGCGCGAGGTCACGTCCTGGCCCTGGAAGGCGAGGAACTGGCCACCGACCGGGAAGCCGGCATAGTCCTTCGATTCCGGAATGCCGGACATCTGCAGCAGCTTGAGCGCGGCGCCACCGGCGCCGATGAACACGAACCGGGCGTGGGTGGTGGTCTCGGTGCCGGCCTTGAGATCCTTCACCGTCACGTTCCAGCTCTTGTCGGCGTTCTGCCGCAGCGCGGTCACTTCATGGTTCAGGTGCAGGCTGAAGTTCGGGCTGCGCTGCAGGCCGGCGGTCAGCTGGCGGGTGATCACGCCGAAATTGACGTCGGTGCCCAGCGGCATCCAGGTCGCGGCAACTTTCTGCTTCGGGTCACGGCCTTCCATCAGCAGCGGGGCCCACTGTTTGATCTGCGCCGGATCCTCGGAGTACTGCATGCCGTAGAACAGCGGATTCTTGACCAGGGCCTGCTGGCGCTTGTGCAGGTAGGCGATGTTGTCATCGCCCCAGACGAAGCTCATGTGCGGCGTCGGGTTGATGAAGTCGCTGGGCTGGTTCAGCCGGCCTTCCTTCACCTGGTGCGACCAGAACTGGCGCGAGACTTCGAACGACTCGGCGATGCCGACCGCGCGCTTGGTCTCGATGCTGCCATCGGGCAGCTCCGGGGTGTAGTTCAGTTCGGCGAAGGCCGAATGGCCGGTGCCGGCGTTGTTCCAGCCATCGGAGCTTTCACCGGCGACGCCATCGAGGCGTTCGTAGACCTGGATGTTCCAGTCCGGCTGCAGTTCCTGCAGGTAGGTGGCCAGGGTGATGCTCATGATGCCGGCGCCGACCAGCACAACATCGACGGGCTTGTCGTTGCTGGCGGCGGGCACCGAGCGCTGGGTCAGCGGCCAGTACAGGAACAGCGCGGCGGCCAGCAACAGCAGCACGAGCAGGGCGAGAAGAGCCTTGCCAAATTTCTTCATGGGGGCGGGATCGTTGGCGGAGGGGAAGGGGTCAGGATGCGCGTGGGGCAGGGAAAGGGCGTGAAGAAACAACGCCTTGCAGCATCCATCCGCGATTCTAACCGGATCCGGTCCTTTTTTGATGCAACGCAGCATCCGACGTTTCGCGGCGCTGTCACATGGACGGCAGGCGACGCCCGGCAACGGTGGGATCAGACCAGCTCAAGGATCTCGTCGCCGGCCTCATCGACCCCGCCGGTCGGGCGCCAGCCCAGGCGGCGGTAGAAGCCATGCGAGCGCGAACGCGGGTCGGCGGAGCAGGCCAGGAACAGCCGCTGGTGGCCGGCATCGCGGGCCAGGCTGACCACGTCCTGCAGCAGCTGGCGGCCAATGCCGCGGCCCTCGTAGTCCGGCAGCAGGGCCAGCACCAGCACCTCGCCGCTGTCACGGTCGGCGAAGCAGTAGCCGGCCATGCGCTCGCCGTCCCAGGCGATGCGGCCGATCGAATCGCCCTGGGCGATGCCGGCCGCCCAGCTGTCCACCGTGATGCCCCGTTCCGCAAGCTGGGCCGCGCTGAAGGCGTTCTCGCGGGTGCGCCCGCGCAGGTCGATGCAGGCGGCGGCATCTTCGGGGCGGGCGTCGCGGACGAATACAGGCATGCAGGGCATCCTTGCGGTGATCGGCCGCTCAGTATCTGCATGGCGCATGGAATCGATGTGTAGGGTTGATGGAGATTGGATGGAGGCCCCGCAGCAGCAGGGGATAGGGGGATCGGTGCCGCTGATGCAGATGTCGCCCGGCGGCGTGGCAGTGAAAGGCTTTCAGCAGGTGCTTGCACCCCGGTCAGTGACTGCCGACGGTGAAGTACTCCACGGCGAAGTAGCCGATCTGGTAAGCCAGCGTTGCCAGCACCAGGCGCAGCTGTGTGCGTTGGCTGCGCAGTCGCCAGCCGAGCACCGCCACCGCCAGCATCAACACGGCATGCAACGGGTACGCGGCTCCCAGCAGCTTCCAGCGGCTGCTGCCCTTGATGGCGGTATCGACCAGGTCGAGCAGGGTCAGTGCAGCCACCACGCTGAAGATCCAGCGCCGACGCTGCATGAGATAGTTCCCGTAGCTGCCGTATTCACGCAGGTCGTCGGGAAACAGCAGCGCGCACAGCAGGAACCAGGTCGCGCAGTACACAATCACGAACAGGTAGGTTTCAAACGTCCAGCGGTGCACCTCGATGAGGCGGAACTCCCACCACCAGAAGGTCACCAGCGATATCAGCGTCCACGCCACCCAGCCCAGGTGCAGGGCCGAGCAGCCGCGGCGCTGCGGATGCTCGATGATCTGCGCCAGGCCCTTGAGCACGGTGGTGATCGACAGGCCGAGGATGATGCCCATCACCACCCGGATGTGCAGGAACAGCGGATCGGTCTGCATCGCGGCGCTCCGTGTCGGGTGCTGCGATGCTGGCACAACCGGGCGCCCCTGAACGGACCCCGGTCACGCACAGAAGAGCGGAGAAAAAAGGGACGGAGGGGATTAAGTCGCTCTCGCCCTGATTCGTCCATGGCTGAGGACTGGCCACGTCCTGGCGACCAGGCGCGGTATTCTCAGCGCTTGGCCGGCTTGGTGGTATCAGGGCGAAGTAAGGCCCTGCTGTCGCAGCAGGGCAATATACTTCCCGCCTTCATCGTCAGCGTCGAATATGTCCTCGCCGTCCAGTGCATACGCCCTGAGCAGGTATTCAAGGGCCCGATCCCGCTGCCCCAGAAGTTCGTTGCATTGGCCAGCGCGATACAGAATGAAGGGATTGGCACGCCCGTCCGGACCATTCAATGCATCCATGAAGTACTTCAGGGCGGCCACTACGTCACCGGAAAGAAAGCTCGCGTCTCCAAGTGAAGCACAGAGCCAAGTGTAGGCCTCCCAATCCTTGGCAGGAGCTGGCAACGCTTCTAAAGCCTGCAGCCAGCACCGAGTCGCACCAGCATGGTCATCGGCATCCATGAGGACGTTTCCCTGCTCTGAGAGGTCAGTGACCTGCTCATAGATTTCGTCAGGAAGTTCCATTCGGTTTGACTCACAGATGACAAGCCTTCCAGCCTACGTAAAAAAAGTGCACCTGTCGGCTGGCAAGTGCGCTATCTGGTGTCGCGATCGTCTCGCATTTTGACCCCGTGAGCCGAAAGCGCCTGTCAACCAAGATCTACACCCCCTGAGAAGCCAACTCAGCGCTTGCGCCGGATCAGCGCCGAGGAGGCATCCAGTACCGCGCGGGTGAGCAGGGCCATGGTCTGCACGTCGCCCTTCCAGTGCTGCCAGTACAGCGGCACGTCTTCCCACGCGCGCTGGCGCACGTAGACCAGGCGGCCGGCGTCCAGGTGCCGCTTGACCAGTGGCAGCGGGTTCATGGTCCAGCCCAGTCCGCCGAGGTTGGCCTGCACGAAGGCGCGCGTGGACGGAATCCACCAGGTCGGTGCAGTGCTGGGCAGGTCGTCGCCGGCCATGCGCCGGGCGAAGCGCGACTGCATGTCGTCCTTGCGGTTGAATACCAGCACCGGTGCCTGTGCCAGCGCCTGCGCGGTCACGCCCTTGGCGAAGTGGCGTTCGCGAAATTCGGGGGTGCACGTCGCTGCGTAGCGGATGCTGCCCAGCGCATGGATCTGGCAGCCCTGCACCGGCTCGTCCAGCGTGGTCACTGCGCCCAGCACCGTGCCCTGGCGCAGCAGCTCCACGGTGTGGTCCTGGTCTTCCACACGCAGGTCCAGGGTGGTGCCGGTGGTCTGCGCGAACTGGTAGGCGGCCTGCGGAAACCAGGTTTCCAGGCTGTCGTGGTTCACCGCCACCGGGATGCTGGCCTGGGGCAGATCCTCATCGGCCAGGCCCATCCGGTGCAGCGCATCGTGTTCGAGCAGGGCGGTCTGCTCGGCCAGCTGAACGAGCAGCTGCCCCTCGGCGGTGGCGGTGGCAGGCGTGCCGCGCTTGACCAGCAGGCGGCCGATCCGGTCCTCCAGTGCCTTGACCCGCTGCGAGATGGCCGAGGGCGTGACATTCAGCGACTGTGCGGCGCGGTCGAAGCTGCCTTCGCGGATCACCGCGGCCAAGGCGCGCAGCTGGGCATGATCGATACGCATCGAATTAAGCTCCGCTAATGTTGGTTTAGGAAGTTTAGCTCGTCTTTTTCATGTTGCGGCGCGACAATGGCGCCCGTTCCGGTGCTGTCCGCCTTCGCGAGGCACCGTCCCCCCAAGCAAGTTAAGGCAGTGAATCCCATGTTCTCGGTCATCTCCGCCAGCACCGGCCTCGGTGCCTGGTTCTCTGGTGCAGCTACCGGCATCGGCCTGTTCGCCGTGGTCGGCGCCCAGAGCGCCTTCATTCTGCGCCAAGGCATCCTGCGCAAGCACATCGTGCCGGTGGTTGCCACCTGTGCGGCCATCGATGCGATCTTCATTTTCGCCAGCGTTGCCGGCCTGCGCACGCTCACCTCGGCGCTGCCGTGGCTGACCAGCGCCGTGCTGTGGACCGGCGTGGCATTCCTGGCCTGGTACGCGATGAAGTCGGCACGCCGTGCGATCGCCGGTGGCGGCGGCATGGGTGAGGCTGACAGCGATGACGGCAGCCGCCGCGCGGTGCTGATGGCCGCAGTCGGCTTTTCGCTGATCAACCCGCACTTCTGGCTGGACATGATGGTGATCGGCTCGATCGCCGAGAACTTCGGCAACGCCCGCATGGCCTTCGCCGCCGGCGTGGTGACCGCCAGCTGCCTTTGGCTGACCGCGCAGGGACTGGGCGCACGCCTGCTGGCGCCGCTGTTCACCAAGCCCAGCACCTGGCGTGTGCTTGACGGCACCATCGCCGTGATCCTCAGCATCCTGGCCCTAACGTTGGCGGTGCGCGGGGTCCACTGACCCGGCGCATGCCCCCCGAACCCACGTCCTGACTCTCTCTCCAAGGTAGTGGTAACGACGGCACCGGCAACGGTGCCGTCGTTTTTTCTGCCGATGTGGCGCGGCAAACGGTCACGTGCCTAGAATCGTGCATCCGGACAGGGTGTCCGGTTTTCCATGGGGGAAGGATGCGCAGGATTGTGCTTGCTGTACTGCTGGGAGCGGTTGTGGGCGGAGCATCGGCGGCGACGCTGGACCTGGATCGCTATCTGCGGCAGGAGTCGTTTACCGACATCAAGATTTCACCGGGGGGCGAGTACATCGCCGCGACGGTTCCGCTGGAGGCCGGGACCGCATTGGCGATCTACCGCATTGCCGACATGAAGATGGTGGGCAGCTTCCGCCCGCCCCGCAACGATCACGCCCACACCTTCGACTGGGTCAGCAACGAGCGGCTTCTGGTCGGCATGGCACAGAAGTTCGGGGTGCTGGAGCGGCCGACGCCGACTGGCGAATTGTTCGGCATCAATGCCAATGGCAAGGGCGGCGAGCTGCTGGTGGGTTACCGGGTTGCCGACCAGAGCCTGGGTACCAACATCAAGGTCAAGCCGGCGGGCCTGGTGGCCGCGTACCTCAGTGATGAACTCAAGGACGACGACCGCAACGCACTGGTGACGGTAATCCCGCTGGTCGGCAGTTCGCATGCACAGGTCGAGCGCATGGACGTGATCACCGGTCGCCGCAATGCGGTGGCACGGGCTCCCATTCCCGATGCGGACTTCACGACCGATGAGCAGGGCGAAGTGCGGTTCGCGCGCGCTGTCGTTACCGACGGCACGCAGAAGCTCTATTACCGCACGGGCAGCAACAGCGACTGGCTCCTGCTCAACGATGAATCCCTGAGCAAGCGCATCGAGCTGCCGCTCGGCTTTTCGGCCGATGGTCGCCTGGCGTACCTGCAGGTCGAGCAGGCAGACGGGCCTGACGCCATTGTGAGCTGGGATCCGCACAGCAATGAGCGACGCACCGTGCTGCGCGATGGGACGGCCGACCCTGCGCGCATCATCCGGCGCCCCGGCAGCCGCGTACCGGTCGGGGCGCTGTTCCTTGGCAGTGCACCGCGAACGGCATTCTTCGATGATGCCTCGGACGAAGCCCGCCTTTACCGCAGCCTCGAAGCGGGCCTGGGCGGAGCGGTCTACATCACCTCCAGCACGCGCGATGGCAGGACGGTGCTGGTGGAAACCTGGTCAGGCAGCAACCCAGGCGATTTCTATCTCTATGACACGGTGGCCAAGAGTGCTCGGCACCTGATCAGCCGCAGCGACTGGATCGACCCTGCGCTGGCCGCGCAGGTGCGTCCGATCAGCCTGAAGGCGCGTGACGGGCGTCCGCTGCATGGTTTCCTTACCGTCCCGCATGGCCACGAGGCCGGTGCGCTGCCGATGGTAGTGGTGCCGCACGGGGGCCCGATCGGCGTTGCCGACGACGGCACCTACGACACCGAGGCACAGATGCTGGCGGCGGCAGGCTATGCGGTGTTGCAGGTGAATTTCCGCGGATCTTCCGGCTATGGCCGGGCCCACATGCAGGCTGCGCGCAAGCAATGGGGGCTGTCGATGCAGGATGACGTCACCGATGCCACGCGGTGGGCGATCGACCAGGGCGTGGCCGACAAGAACCGCATCTGCATCTACGGGGCCAGTTACGGTGCCTATGCGGCGATGATGGGGGCGGTGCGCGAACCAGGCCTCTACCAGTGCGCGGCCGGCTACGTCGGCATCTACGATCTGCCGTTGATGTACGCCCGCGGAGATATCCAGAGTGATGAGTCAGGCCTGGCCTACCTGCGCAACTGGCTGGGATCGCCCAAGGATCTGGCAGAGCGTTCCCCGGTGAATCTGGCTGCGCAGGTACGGGTGCCGGTATTCCTGGCCGCAGGTGGCCAGGACCAGCGTGCGCCGATCGTGCACAGCGAACGCATGGAAGCGGCATTGAAGAAGGCGGGTTCGCCGGTGGAAACCCTGTACGTCAGGAACGAAGGGCATGGCTTCTATTCGCCTGCCAACCAACGCACGTACTACAGCAGGTTGCTGGCCTTCCTCTCGCGCAGCCTGGGGGGACAGGTGGCCGCGCAGGCCGCGCCTGCGGAAAAGAGCAGCGCGCCCTGAGCACGCCGGGAGCGGCGGATGATCGATCCGCCGCCCCGGATTTCGCCTGCACCGGGCTTACTTGACCCCGTGCATCATCTTCTTCAGCAGCGGCGCGGCAATGAAGGCGGCCAGCGCACAGCCCAAGCCGATCCACATCAGCAGCCAGAACAGGTGCGCATAGGCGCCGGCGGCGGCCACCATGTCCAGCGATTCGCCTTCCGGCACCTCGATCGCGGCCAGCTTGCCGAACAGCGCGGCCAGCGTCTCCGAGAAGGCGGTGGCGAGGAACCAGGTGCCCATCATCAGGCTCATCACCCGCGGCACGGCCAACTGGGTGACCGCCGACAGGCCGACCGGCGACAGGCACATCTCGCCACTGGCCAGCAGGAAGTAGGCCAGCACCAGCCACCACACACTGGCCATCTCGCCGGTAGCGCCGACCTGCTGTGCGGCCAGTGCCAGCGGCACGAACGACAGCGCGCCGATCACCAGACCCCAGGCCGATTTGACCGGCTTGCCCGGTTCCCAGCCGCGGCGGTCCATCCACGTCCACAGTGCGGCGAAGGCCGGTGCCAGCAGCACCAGGAACAGGCCACCCAGGTAGGTCAGCGAGCCTGCGGTCTGCGGGATCACCAGGCAGTCGCGCACCAGCAGCACCAGCATCAGCACGACGATGGCGGCGAAGAACGTGCGCGGCGCAGCCGAGCCCGGGCGCCGTTCCGACAGGCGCGCGCTGACCACGAAGCCGAGCGGTGCCAGCAGCAGCGAGAGAATCGACCACGGCAGCGGCGTGCCGCCGGTGATCACCAGCGAGGGCACGATGTCCTTGGTCAGCAGGCGGTCGGTGAAGGTCACCCACGAGCCGTAGGACTGCTCGTACATCGTGAAGAACACCAGCGCCATGAAGATCAGCACCATCAGCGCGATCATCTGCTGACGCTGCACCGGCGTGCATTTCGTACCGGTGAACCAGGCGAACCAGACCAGCACGCCGCCCAGCACCACCAGCATCAGCATCAGCGCCAGGCTGATTTCACCGCCCAGCGCGAACGCGCCATTGCCGGCGGCCCACATCAGCCAGGCGACCGGCAGCACACCGAGCATCGCGCACAGGTAGATCAGCCATTCGCGCGGCAGGCCCAGCACCTTCTGTTTCAGCGCTGCCGGCTGCGGCGGTTCGGCGTGGCCCTGCAGGTATTTCTGGCCCCACAGGAACATTGCCAGGCCGGCCAGCATGCCGACGCCGGCCGCACCGAATCCATACTTCCAGCCGTAGGCCTCACCAAGGAAGCCGCACACCAGCGATGAGAACAGCGCACCGAGGTTGATGCCGGCGTAGAACAGCGAGAAGCCCGAATCGCGGCGCGGATCGTCCTTGGCGTACAGCTTGCCGACGATGGTGGAGATGTTCGGCTTGAGGAAGCCGACGCCCATGATGATCAGCGCCAGCGACAGGTAGGTCACCGCCAGTGCCGAGGTGTCGCGCACCACTTCGCCGTTCACCCGGTAGGCTGCATGGCCCTCGAAGGCCATGCCGAGGTGGCCGAGCACCAGCAGGATGCCGCCGAACAGCACCGCCCGGCGCATGCCCAGCCAGCGGTCGGCCAGCATGCCGCCGAACACCGGGATGCAGTACACCAGGCCGCCGTAGGCGCCGAGCAGGTCCAGGCCGGCCTTGTCGCCGAACAGGTGGTATTTGGTCAGGTACAGCAGCAGCAGCGCCTTCATGCCGTAGAAGGAGAAGCGCTCCCACATTTCAGTGAAGAAGCAGACGTAGACGCCCTTGGGGTGGCCCAGGAAATCGTCGGAAGCGATAGCGGTGGAATTCATCGCGGAATTATAGGCCTGTGGCCCGATCCGCTTTCAGTGGATCCACGCCATGCGTGGATTGCCGGACTGGTCTGGGCGATCACAGGTATCGCAACCACGGCAGATCGCGCCTTCGCGCTTTGAACCGCGCGAAGGCCCGCGTCGGCGGGTACAGCACCACCGCCAGCGCACAGGCCACCAGCAGCAGGCCGGTCACCGAATCCAGTGCGTACAGGTCACCGTGCGTCGGTCCCCAGATCGCCAGCGCGGCCAGGTACAGCCCCTTCAGCACATACAGGTGCAGCAGGTAGAAGAACATCGGCGCGGCGCCGATATCGGCCAGCGGGCGCAGCGCAAGCGCCAGGGGCGGCCATTCGTACAGGCGCAGCAACAGAAGGCCCACGCCCAGGGTCAGCAGCAGGAACTGCAATGACGGCGGGTACTTGGTGATGTTGAGGATGCTCAGCCAGGTGCGCAGCGTGGTGGTCTGGTACTGCCACGGTGCATCCCCGTACTGGTTGGCGAACCGCAGCAGTGCGAACAGGACCAGCGCGCCGATGCCTGCCCACAGCAGCCAGCGCTGGCGCTGCTCTGGCGCGCGCTCGCGACCGAACCACGGCCCCATCAGGTAGCCCAGTGCGATCACCCCGATCCACGGCAGCAGCGGATAGGACGTGCGCAGGCGCAGCGCACCGGCCTCGATCCAGTCGCGCTGGTGCAGCACTTTCCACAGCACCGCCAGCAGGCCATTGCCTTGCACCCGTAAGCCGTCGAACAGGTTGTGCCCGGCCACCACCGCGATTGCCAGCACCAGCAGCGCCGGGCGTGGCAGCCAAAGCAGCCCGGCCAGCGCGATCATGCTCAGCCCGATGGCCCAGATCACCTGCAGGTACAGCGTGTCCGGCGGCAGCTGGAAGGTCCAGGCGAAGTTCACCAGGGTCAGTTCCAGCACGACCAGGAACAGCCCGCGCTTGAGCAGGAAGGCTGCGGTGGCCCGGCGCGGATCCGCCTGGCGCTGGCCGTACAGCCAGGCCGACAGGCCGGTCAACAGGACGAACACGGGCGCACACAGGTGCGCCAGCAGACGGCAGGTGAACAGCGCAGGGGAGACCGTCGCCGCGTCCATCGGGTCGCTTACCTGGTGCTGCAGGAAGAAGGTCTCGCGCACGTGGTCGAGCAACATCAACAGCATCACGGTGCCGCGCAGCTGGTCGATGGAGGCAAGGCGGAGGGAGGGGGAAGAGGCCACGTGGGATGTTCGACCGGCGTGACAGGATATAACATAACGTTCTGCTGCGTAGCCCGTCAGGGTTGGCAGACAGCTGCGCTCCAACCCGTCCGCTTGTCGTACCTGATGGGGATCACCCGAGTCGATCCGTCAGGCGCAGCTTTCAGGCAGAACTTCGCCGTGTAGCCCCTGATTGGGCCATTGGTGGGAGCGTTGAGGTAGACCTCGTACAAGGTTGCAGGAATCAATGGCTGTGGAGAAGTGCGCAGCGTGGCCGAGGCTGGCAGATCGCCGTAGACGATGCACTGGCCCGGTGCCAAAGGCTCTACGGGAGTCAGGTCGTACATGAACGACCATGCCTTCACCGTGTCGTGGTGATACACGATCACCGCTTGCAGGATACGGGGCGATCGGACCCATTCCAGTGCCCGCGGCGGCAGGCCGAAACAAGGTATTCCTTCCCGATCCTCGATCACCGCGGTGCCGAACCCGCTGTAGGCGTTGACGTTGCCTATACCCAGCAGCAGGCACAGCATCGCGCCCGCTGCAACGAGGAGGGCACGCATCATCGTGATCAATGGTGCGTCTGCCATGCGGTCTCCTTGCCGACGTTGTGTTGGTGGCAGTGCACGGTGTTGGATTCCGGGAATCGACTCAAGCAGGTGCTGGGTCGCAAACCCCCTCGCCTGGCGCGCATCGCCCGATGGGCCGGGGGCGTCGGGGGATTGGGGTCAAGGGGACCCCCCGCTCCGACGCACCGGTGCCCTGTGCACAACTTGGTCAAACACGACACATCTGAAGGGGCCAGGGGCCTGCTAGGGCGCAGCGCTGGGCGAGGGCTTGCCAGCCGGTACCAACCGCACTGGACTTGCCGCCCCCTGAACGCTAGCGTGGCAGGGATTTTTTGCCAGCAGGGGCTTCCATGAACCACGACGCTGCGCCCAAGCAGCTCACCTTCCGCGCAGTGGCCCTGGCCATCGTGCTGGCGGTGGTGCTGTCGGCCGCAAACGCCTACCTCGGCCTGTTCGCAGGCCTGACCATCGCCACCGCCATTCCCGCCGCGGTGATTTCCATGGGCGTGCTGCGCCTGCTGGGCGGTGGCTCCATCCTTGAAAACAACATCGTGCAGACCGGCGCTTCGGCCGGTTCGTCGATCGCCGCCGGCGTGATCTTCACCATCCCCGCGCTGGTGATCATGGGCTACTGGCCGGACTTCAAGTACTGGTGGGTGCTGGGCATCGCCGGCCTCGGCGGCCTGCTGGGCGTGCTGTTCTCGGTGCCGCTGCGCCGTTCGATGATCGTCGAAGACCCGCTGCCGTTCCCGGAAGGCAAGGCGGCGGCCGAAGTGCTCAAGGCCGGCGAGAACCCGGGCCCGGGCCTGAAGATCCTCGGCCTGTCGGCGGTGATCGGCGCCTTCGTCAAGCTGGCCGCGGAAAGCGGGATGCGCCTGATTCCAGATGCCTGGGCCACCTCGGCCTATGTCGGCAGCTCCAAGGTCACCGCCTTCATCGGTACCAACCTGTCACCGGCGTTGCTGGGCGTGGGCTACATCGTCGGCCTCAACGTCGGCATCGTGGTGGTGTCCGGTTCGATCCTGACCTGGCACATCGCCATCCCGATCTACCAGGCGTTCTTCATGAACACCGATCCGGCGCTGGCCGCGTCGGTTGCCGCGGCTTCGTCCACCGAGGCGGCGTTCGCCATCTGGGGCGCGAAGATGCGCTACCTGGGTGTCGGCGCGATGCTGATCGGTGGCATCTGGACCCTGATCTCGCTGCGCAAGTCGCTGCTCAACGGCGTCAAGAGCGGCTTTGCCGCCGCCCGCAAGAGCGGTGGCCCGGTGCTGGCGCATACCGAGCGCGACCTGCCGATGAAGTGGATGCTGGTTGCCCTGGTGGCGTTCGTGCTGCCGCTGCTGGCCCTGTACCAGGCCATCGTCGGCCAGTGGCACGTGTCGATCCCGATGACCCTCATCATGATCGTCGCCGGCTTCCTGTTCGTGTCGGTCTCGGCCTACCTGGCCGGCCTGATCGGTTCGTCCAACAACCCGGTCTCGGGCATCACCATCTCCACCATCCTGTTCGCCTCGGCCGTGCTGGTCGTGCTGCTGGGCGCTGACGGCCTCAAGCCGGTCGGTGCCGGCGGGGCGCCGCTGGGCGCGGTGGCCGCGATCATGATCGGTGCGGTGGTGTGCTGTGCCGCTGCGGTCGGTGGTGACAACCTGCAGGACCTCAAGGCCGGTTACATCGTCGGTGCCACCCCGTGGAAGCAGCAGCTGATGCTGGGCATCGGTGCGTTCTCGTGCGCGCTGATCATGGCCCCGGTACTGAACCTGCTGGCCACTGCCTACGGCATCGGCGTGAAGTCCGAGCTGCACCCGAACGCGCTGGCTGCGCCGCAGGCCAACCTGATGGCCTCGGTGGCCAAGGGCCTGTTCGGTGGTGAACTGCCGTGGACCTTCATCGGCATCGGTGCTGTGGTCGGCGCTGCCATCATCGCCTTCGACAGCTGGCTGAAGTCCCGCAACGCGCGCTTCCGCGTGCCGGTGCTGGCCGCCGCCATCGGCATCTACCTGCCGCTGGAACTGATGGTGCCGATCTTCCTCGGCGGCCTGATCGCCCATCTGGTCGAGCGCTTCCACAGGGTGCGCGCCGATGACGAAGAAGGCCGCGACCGCGTGCACAAGCCGGGCGTGCTGTTTGCCGCCGGCCTGATCACCGGTGAGGCACTGATGGGCATCGCCATCGCGATTCCGATCGTGGTCAGCAGCCGCGCCGATGTGCTGGCAGTGCCGTTCCACCTGCCGGGCGCACAGTGGATCGGCCTGGCCGTGCTGTTCCTGGTCGGCTGGCTGATCTACCGCACCGGCAAGTACGCCAAGGCGTAAGGGACGGGTAGTGCCGACCGCTGGCCGGCAATCCCGGAATCCCGTTGTAGGCTTATGATTGAATCGCTTGTTTCTGCAGTGCTTCGGGG
>NZ_JBSRQL010000014.1:0-127751 GCF_054083135.1 Stenotrophomonas maltophilia group sp. LNF247
TCGGGGACGCCGTGAATACGTCCATGTAGGCTTGGTCGCCGCATCCATGCGGCTCACACCCCTCAAACCCACAGTGCCCCGCCTTCGACAGTTTCCTGCTTGCTGTTGGTAGGTGTCGACCTTGGTCGACACGATCCACGCCATGCGTGGATGACTCTCCATCGAAATCGAATATTTCGATATCTGTGAGATCTGAGCCGAGCACGGCTCGGCTCTACAGAAGAGCAGGCAGGTCGCGGAAAACTGTCGACGGTGGGGTGGGTCCAGTTGTGGGGGCGTGAGCCGCATGGATGCGGCGACCGACCTACATGGACGTACTTGCAGCGTCCCCCGCAACCGGACCCCCCCCGCCAACCCCAGGAACCCAGCTCTTGCTTCGGCTGTTGCTGTTGCCCTGGCCTGAAGCGGGTGCCGGGTGCAACCCGGCCGATACCCTCCCGGTGCTAGGCTGTGGCCACCGACAACCACGGAGGCGGGATGGGGGCGATCGTGTTGTTGCCGCTGTGCGTGGACGATGCCGCGCTCGACCGCTGCCTGGCCGCACTGGATGCGGGCACCGCGCCGGGCACCGCGGTCTGGCTGGCCGACGATGCGCAGACCGGGCCGCGTGCGCAGGCGGTGGTGGAACACTGGCTGGCACATACGCCACTACAGGCCGAGTACACCCGGCGCGCGCGGCCACTGGGCGAGGTCGCCCATCTGGACGAGATGCTGCGCGCCTGCGATGGCCTGGACGTGGCCGTGCTGGCACCGGACAGCGTGCCTGCGCCGGGTTGGCTGCAACAATTGCAGGACGCCTTCGCCCGCGATGCCGCCATCGCGACCGCAACCCCGTGGTGCAATGCCGGCGAAACCGCAGCGTGGCCACGGTTGGGCGAGATCAATCCCGAGCCCGAAGATGCGGCGCTGCTGGCACAGACCTGCGCCGCCTTGCCGGCGCTGCACCCGGAACTGCCATCGGCGGTCACCCATGCGGTTCTGGTGCGTGGCAATGCGCGCCGGCGCGCCGGTGGCCTGGATGTGGACAGCTACGCTGGCTGGAACGCGGCCCTGGTCGACCTCAGCCTGCGCATGGCCGGCCTGGGCTGGCGCAACGTACTGTGCGAGACCGCCTTTGTGAGCCGGGCGGGCGAGGCGGCCAGCCGCGATGGCGACCTTGAGGCGCTGGCTGCGCGTTGGCCTGGCTGGGTGCCGCGCCTGGCCGATTTCCTGATGCACGATCCATTGCACGGGCTGCGCGCCGACCTGCAGCAGCGCATGCGGCAGGCGATAATGCCGAAGGAACAGGGCGACCTGTTCGTTCCTTCCGCGCCGGAGTCACTCGCTTGAATGTTGCCATCGCCGCCATCGTCGTGACCTACCAGAGCGCCAGCACCATCGATGCCTGCCTCTCGCGCCTGCGCCAGGCGCAGGACGTGGCCGAGATCCGGGTGATCGACAATGGCTCGATGGATGGCACGCTGGACATCGTGCAGCGCCATGCCAGCCACGATCCGCGCGTGCGTTTCGTCGGCAACCCGGACAATCCCGGCTTCGCCGCTGCCAACAACCAGGGCGTGGCCGATTCGCGCAGCCCCTGGTTGGCCTTCATCAACCCGGACCTGATGGTCGAGCCGGAGACGTTGGCCGCACTGCGCAGCCGGGCGGAAGCACTGGGCGATTGCCTGCTCGGTGTCGAGCAGGTGGACGAGCAGGGCCATGCCGACGAAGCCGTGCGCCGCCGCGACCCGGATTTCCTGATGATGCTGCGCTCGCCGGGAAAGGGCTCGAAGCTGGCGCTGCCGCGTGACCCGCAGCAGGTGCTGCAGCGGGTGCCGGCACTGTCTGGCGCACTGCTGATGATGCCGCGTGCATTGTTCGACCGGATCGGAGGCTGGGACGCCGGGTATCGTCTGCACGCCGAAGACCTGGACCTGTGCCGGCGTGCACGCGAAGCCGGGGCCGTGGTGGCGATTGCAAACGACCTGCAGGTCACCCATGTACGTGGCGTCTCGAGCCGATCGCGGCCATTCTTCGTTGAATGGCACAAGCACAGGGGCCTGTGGCGCTACTTTCAGAAGTTCGAGGCCAGGCAGCGTTCGCTGCCGGTGCGCGTGGCGGTGTGGGCCGCGATCTGGGGGCACGCCCTGATGCTGGTACCGCGCCTGTTGCGCAGGTCGTTGTAGGGCCGAACCTGCATCCACGCATGGCGCGGATCTACCCACGCGGAGAGCCGAGCGTGCCCGCGGCCACCCCGGTTCACCCGTCCGGGCGCATAATCCGCCTCATGCCTATCATCCAGTCCCTGCTCGACACCGACCTGTACAAGTTCACCATGATGCAGGCGGTGCTCCACCAGCACCCCGGTGCCCAGGTGCAGTACCGGTTCAAGTGCCGCACGCCCGGCATCGACCTGGCCCATTACATCGACCAGATCGACGAAGAGATCGACCACCTGTGCAGCCTGCGTTTCAGCGACGCGGAACTGGACTACATGCGCGGCCTGCGCTTCGTGAAGCCCGACTTTGCCGATTTCCTCGGCCTGTTCCATCTGGACCGCAAGTACATCCAGCTGCGCGCGTCGACGGCCGTGCCCGGCGAAATCGAACTGGACATCACTGGCCCGTGGCTGCATACCATCCTGTTCGAAGTCCCGCTGCTGGCGATCATCAACGAAGTCTGGTTCCGCAACACCACCACCGCCGACTTTGCCGAGGGCGAGCGTCGGCTGCAGGCCAAGGCCGCGCTGCTGCGTGATACTCCCGGTTTCGAACAGTGCCGCATTGCCGACTACGGCAGCCGCCGCCGTTATTCGCGTGACTGGCATGCGCGCCTGCTGCCGCTGCTGCGCGATGCGCTCGGCCCGCAACTGGTCGGCACCAGCAACGTGCACTTCGCCCGCCTGTACGGCATGACCCCGCACGGCACCATGGCCCATGAGTACCTGCAGGCATTCCAGGCACTTGGCCCGCGCCTGCGTGATTCGCAGGTGGCGGCACTGGAATCGTGGGCACGCGAGTACCGTGGCGACCTCGGCATCGCGCTGTCCGACGTGGTTGGCCTGGACGCGTTCCTGCGCGATTTCGACATGTATTTCTGCAAGCTGTTCGACGGTGTCCGCCACGACTCGGGCGATCCGTTCGACTGGGGCGACCGCATGCTGGCGCATTTCCAGCAGCGCCGGGTGGATCCGCGCACCAAGGTGCTGGTGTTCAGCGATGGGCTCGACATCGCCAAGGTGATGCGCCTGTACGACTACTTCCGTGGTCGCTGCCAGGTCGCCTTCGGCGTTGGCACCCACCTGACCAATGATCTGGGGCCAACGCCGCTCAACATCGTCATCAAGATGGTCCGCTGCAATGGCCAGCCGGTGGCCAAGCTCAGCGATTCGCCAGGCAAGAGCATGTGCGACGACCCGGGCTACCTGGCCTACCTGCGCCAGGTGTTCGAGCTGCCGCCGGCGTAAGCGTGCCGGCTTACAGGTAGTCGACCACCACCAGATAGGCGCCCTGCAGCGGCTGCTGCGTCGACGCCTGCACGCTGTAACGCTCGGAGAAGGCGATATCGCCGGCGCGCAGCGCGCTGGCCGACACCGACAGCTTCTGGCCGTGGCGCTTGCCGTCGCGCAGCGTCGCGGCCTGGCCGTTGGCCAGCGCCGTCACTTCCACCGTCGAGCCCTTGGCCGACGGCGGGCAGGCGGCCAGGCTCAGCTCGCCCTGGGACAGATTCGTCGTGCAGCCCGGCTCGGCGATGCGGCCACTGAAACGGATGCTGCCGCTGCTGGCCTGGGCCAGCGCACTGACGGACATCAGGGCCACGCACAGCAGAATGGAATTCCTCATGACACGTTCTCTGGTTCGGTGTGTCCTAGTTAGCGACAGCTTCGATCAGCCTTTAATAGGACGATTCCGAATCTGCTAGGGCCATCACCAAGAAAGAGTGATGCGCATCAAAGAAGGCGATTTCCGCCGGGAAAAGGTTTGTTTCCGTGCATGCCGAACGCGCCACCCGAAGCGTCATCCAGGGTCGCTTCTGACCTGATCCGGCGACCGTCGGGTTCCCGAACCCCCGTGGGTCCTGATTTCGGCTATCACGTCACATTTCCAACGTCAATGAATTGACGTTCAGAAAAATAATGAGACTTTCATCACACTTGCACCTATACTTGCGTCACGGATTCAGGGAAAGCTACGTCCGAGTCCGGCCACAGGTGAGACGCAAGGATGGGTCTTGTTAGCCCGGCAGTGCTCCTTGCTTCCTCCTCTACTTCTCATCTCTTCAGTAGGGTTAGGTAAAAGCGAATGCACAAGATCAATATCATCGCCGCTCTGATGCTGGCCGCCGCTCCGCTGGCCGCCAACGCCGCCGACGGCACCATCACCTTCAATGGTAAGGTGACCGACAAGACCTGCACCATCTCGACCCCGGGCGGCAAGGACTTCGCCGTGACGCTGCCGACCGTGTCCAAGAACACCCTGGCCACCGCCGGCGCCGTTGCGGGCCGCACCCCGTTCGCCATCAACCTGACCAAGTGCAGCGCCGGCAACGTCGCCACCTACTTCGAGCCGGGTTCGACCGTCGACTTCAACAGTGGCCGCCTGGTCAACCAGGCCTCGGCCAACGCTGCCACCAACGTGCAGCTGCAGCTGCTGGGCTCGAACAACCAGTTCCTGCCGATCAAGGCGGCTGGTGCTGGCCTGGCCCAGACCAACTCGCAGTGGGTCACCGTCGGCACCGACGGCTCGGCCGACCTGAACTACTACGCTGAGTACTACGCCACTGCCGCCGCCACCCCGGGCGACGTCACCAGCAGCGTCAAGTACACGATCATCTACAACTGATCGCAGTCATGCCCCCACTGGCCGGCGTTCGCGCCGGCCGGTGTTCCGCGGCCGCTGGCCACACCCCTCGAGCGTAGTACTTCCGATGAAAGCATTCTTTCCCCGGGCGCTGCTGCTGGCAGCGTTCACGCTGCCCTTCTGCCAGAACGCACTGGCCGGCGTGGTGGTCAATGGCACGCGAGTGATCTATCCGGCGCAGGCGCGCGAAGTCACCGTGCAGGTCGACAACGTGGGCGATTCGCCGGCGCTGGTGCAGGCCTGGATCGACAGTGGCGATGCCAACCAGACCGCCGATACCAGCGATGCCCCGTTCGTGCTTACACCGCCGATCGCGCGTGTCGAGCCGGGCCGCAGCCAGGCGCTGCGACTGATCTTCTCCGGCGCGCAGCTGCCGACCGACCGTGAGTCGGTGTTCTGGCTCAACGTGCTGGATGTGCCGCCGTCCCCGGACAACGCCGAAAGCGGCGAACAGAATTACCTGCAGGTCGCGTTCCGTTCGCGCCTGAAGCTTTTCTACCGGCCGCAGGGCCTGAAGGGCGTCGCCAACGACGCGCCGGCAGCGCTGCGCTGGACCCGCAATGGCGACCGCCTGCGGGTGGAAAACCCGAGCCCCTTCCACGTCACTCTGGCCGAAGTACATGCCGTGACCGGCAGCAGTGAAAAGGCCGTCGAGGACAAGGGCGCGATGGTCGCGCCGAAGCAGAGCCTGGAGTTCGCCGCACCGGCGGGCACCGACCAGGTCCGCTTCATCACCATCAACGACTACGGCGGCCGGGTGGAACACACCATCCGCCTCGGCAGCACCGGGGGCTGAACGCGCCGCGCCGGCCCCTGGCCTGCGCATCCCGCCACCGCCGCTGTGCGGCGAATTGAAGGAATGTCAGTGTGATCGGAAACAGATTGACATTGTCGATCCATCAGGCGCTTTGCCTGTTGGTTGCTGGTGTGGCCTGCCCAGGATGGGCGCTGGCTGCCCCGGCCAATCTCGGCGAACAGGCGCTGATGGCGCAGAGTGGTGCGGCCAATGCGCGTGCACCGGAATCGGCCCAGTTCAACTCCAGCTTCCTGTCTGGCCAGGCCAAGCAGGTCGACCTGGCGGCCTTCAGCAACGGCAATCCGATGGTGGCCGGCAACTATCGTGTCGACGTCTACGTCAACGGTGCCTGGCAGGGCCGTCGCGATCTGCAGTTCAAGGCCGATGCGCAGGGCCGTGTCGACGCCTGCCTGCCGCTGCCGATGCTGGAAGAAATGGGCGTGGACAGCGAGGCCGTGCTGCTGCAGCAGGATCCGTCCGTGCCCACCGACAAGACCAGCTGCGTGCCGGTCCAGCAGCGCATGGCCAATGCCTATGGTGTCTATGACAGCGGCAACCTGCGCTACGACCTCAGCATCCCGCAGGTGTTCCTGCGCCGTGAGGCGCGCGGCTACGTCAACCCGGCGCTGTGGGACCGTGGCATCAATGCCGGCTTCGTCGGCTACAGCTTCAACGCCATCGACAGCAACAGCCGTGTGGAAGGTGGCCAGCGCAACCGCAGCGCCTACCTCGGCCTCAACGCCGGCCTGAACCTGGGCGGCTGGCAGTTCCGCCATGATTCCAACCTGACCTGGTCCGAGGGTGACGGCCGCCATTGGCAGAGCATCGCCACCTACGCACAACGCGGCATCCCGCAGGTGCGCGGCATGCTCACCATCGGTGAGGCCTACACCACCGGCGAACTGTTCGATTCGATCGGCTACCGTGGTGCCAGCCTGGCCAGCGACGACCGCATGCTGCCGGACTCGCTGCGCGGTTACGCGCCGGTGGTGCGCGGCATCGCCGAGACCAATGCGCGCATCGAAGTGCGCCAGAACCAGCAGCTGATCTACTCCTCCACCGTCTCGCCGGGCAGCTTCGTCATCGACGACCTGTACCCGACCGGCTACGGCGGTGACCTGGAAGTGAGCGTGATCGAGGCCGATGGCCGCCGCCGCGAATTCAAGGTGCCGTTCGGCTCGGTGCCGCAGATGCTGCGCGAAGGCGTGTCGCGCTACTCGCTGACCGCCGGCCAGGTGCGCAACAAGCTGCTGGCCGACGAACCCTGGCTGGTGCAGGGGACCTACCAGCGTGGCATCGGCAACCAGCTGACCCTGTACGGGGGCACTGCGCTGAGCGACGGCTACCTGTCGCTGCTGTATGGCGTCGGCCTGTCCACGCCGGTCGGTGCGTTCGCTGCCGACGTCACCCATGCGCGTACCTCGTTCGACCACTACGGCAGCCACACCGGCGCCAGCGTGCGGCTGAGCTACAGCAACATGATCGGCGAGACCGGCACCAATCTGACCCTGGCCGCCTACCGCTATTCGACCGAAGGCTTCTACAGCCTGCAGGATGCGCTGTATGGCCGTGATTCGGACACGCGCGGCATCGATCCGACCACCCGTGGCCGTCAGCGCAGCCAGTTCCAGATAACGCTGAACCAGCCGCTGGGACGTCGCGGCGGCGCGCTGTACGTGACCGGCTCGGTGCGCGACTTCTATGATCGTTCGGGCACCTCCAAGCAGTACCAGGTGGGCTACAACAACGCCTGGCGCTCGGTGAACTACGGCTTCTCGGCGCTGCGCACCGAAGAGGGCGTGCTCGGCCGTTCCGATACCCAGTACCTGCTGTCGATGAGCGTGCCGCTGGGCCGGGGTACCCACCCGGTGTCGTTCAGCGCCGATCTGGGCATGCGCGATCGTGGTGGCTACGACAACAGCCGCGTCGGCATCACCGGGTCGGCCGGCGTCGACAACAACTTCAGCTACGGCGTGGCGCTGTCCGATTCCCGCGAGGGGGGCACCACGGCGGTCGGCAACGCCGAGTACCGCAGCCGCTACTCCGCGTTGAATGCCACCTACAGCCACTCGCGTGATTTCCGCCAGGCCTCGGTCGGTGCCAACGGCAGCGTGGTCGTGCATCCGGGCGGCTTCACCTTCACTCCGCAGCGGGGCGACACCATGGTGCTGGTGGAAGCGCCGGGTGCGCGCGATGCGATCGTCAGCAACGCCCCGGGCCTGCGCGTCGATGGCCGCGGCTACGCCGTGGTGCCGTACGTGTCGCCGTACCGCCTCAACACCGTCACCCTTGACCCGCAGGGCATGGCCCATGACGTCGAGCTGGAAAGCACCAGCCAGTCGATCGCGCCGTTCGCCGGTGCCATCAGCTACCTGCGCTTCGATACCCGCAAGGGCAATGCGCTGCTGATCCAGGTACGCAATGCCGATGGCCGCAGCATGCCGTTCGGTGCGCAGGTCAAGGATGAGCAGGGCCAGCCGGTGGGCATGGTCAGCCAGGGCGGCCGCCTGTACGTGCGCAGTGAAAAGAGCCAGGGCCGCCTGCTGGTGGAGTGGGGCGCCGGTGCAGACCAGCGCTGCACCATCGATTACCAGGTTCCGGCGGGCGCCGATGCGTCCAAGACCGGCTTCATCCCGCTGGAGGCAGCATGCCGATGATTTCTTCCCGCAGCCGCACGCTGCTTGCCGCCATGGCCGTGATGGGGGGTATCGCCGTGGCCAGCCCGGCGTTGGCGACCTGCTATATCACCCAGCAGGGCTTTGTCGCGCAGGACGTGCAGATGGACATGGGGCAGATCGTGATCCTGCCCAGCCTGCCCGTCGGTGGTGTGATCAAGGAGTTGATCGTGCCGATCAACCAGCGCGACAGCATCGGCTACTGCGATCGCTGGGGCGGTAGTGCCAACGGGCGTTTCGTCAACGCCGCACAGCAAAACGCAGTCCCGGGTTTCAGCAACGTCTATGCGACCGATGTAGCGGGAGTGGGTATCCGTGTCTATCGTGATTCGGGCACCATCCAGACCTACTACCCGCACACGCTGCAATTGGGGGGCAACCGGACGTTGACCCTCAATGGTGGCCGCTTCCGCGTGGAGCTGATCAAGACCGCCGCGCAGACGGGCTCGGGCATCATCGCGCCCAACGGCCGCTTCACCACCTACTATCTCGACGGCGACGGTCCTGGCCGTCCGGAGCTGACCTCGACCTTCAAGGGCTCGGGCACCACCGTGGTCAGCCCGACCTGCGAAGTGCAGGCCGGCAGCCGCAACATCGCCGTCGACTTCGGCAGCGTGCCCAACACCACCTTCACCGGTGTCGGCTCCAAGGCCGCTGATCGCGATTTCGAGATCCGCCTGAACTGCCAGGGCAGCAACGTGGCCGCCTACCAGAGCAAGATCGGCATCCGCCTCGACGCCGACCAGGACAGCTCGAACATGCCGGGCGTGCTCAAGCTCAGCGCGGCCAGCAACAGCGCCACGCGCATCGGCATCCAGATGGTCCAGCGCGACGGCAGCACCGAGCGAGAAGTGCGCTTCGGCCAGACCATCAACGTCGGCACTACGGCGCCGGGTACCAGCGTCATGGCGCTGCCGTTGCGCGCGCGCTATGTGCAGACCCAGGCAGGTACCGTCGGTGCGGGCACCGCCAACGGGCAGGCGACGTTCACCATCCAGTACGAGTAGCGCAGGTCTCCCATTGCTGAGTTTGGAGCCTCCCCCCCCCGCTCCGCGGGGGGGGGCGTTGACTGCGTCTTGATCCCGCAGACGTGAAGATCAGGGCTATCATTGCCGTACAGACACATGAATGTGATGTGCGTCATGGAAATGATCCCCTCTCCACTGCAGCGCCCCCGCTGCCGGGCCGTCGGCCTGGGTGAGGGGCAATGAAAGGATCCGGCGTGCCAGCAACACACCTTGCCATTGCCGGACTGCCCACCGAACTGGTGGAGATGCGCAGCGGGGGCCTGTATTGGGTCGTTGCCGCGGGCAGCGCGCCGACGGATCTGCTCGGTGCCGGTGTGCTGGCCACGGCCGACGCACTGGATGAGGCCGTGCTGGTCACGCTGGGGCGGGGGCCCGAATCGATGCTGACGCTGCTGCCGGCCGATCAGGGGCCGGCCCGCCTGCGGCTGTTCCAGCGGTCGCATCACGGCATGCAGCAGGCGCTGCGCGGGCTGACCGCCGATCTGCCGCGCACCGCCTCGGTGCGCACCCGGCTCAGCGTGGTGCAGTTCCCGGTGGCGGCGCTGGACGGCTGGGATGATGCCCGGCTGGCGCGCTGGTGCCAGCAGCTGCAGGACTGGGCCGGGCAGGCGCAGCAGGTGCTGCTGTTGCTGTGCCATGGCGAAGTGGCGACCCTGGCCCCGCGCCTGTTGTCATTGAACCGGAGCTGCGCCGGTGTGGCCCAGTTGCATCCGCATCGTGGTGCCCTGCAGCTGCTGCTGCACTACTGGTCCAACAGCCATGGCGTGGTGGCCCAGCGATCGTTCGGCGTCGAGCAGGAAAGCCGCGGGCTGCGCCATCTGGCCGAGGCCGATGCCGCCGGGACTGGGGTCGATGCCACCAGTGGCAGTGATCGCGATGTCTTCCTGGCCCAGACCGAAGTACTGGACGGTGCGCCGCCACTGTCGGCAGCCTGGCACCTGTATGACGGCTGGGCTGGATTGTTGCCGGCCGCGCTGCAGGCGCGCGAGGCCACCGTAGTGCTGGCCATCGACGAGAACGCCAAGGTGGATGCACTGGCCCGACTGCTGCACCGCCTGCGCCGGGAACGTGGCAATGCCCTGAAACTGGTGGTGCGCGAGCTGCAGCCCTGCCTGCGCTACGCTGATGAGCGGCTGCTGATGCAGTGCGGCTGCAGCCTGGTAGTGCCGTCAGCCACGCCGTTGCCGCGCCTGCTGACCCTGCTGGAAACCGTGCAGCGTCAGCGTTGGCAGGGCCAGCTGGCTGACGATCCGGAGCCGCTGATCCGTGCGCATCGGCCGCCACCGGTAAGCGGCCTGGTCAACGCCGCACGCTTCCGCCAGATCGCTGGCGAACGCATCGACCAGGACGGCAGCGCGGTGGAAAGCGCCGTGCTGGCGTTGCAGCCGGTGGCCGGCCTGCGCGCCGAGCAGACGTTGCAGCAGCTGCGCATCCGCCGCCAGGGCGATCTGGCCTGTGTCTACCGCGGGCAGGTGCGCCTGTTCCTGTTCGGGTGCCGGCGTGATGCGGTCGAACAGGCCCTGGGCAATCTGTTCCGCCTGCCCTGGCGGGAGCTGTTCGATGGCTACCAGCGTCTGGCCGAATACGACATTGCAGCGATGAACGCCGGCAGCAGCGATCCGGAGGCCGAGGTCCTGCCCGAAGCCCCCGCCGTCCTGCCGCCGGTGGCCCCGGCGCTGGAGGCGCCTGTTTTCACTGTCCCGAAGCCGCTGCGACTGGGAGATCGCGCATGACCACCGACCAGCAACTCTGGACCCTGATCGTCGCCTGTGCGCTCGTGATGATTCCCTTCGGTGCCATGCTCGGTACGCTGTGGCGTGCGCTGGGCCGCCGTGCCGCGCGCTGGCTGCCCCCTCGCCACCTGCGCCGCGCCGGTGTACGCCTGCGTGCGCCGCGGGGGGCTGCATGAGTCCGCAGGTGGCTCCCGCATCGCCCTTCGCCTGGGCCGACCTGCGCGGCTGGAACCTGTATTTCCTGTCCAAGGTGGTACTGGCCTGGATGGGCGCGCTGGATCTGAAGATCCTGCCCAACCTGCTGTTCCTGGGCGCGCTGCTGGTTCCACTGCGCTGGCGCTGGGCACGCATCGCGCGTACTGTCGCTGCGGTACCGGTGGGCGTGGCGCTGTACTACCAGGACACCTGGTGGCCGCCGTTCCGGCGCCTGTTGGTGCAACCTGGCGTGCTGGACTTCTCGGCGGATTACTGGCTCGAGCTGGCCCAGCGCTTCATCAACTGGCAGATGGTGGCGGTACTGGCGATGCTGGTGCTGGCCTACGTACTGCTCAAGCCGTGGCTGCGCATCACCACTCTGAGCGTGCTGGGCATGCTTGGCCTGGCTGTGATGGCGATACCGATGCCGGCGGGTTGGAACTGGGGGCAGGGTACCGCCACCGCGGCCACCACCAGCGTCGCAGGCACTTCAGGTGGCGGCCTGCCGCCGGCCAACAACGAGACGCTCAACGCATGGCTGGCAGGCTTCTACCAGCAGCAGGCCAGCCTCAAGACCAGCTTCCCGGCACCGGGCAGCGGCGCGCCGTTCGACGTCATCATCCTCAACATCTGCTCGCTGGCATGGAGCGATCTGGATGAAGTGGGGCTGCGCCAGAACAATCTGCTCGACCACATGGACGTGGTGTTCGACGACTTCAACTCGGCAACCGCCTACAGCGGCCCGGCGGCGATCCGCCTGCTGCGCGCCAGCTGTGGCCAGACCTCGCATACCGGGCTGTTCGATCCGGTGCCGGCCGAGTGCCAGCTGTTCTCGAACCTGCAGCGTCTGGGCTTCCAGAGCGAGCTGGCGATGAACCACGACGGTCACTTCGACGACTTCATCGGTGAACTGCACCAGTACGGCGGGCTGCAGGCACAGCCGATGGATATCAGCGCGTTTCCTAAAGCGCTGGTGGCGTTCGACAAGTCGCCGCTGCGCCGCGATGGCGATGTGCTGATGGCGTGGTGGAAACAGCGGCTGGCCGGGTCCAGCCAGCAGGTGGCGCTGTTCTACAACACGATTTCGCTGCACGATGGCAACCGCATCGTCGGCGCCGATGGCCGTTCGAATGCCGCCGACTACAAGGCACGTGCGGAAATGGTGTTGGGCGACATGGCCGGTTTCGTCGATGCGGTGGAGAAGAGTGGCCGCCGCGCAATGATCGTGGTGGTACCCGAGCATGGCGCGGCCCTGCATGGCGACCGCATGCAGATTCCGGGCATGCGCGAGATTCCCAGCCCGTCGATCACCCACGTGCCGGTGGGCGTGAAGCTGATCGGCATGGGCGCGCCGGCGGCCGGCGGCCCGCGTCATGTCCCCGAACCGAGCAGCTACCTGGCCGTGTCCGAGCTGGTTTCGCGCGTGTACGCGCTCAACGCCCAGTCGCCGCCGAGCGAGCGCAACTGGGACAGCCTGCTGAAGGGGCTGCCGCAGACACCGTCGGTGTCGGAAAACGAAGGCGCCAAGGTCATCGAGTACGCCGGCAAGCCCTGGCTGCAGCTGCAGGGCAGCCAGGCCTGGAGCCCCTACCCCGAGGAGGCACGCTGATGCCTGCCGACATCCTTGCCGTACCGGTCACGCTGTCCGTGGAAGAGGACGATATCGACCTGCTGCGCCGCAGCCTGGGCATGCCGGGGCTGCCCTACGTGGACTTCTCTGCCCAGCATGAGCGTGCCCAGGCGCTGGCGCGCTGGCCGTTGCTGGCCGAACTGGAGCCGCGCCGATGAGCACCGTGCTGTCGCTGCAGGGCATCCATGGCGGAACCGGTGTCACCACGGTGCTGGCCGCACTCGGCCAGGGCTTGCACGCGCAGGGCCAGCGCGTCCTGCTGGTCGAATGCAGTCCGGACCAGATGCTCGGCCTGCACCTGGGGCTGCCTGCCGACGTGGACAACGGTTGGGGGCGCGCGCAGCTGGACGGCACGGACTGGCGTGATGCCGCCTACGCTGTTGCAGCAGGACTTGCGGTGCTGCCCTATGGTCGCGTCGATAGCGAGGCCGCAATGCGCATCGAACAGCAGCTGCAACAGGCACCGGGCACCTGGGCCGAACGCATTCCGCTGCTGGAGACCCAGTTCGACTGGATCCTGTTCGACCTGCCGCAGCGCCTGCCGGCGCATGCAGCGGCCATCAACCAGCACGTGCGCTGCACGCTGCCGCTGCGCCTGGCCTGTGTCGATCCGGTCAGCCACGTGTTCCTGCAGCGGCAGCCGGAGGACACACGCCTGTTGCTGGCCAACCGCTATGACCCGGTCATCCCGGTGCAGCGCGATCTGATGCAGCTGTGGCTTCACGCGCACGGCCCGCGGCTGGTGCCGCAGCCGCTGCACGAGGATGCGCGGGTGCCCTCCGCGCTGGCCAGCAAGCAGCCACTGGGGCGCTATGCGACCGATTCGCTGGCCGCTGCCGATGTCGATGGCCTGGTGTTGTGGTGCCTGGCCGAGGCCGCACGGCGCCAGCCCGTTGCGGGGACACGCTGATGGGCGCCCGCGTCTACTACCTGGACTGGGGGCGCCTGCGCGAACGCGTGCATGCGCCTTGGCCAACCCGCTCGCTGCTGTGGCTGCTGCAGTGCGTGGGCTGGGCGTTCCTGCGCCTGGAAGGGCCGGCATGGCAGGCACAGGCCCCGCGCCTGCGCAACGCCTTCCCGCAGATCCAGGGTGACCGCCGCTGGCGCCCGGGCGATCCACTGCGGTTGTTGATCCAGGCCATGTGGCTGTCGGTGGTGCGGTTGGTACCGCAGCCCTCGCTGAGGCGGCAACGGTTGGCCCGGGCCCGTCGCGAACGCATTGCCGAACTGCGCGGTGCGGCCGGTCGCGGCCGCCTGCGCTACCTGCGCGCCATGCGCGATGCACCCAGTGAATTCTGGAACAGCCGCGTGGCGGCGTGGTTCGGCCGGAAGATGGGCAGCCTGTCGCCGCGTTCGCGGCACCTGCTGACCCTGCTGGTCGGGTTGGCCACGCTGGGGCTGGCGGCGCTGTGCATCACCCAGCCGTTCACCTATCTGGCGCAGTTCGTGTTCGTGGTGCTGCTGTGGGCCATCGCGCTGCTGGTGCGGCGCATGCAGGGGCGCTATGCGACGCTGGTACTGGTCGTGCTGTCGATCACCGTGTCCTGCCGGTACCTGTGGTGGCGCTATACGGCCACGTTGAACTGGAACAGCACCTTCGACCTGGTCTGTGGCGTGGTGCTGCTGGCGGCGGAAACCTACTCGTGGCTCGTACTGATGCTCGGTTACGTGCAGGTGGCCTGGCCGCTGCGGCGCCGCCCGGCGCCGTTGCCGGCCGATATCCGCCAGTGGCCGACGGTGGATGTGCTGATCCCCACCTACAACGAAGACCTGGCGCTGGTGCGGCACACCGTGTACGCGGCGATGGGCCTGGACTGGCCGGCCGACAAGCTGCGCCTCCACATCCTTGATGATGGCAAGCGCGAAGAATTCCGCGCATTCGCCGAGCGCACCGGGGTCAACTACATCACCCGTGCCGACAACCGCCATGCCAAGGCCGGCAACCTCAACCATGCGTTGACCCTGATCGATGGCGAGCTGGTGGCCATCTTCGACAGCGACCACCTGCCGGTGCGGTCGTTCCTGCAGATCACCTGCGGCTGGTTCCTGCGCGATCCCAAACTGGCGCTGGTGCAGACCCCGCACCACTTCTTCTCGGCCGATCCATTCGAACGCAACCTGCAGGTGTTCCGCAGCGATCCCAACGAAGGCGAGCTGTTCTACGGCCTGGTGCAGGACGGCAACGACCTGTGGAACGCGGCGTTCTTCTGCGGCTCCTGCGCGGTGCTGCGGCGCGAAGCCATCGATGCCATCGGCGGGTTTGCCACCGAGACCGTCACCGAGGATGCGCACACCGCGCTGCGGCTGCACCGCAAGGGCTGGAACTCGGCCTACCTGCGCATTCCGCAGGCGGCCGGCCTGGCCACCGACAGCCTCGGCGCGCACGTCAACCAGCGCATCCGCTGGGCGCGTGGCATGGTGCAGATCTTCCGCATCGACAACCCGTTGCTGGGCAAGGGCCTGAGCCTGTTCCAGCGCTTCTGCTATGCCAACGCGATGCTGCATTTCCTGGCTGGCATTCCGCGCCTGGTGTTCCTCACTGCGCCGCTGGCGTTCCTGCTGCTGCATGTGTACATCATCTACGCACCGGCGCTGGCCATCCTGTTGTTCGTGGTACCGCACATGGCCCACGCCAGCCTGACCAACGCACGCATCCAGGGTAAGTACCGGCGTCCGTTCTGGGGTGAGGTGTACGAGACGGTGCTGGCCTGGTACATCGCACGGCCCACCACCGTGGCGCTGTTCAGTCCGGGCCGCGGCAAGTTCAACGTCACCGACAAGGGCGGTACCCAGGCCGGCGATCGTTTCGACTGGCGCGTGGCGCAGCCCTACCTGGTGCTGGCGCTGCTGAACGTGCTGGGCCTGTGCTTTGCCGTGTGGCGCTTCGTGCACGGCCCACTTGACGAACGTGGCACGGTGATCGTGAGTTCGCTGTGGGTGCTGTACAACCTGCTGATCATCGGCGGTGCGCTGGCGGTGGCGGCCGAAGTGCAGCAGGTGCGACGCACGCATCGCGTCACCACCCGTCTGCCGATGGCGCTGCAGGTGCCCGATGGCCGCCGCCTGCGCGGCGTGCTGCAGGATTACTCCAACGATGGCGTGGGCGTCGAACTCGGCGAAGACGCACAGCTGGCCGAAGGCCAGCGCGTGCAGGTGCTGCTGGGGCGGGGTCGCCGCGAGTTCGCATTCCCGGCGCGCGTGCAACGCACGGTCGGCCAGCGACTGGGCCTGCTGCTGCTGTTCGAGGACGAGCGCCAGCGCGTCGAGTTCGCCCAATGCACCTTCGCCCGCGCCGATGCTTGGCTTGACTGGCACGCCGGTTACCAGCCCAAGAGCCTGCCGCGCAGCCTGTGGAGCGTGCTGGTCCTGGGCTGGCGCGGCTACCGGCGGATGGGTGATTTCGCACCGTTCGACCTCGACCGCCCCGCACATTGGAACCGTCGCCTGCTGCGATGGCTGGCCAGTTTTGCTCCGCAACGTCCGCTTCCTTCCCACCCGGCTGACCCAGCCGCTGATCCAGGGCTTCGTCCATGACCCGTCCGTCCTCTCTGCGTTGGCTGCTGCTGCCCCTGCTGGCCCTGCCCGTGGCGTCAGGCAACAGCGCGCCTGCCCCGGCGCCGGTTGTCCCTCCCACTACCGCGCCTGCCGCTCCGCCGGCGCCGGGGGTGCCGGCCGCGCCAGCCACCACGCCTGCCACCGGTACCGAGCCCGCGCTGGCGCAGACCTGGGCGGGCAGCGCCTGGCCCTGGCAGCGGCAGAACACCTTCGCGCAGCTGGGGCGCCGCCAGGACACGCTGCTGTCGGGCGTGCGCAATGCCACCACCTTCGAGTTCCAGGTCCGCCGTGACCGCCTGGTCCGCGATGCCGAGCTGGATCTGAGCTTCACGCCTTCACCGTCGCTGCTGCCGACCCTGTCGCACCTGCGGGTCTATCTCAACGACGCGATGATGGGCGTGGTGCCGATCAGCAACGAGCAGCTGGGCCGCCCGGTGCAGGCCAAGCTACCGCTGGACGCGCGCCTGATTGCTGATTTCAACCAGGTCCGCCTGGAGTTCGTCGGCCACTACACCGACATCTGCGAAGAGCCGACGCACAGCTCGCTGTGGGTCAATCTCTCGAGCAACAGCACGCTGCGCCTGGGCGGCCAGCCGCTGGCGATGCAGGACGACCTGGCCAACTTCCCGCTGCCGTTCTTCGATCCGCGTGATACAGCACGGCTGGAACTGCCAGTGGTGTTCGCCGCTGCGCCGAGCCTGGCACAGCAGCGGGCGGCGGCGGTGATGTCCTCGTACTTCGGCAGCCTGTCCGGCTGGTGGCGCCAGGCACGTTTCCCGGTCAGCTTCGGCACGTTGCCGGACAAGGGCCACGCGGTGGTGCTGGCGGTCAACGGCAGGTTCCCGCCGGTGATCGCCAACCATGCCCCGGTGAACGGCCCGATGATCGAACTGATGTCGCTGCCGGAGGATCCGCAGCGGAAGCTGCTGCTGGTGCTGGGCCGCAACGATGACGACCTGCAGAAGGCCGTGGCTGCGATGGCGGCCGGCAACGTGCTGTTCCGCGGCCGCCAGGTCAGTGTCGATGAGGTCAAGCCACTGGCCCCGCGCAAGCCGTACGACGCACCGAACTGGGTACGCACCGACCGCGCCGTCCGCTTGGCTGAACTGCTCGACTATCCGCAACAACTGCACGCCAACGGCGTGTCGCCGCAGCCGATCACGGTCAACCTCAACCTGCCGCCGGATCTGTTCATCTGGCGCAACCAGGGTATTCCGCTGAACCTGCGCTACCGCTACACGCCGCCGTTTGGCAGCGATGAGTCGCGGCTGGGCGTGGCGATCAACGACCAGTTCATCTCCAGCTTCCCGCTGGTGCGCCGCAACGGCAAGCAGGGCCTGGAGGAAATCCGCCTGCCGGTGCTGGCTGGCGATGCCGGTGCCGATGACGGTCGCCTGCTGATTCCGGCGCTCAAACTGGGCGACCGCAACCAGCTGCGTTTCGATTTCAACTTTGCCAGCGTGATGGGCAGTGCGCAGCGCGATCATTGCCAGACCGTGCTGCCGCCCAACCTGCAGGCAGCGATCGAAGACGACTCGACCATCGACTTCTCCGGATTCCATCACTACATGGGCCTGCCGGACCTGTCCGCGTTCGCGCTCAGTGGATTCCCCTTCACCCGCATGGCCGATCTGTCGGAGACTGTCGTGCTGGTGCCGCCCCAAGCCAACGAGGCACAGGTCAGCCTGCTGCTGAACCTGATCGGTGGGCTGGGCGTGCAGAGCGGCTATCCGGCCTATGGGCTGCGCCTGTCCGATGACTGGAAGCAGGCCAGCGCGCTGGATGCGGACCTGCTGATGCTGGGTGCCCTGCCGGCCGAACTGCGCGGTAGCCAGCAGCTGTCGCTGCTGATCGACGACCAGCGCACGCGCCTGCTCAATGGCCAGTCTCCGTCGCCGCAGCAGGCGATGGAACAGGCCCGCCGTGGCAGCCGCGATGGCGATCCAGCGGTGACCGAAGTGGCAGTGAGCGCGCAGGCACCGTTTGCCGCGATCATCGGCATGCAGTCACCGACGCATGCGCAGCGCAGCATCGTTTCGCTGGCCGCCAGCAATGCCGCCGACTACGGCCTGCTCCACGATGCACTCAGCGATACCGGCAAGCGCGAAGCCATCGCCGGCTCGGTGGCGATCCTGCGTACCTCGGGCATTCACAGCCAGTTCGTCGGTGATCACTACTACGTTGGCGCGCTGCCGTGGTGGCTGCTGCTGTGGTACCACCTGGCCGACCACCCGGCGCTGCTGGCGGTGCTGGCCACGCTGGTGGTGCTGATGGTCGCCTTCCTGCTGTGGCGCGCGCTGCGCTGGGTCGCGGCCAAGCGCCTGGACCCGGGGCACTGATGGCACGTACGCGGCATCCGCTGGTCACCGCGTCCGGCCTCGTCCTGTTGGGACTGGCCGGTGCCGGGCCCTGCGCGGCGCAGGCCTTGCCCGATACGCCGGGCGGAACCGTCGCCGAGCAGCGCCAGTGGCTGTTGCAGCAGGTGCGCATCGGTGAGGCCACCGGTCGCCAGAGTCTGATCGAAGACGCCCTGGCGCGGCTGCGCATGCTGGCACCGGATGATCGCGGCACCTTGGTGGCGATCCTGGAAGTGCAGCTCTCGCAACAGAAGCTGCAGGATGCCGAGGCGACCCTGAAGCGCCTGCGCGAGATCGGTACAGGTACCCGTGAACTGGCCGCCGGCGAACGCCTCTGGAGGGCCTACCGCGGTGATCTGCAGCAGGATCTGCAGCAGGCGCGCCTGTTCGCTGCCGGTGGTCGCAGCGCCGAAGCGCTGGCGATCTACCGCCGCCTGTTCAACGATGATCCACCCGGCCTGCAGCTGGGCCTGGAGTACTGGCGCCTGCGCGGCGGCCAGCCGGATGGGCGTGCACAGGCGATCCGTGCGCTGGGCGAACTGGACCGCAGTTATCCGGGCAATGTGCCATTGCTGCAGGCGCTGTCGCAGATGCTGTTCGCTGCCGGCCGCGATGCAGAGGCGCTCGCCGCGCTGCAGCGCATGGGGCGTAATCCGGAGGCCCGCGGCATGGCGGCGGACGCCGAATGGGCCTACCTGAAGGATCAGCCGGCCGACGACCGCAGCGTGCGCCGGCTGCAGGACTTCATCACCCGCAACCCAGCGTTTGCCGACATCGCGTTGGTGCGCGAGCGCTACACCGACCAGCACAAGCGGGTCAGCGACCCGGCGTGGCGCGCCGGCCTGCGCGGCCAGCAGCTGCTCGACGCAGGCCGCAATGCAGAGGCCGAGCGCGCTTTCCTGCAGGCGTTGCGCGGCTATCCGCGCGAGCCCGACCTGTTGGGGGGGCTGGGCATGGCGCTGATGCGCCAGGGCCGCCGCGAGCAGGCCATCAGCTATTTCCAGCGTGCGGTGCAGGCCACCCCGGCCGGCGACAGCAACGACAAGTGGCGCGACCTGATCGCCAGCACCCGCTACTGGCTGCAGCTGGACCAGGCCGATGCGGCGCTGGCGGCCGGCCGGCTGGACGAGGCCGAGCGCCTCTATGCGCAGGCGCATCGCCAGCAGCCCCGCGACGTCAATGCTGCACTGGGCCTGGTCGACGTGGCCGTGGCCCGCGGTGACGACGCCGCAGCCGAACGCCAGCTGCAGGTTGCGCGGCGGATGGCGCCCAACGATGCCAACGTGATCCGCAAGCTGGTGCAGCTGTACGGCCGCACCGACCCGCAGCGGCTGGAAGCCTTCATCAACGCACTGCCCGCTGCGCAACGCAGGTTGTATGCCGAAGACCTGCGCCAGCTCCAGATCAGCCGCCTGCGTGAGCGTCGCGAGCAGGCGCTGGCTGCCGGTGATGCGACCACCGCGATCATGCTGGGACAGAAGCTGCACGGCGAACTGCCGGGCGATGCATGGCTGGCCTACGCGCTGGCCAACGAGCTGCGCGCCGCTGGCCGGCAGGACGAGGCCGACGCGGCGGTGGCCGACATGGCCACGCATAACGACAGCGCCGAAGCGCGCTACGCGCAGGCGCTCTACCTGTCGGGATCCGATCGGCTGCCGCAAGCGCTGGCGGTACTCGACGCGCTGCCGCAGGCGAAGTGGAACGATGACATCCGCGCGCTGTCGGCGCGCCTGCAGCGGCAGCAGCTGGTCGATCATCTGTGGGATCTGCGTGCGCAGGGCAGGGAGGCCGAAGCCATCGCGCTGCTGCAGCAGCAACCGCCCAGCACCGACAATGATCTGCTGATGGCCGAGTGGGCGCGCCTGCGCGGCGATCACGTGCAGGCGCTGCACTACTACCAGCGCGTGCTTGCCGCACAGCCGGACAATGTGGATGCGCAGCTGGGCCAGGTCCAGGCCTGGATTGGCACCGGCGATCTGGCCAGCGCACGCCGCCAGATGCACGACGCACCGCCGGCAGTGGACGATGACGAGATCGGCCAGCAGCGTCAGCTCGCCACCATCTGGACCGACCTGCGCGAGGACACGAAGGCCCTGGCGATCCTGCGCGCGTTGCTTGCGCGCAAGGCCGGGCCAGACGCACAGTCCTGGCGTGATGCGGCACGGCTGGTGCGCCGCGATGATCCGCAGCAGGCGCTGGACATGTACGCGCAGGCGATGGCCGACAACGGCCTGTTGGCTCCCGGCCAGGTCACGCCGCGCGACAACCGCGCGTTGACCCTGGCCAGCCGCGAGACAGCCGGCGATGACTGGTTGCGGCGCAGCCTGCGCAGCGATGTGGAAACCCTGTACCAGCAGGAGAATCCCACCCTGACGGTGATGCAGGACACCGGTCGCCGCAGCGATGGCACGCCGGGCATTTCGCGGCTGTCGCGCGATACCCGCATCGCGCATCTGGACGCGCCATTCGCCGGTGGCCTGGGCTGGGCGCGCATCGAGCAGGTCAGCTTCGATGCGGGCCGCTTCCAGACCGATGAGAGCGGCGCCTACGACGAGGATTTCGGCAGCTGTGACCTGGATCTGCTGCAGGCCGACGACAGCCGCCTGCGCGCACCGGGCTGCACCCGCTTCGTGCACCAGCGGCGCACCTCCGGTGCCGGCTTCGCCGTCGGCTGGCGCACCCTGGATGACCGCTGGAACGTCGATATCGGCCACACCCCGTCCAACTACGTGGTCGGCAACTGGCTTGGCGGTGTCACCCTCAATGGCGACCTCGGGCGCTTCGGCTGGGGCGCCACGCTGTCGCGGCGGCCGATGACCAATTCGCTGCTGTCGCAGGCCGGTGCGGTTGATCCGCGCAGCGGCATCAGCTGGGGCGGCGTCACCGCCAACGGCGTGACCTTCAGCCTCGGCTACGACCAGGGCGGCCGCGATGGCGTGTGGTCGAACTGGAGCTGGCATCGGCTGACCGGGCACAACGTGGTCGACAACACCCGCGCACGCGCGATGGTGGGCTGGTACCACAAGCTGATCCAGCGCCCCGACATGCGGCTGGATGTGGGTACCACCGCGATGTACTGGCGCTACCAGAAGGACCTGGGCGGCTACTCGCTGGGCCAGGGCGGCTACTACAGCCCGCAGCGCTATGCATCGCTGAGCCTGCCGGTCAGCTTTGCCTGGCGCAACGACGTGTGGTCGGTGCGCCTGGATGGCTCGGTCAGTGTGTCCAGTGCGCGTACCTCGTCGATCAGCCGTTTCCCCGACCAGGCCTTGATCGAGCGCGTGATTGCACAGCTTGAGCCGCAGTACGGCCCGCTGCGGCTGGACGAGGCCGGCCTGTACACCGGTGACAGCAGCAGCACGGGCACCGGGTACCGCCTGTACGGCGCGGTGGAGCGCCGCCTCGGCGACCACTTCGTGCTGGGCGCTGCCGGCACCCTCCAGCGCAGCCGCGATTTCTCGCCGAATTCGTTCCAGCTCTACCTGCGCTACACCTTCAAGCCCTGGCAGGGAAACCTGCCGCTGCCCGTATCACCACTGGTGCCGTATGGCGAATTCCGCTGACCTGCGGCGACGGCGCCTGCTGCAGGCGGTCGCCACGCTGCCGCTGCTCGGCGTGTGCCGTGTGCAGGCCGCGCCCGACGCGCGCTGGCCGGCGTGGCAGGTACTGCTCGACAGCAGCCTGAGCCGCGACGGGCGCATGATCGATCGCAGCCAGGACGATCAGCGCAGCACCTCCGAAGGCCAGTCCTATGCCTTGTTCTTCGCCCTGGTCGACAACGACCAGGCGCTGTTCGACCGCATCCTGGGCTGGACCCAGGACAACCTTGCCGGTGGCGACATGGGCAAGCGCCTGCCGGCCTGGCTGTGGGGACGCGATGACGCCGGCGCCTGGCGGGTGCTGGACGACAACCCGGCCTCGGACTCCGATCTCTGGCTGGCCTACGCGCTGCTGGAAGGCGCGCGGCTGTGGCGCCGTCCGGCGCTGAAGGCCATCGCGGAGGGCATGCTGGTGCAGGTGCGGGCGCGCGAGATCGTGGATCTGCCCGGGCTCGGCCCAATGCTGTTGCCAGGCCCACAGGGGTTCATTGAAGGGGACGCCACGCGGGTCAACCCCAGCTATCTGCCACTGCCGCTGCTGCGCCGCTTTGCGGCGGAGGATCGCAGCGGGCCGTGGCAGGCGCTGGCGCGCAACAGCGTGCAGTTGCTGCAGCAGAGCAGCCCGCACGGGTTCGCACCGGACTGGGCGGCGTGGAAAGGCGATCGCTTCGTCGTCGATCCGGTGCGCGGTGCGGTCGGCGGCTACGACGCCATCCGCTGCTACACCTGGGCAGGCATGACCGCATCGCGCGATCCGTTGTTCCGCGCGCAGCTGGCGGCGCTGTCCGGACCGCTGCAGCGCCTGCGCAGTGGTGCACCGATGTGGGAAAAGATCGACACCCGCAGTGGCCAGGGGCAGGGCGAAGGCAACTACGGATTCCGCGCGGCCCTGCTGCCCTATCTGATCGCGCAGGGCGAAGCGGAGCGCGCGCAGTCGCTGCGGGCCAGCCTGCCCAGCGCCGAGCAGCAACGCGCCGATGCACCGGCCTATTACTCGCAGATGCTGGCCCTGTTCGGCGTGGGTTGGGCCGAAGGACGCTGGCGCTTCGCCACCGACGGCCGCCTACAGCCGCGCTGGTAGCTGCAGCGCTGCGGGGTCAGGTACCTACGCAGCGCAGTGGGCTCCGACCGACCCTCAGCCAGGCATCATTCCAGCGCGTAGCGCAGGGTGAACAGCACCGCCACCAGCCACACCGCCGGATGCACTTCGCGCCAGCGGCCGGTGCCCGCCTTCAGCGCGGCATAGGCGATGAAGCCGAAGGCCAGGCCGTTGGCAATGGAGTAGGTGAACGGCATTGCCAGCGCACACAGCGCGGCCGGCACCGATTCGGTCAGGTCGCTCCAGTCCACCTCCACCAGTTCGCGCAGCATCAGGCCGGCCACGAACAGCAGCGCCGGCGCGGTGGCATAGCTGGGCACCATCGACGCCAGCGGCGAGAACAGCAGCGCGGCCAGGAACAGTGCCGACACCACCAATGCGGTCAGGCCGGTGCGGCCGCCCACCTGCACGCCCGAGGCGCTTTCGGCAAAGGCCGTGGTGCTGCTGGTGCCGAGCACCGAACCGGCCACGATGGCGGTGCTGTCGGCCAGCAGCGCGCGGCCGAAACGCTTCTGCGCGCCGGGCAGCTTCAGCAGGCCGGCGCGACCGACCACGCCGTACAACGTGCCGGTGGCATCGAACACTTCCACCAGCACGAACACCAGCACCACCTGCAGCAATACGGCGATCGGCGCACCACCGTCATGGTGCAGCAGGCCCGGCAGGTCCAGCTGCAGGAAGGTCGGCGCCAGGCTCGGCGGCAGCGAAACCAGGCCCTGGTACTGCACATCGCCCAATGCCCAGCCGGCGCCGGTCACCGCGAGGATGCCGATCAGGATCGCACCACGCACGCGGCGCGCTTCCAGCACCGCGATCAGCAGGAAGCCGGCCAGTGCCAGCAGCGGCGGCGCCGTGTTCAACGGTCCCAGTGCCACCAGCGTATCTTCATTGCCGACAATCACGCCGGATTTCTGCAGCGCGATGATCGCCAGGAACAGGCCGATGCCGGCCACGATGGCCGAGCGCAGCGACGAAGGAATGCCCGATACCAGCCATGCCCGAACGCCGGTCAGTGACAGCACCAGGAACACCAGGCCGGAGATGAACACCGCCGCCAGCGCCTGCTGCCACGGCAGGCCGGCAGCACCAACCACGGTGAAGGCGAAGAACGCGTTCAGGCCCATGCCCGGTGCCATGCCGACCGGGACGTTGGCGGCCAGCGCCATCACCGCCGAACCCAGTGCAGCAGCCAGGCAGGTGGCCACGAACACCGCGCCGGCGTCCATGCCAGTGGTGCCGAGGATCTCGGGGTTCACGAAGACGATGTAGGACATCGTCAGGAAGGTGGTGACACCGGCCAGCAGCTCGGTGCGCACGGTGGTGCCGTGCTGCTGCAGCTGGAACAGGCGCTCGAACAGGGACATGGGGAATCTCGACCCGTTGGTGGTGGGTACCGACCGTTGGTCGGTACGCCTTGAAGCGTCACCACCAACGGTGGTGACCTACCGAAAGGAGAAAGGCCGCGCGAGCGCGGCCTTTCCGGTTGCCTTACTTCAGCGCCTTGAAGCGCAGGCGCTTCGGCGCAGCGTCGTCGCCCATGCGGCGCTTCTTGTCTTCCTCGTACTCGCGGTAGTTGCCCTGGAAGAACTCCACGTGCGAGTCGCCTTCGAAAGCGATGATGTGCGTGGCGATGCGGTCCAGGAACCAGCGGTCGTGCGAAATCACGAAGGTGTTGCCCGGGAACTCCAGCAGCGCATCTTCCAGCGCACGCAGCGTTTCGATGTCCAGGTCGTTGGACGGTTCGTCCAGCAGCAGCACATTGCCACCCTGCAGCAGGGTCTTGGCCATGTGCAGGCGGCCACGCTCACCACCAGACAGCGAACCGACCATCTTCTGCTGGTCCTGGCCCTTGAAGTTGAAGCGGCCGATGTAGGCGCGCGACTGGATCTCGATGCCGTTGATGTTGAGGATGTCCAGGCCGCCGGCGATTTCCTGGAAGACGTTGTGGTTGCCTTCCAGCTTGTCGCGGCTCTGGTCCACGTAGGACAGCTGCACGGTCGGGCCGATCACGATCTCGCCCGAATCCGGCTTTTCCTGGCCGGTGATCATCTTGAACAGGGTCGACTTGCCGGCGCCGTTCGGGCCGATGATGCCGACGATCGCGCCCGGCGGAATCAGCATCGAGAGGTTGTCGATCAGCAGGCGGTCGCCGAACTTCTTGGAGACGTTCTTGAACTCCATCACCATGTTGCCCAGGCGCTCGCCCGGCGGAATGAAGATTTCGTTGGTCTCGTTGCGCTTCTGGTAATCCTGCGACTGCAGCTCTTCCAGGCGGGCCAGACGGGCCTTGCCCTTGGAACGGCCGCCCTTGGCGTTCTGGCGCGACCACTCCAGTTCCTTCTGGATCGCCTTCTGGCGGGCCTTTTCCTGGTTTTCTTCCTGCTTCAGGCGCTCATCCTTCTGCACCAGCCATTCGGTGTAGTTGCCCTTCCACGGAATGCCGCGGCCGCGGTCCAGTTCCAGGATCCACTCGGCGGCGTTGTCCAGGAAGTAGCGATCGTGGGTAACGGCCACCACGGTGCCGGTGTAGCGCGCCAGGAACTGTTCCAGCCATTCCACCGACTCGGCGTCGAGGTGGTTGGTCGGTTCGTCCAGCAGCAGCATGTCCGGCTTCTGCAGCAGCAGGCGGCACAGCGCCACGCGGCGCTTTTCACCACCGGACAGGTTGGCGATCTTGGCATCCCACGGCGGCAGGCGGAGCGCATCGGCGGCCACGTCCAGCTGGTTTTCCAGGGTATGCGCATCACCGGCGGCCAGGATCGCCTCCAGGCGCTCCTGCTCCTTGGCCAGCGCGTCGAAGTCGGCACCTTCCTCGGCGTAGGCGGCATACACCGCTTCCAGCGCAGCCTGCGCCTGCAGCACTTCGCCCACGCCTTCCTCGACCGACTCGCGCACGGTCTTGTTCGGGTCCAGTTCCGGTTCCTGCGCCAGGTAGCCGACCTTGATGCCCGGCTGCGGGCGGGCCTCGCCCTCGAAATCGGTGTCCACGCCGGCCATGATCTTCAGCACGGTGGACTTGCCGGCGCCGTTCAGGCCCAGCAGGCCGATCTTGGCACCCGGGAAGAAGGACAGCGAGATGTCCTTGATGATCTGCCGCTTGGGCGGGACCACCTTGGACACGCGGTTCATGGTGTAGATGTATTGCGACGACATGAGGTCTCCGTAGGCGCGGCCCTGCACCCGACCCGTCACGGGAACATCCCGTTGCGGCAGCGGGCACAGACTGGAATGGAATACCGCCAATTATAGCCGGAACCGGTTCCGGGCCGCGCCCGGCGCAGGGGCGCCGGCTGGCCGTGGCCTGAATACTGCGTCACAGTCCTGCAGCGGGAAGCGTTTCCAGCCGGAAACGGTTCAGATCGGTTGCGCAATATGGGCTCACCACCACCCAAACAGAGGTCTGACATGCGCATCAATCGAGTAATGGCCAGCGCCGTGGCCTCTGTGCTGGCGCTCGGTGCCGTGGCTCCCGCCTTCGCCGACAACGACCACCGCCGCGGCCACGACCGCCGCGAGTGGCGCGAGGACCGCCGCGAGTGGCGACAGGACCGCCGTGACTGGGAACGCGACCGCCGCGAGGCCCGGCGCGACTGGGAACGCGACCGCCGCGACTGGCACCGCGACCATGACCGCTACTACCGCCCGGCACCGCCGCCGCGCGTGGTCTATCGACCGGCCTATGGCCCGGGCTACGGCTGGAAGGTCGGCCACCGCTACCGCGACTACTACCGTGGCCCGATCTACGTGGTGAACGACTACCCGCGCTACCACCTGCGCCGCCCGCCGCATGGGCACCACTGGATCCGCGACGACCGCGGCAACATGCTGCTGGTGGCGGTGGCAACCGGCATCATCGCCGACTACATCATCAACAGCCGCTGAGCCGGCGGCCACGTCCACGCATGGCGTGGATCCACTGGCATGCACGGGGCCGGATTCCTTCGGAAGTGCCGGCCCCGTCCTTTTCGGCCCCGGCGGGCCGGTGCGGGGCTACAATCAGGGGCTGAGCCGTACCCCTTTCCCTGCCTGCTGGAGTACCCGATGTTCCCGCGTGACGTCCGCATCGAATCCTACGATCCCGAACTGGCCAAGGCCATTGCCGCTGAAACCCAGCGCCAGGAAGACCACGTCGAGCTGATCGCCAGCGAGAACTACACCAGCCCGGCGGTGATGGAAGCCCAGGGCAGCCAGCTGACCAACAAGTACGCCGAAGGCTACCCGGGCAAGCGCTACTACGGCGGCTGCGAATACGTGGACATTGCCGAGCAGCTGGCGATCGACCGCCTCAAGCAGCTGTTTGGTGCCGACTACGCCAACGTGCAGCCGCACAGCGGCTCGCAGGCCAACCAGGCCGTGTACTTCGCCCTGCTGCAGCCGGGTGACACCATCCTCGGCATGAGCCTGGCCCACGGCGGCCACCTCACCCACGGTGCCAAGGTGAATGCCTCGGGCAAGCTGTTCAACGCCGTGCAGTACGGCGTGAACGACCAGGGCCTGATCGATTACGACGAAGTCGAGCGCCTGGCCCTGGAGCACAAGCCGAAGATGGTCGTTGCCGGCTTCTCGGCCTATTCGCAGGTGATCGACTGGGCGCGCTTCCGCGCCATCGCCGACAAGGTCGGTGCCTACCTGTTCGTCGACATGGCCCACGTGGCCGGCCTGGTCGCCGCTGGCGTCTACCCGAGCCCGCTGGAACACGCCCACGTGGTGACCTCCACCACCCACAAGACCCTGCGCGGCCCGCGTGGCGGCATCATCATCGCCAAGGGCGCCGACGAAGACCTGGTCAAGAAGCTGCAGTCGATCGTGTTCCCGGGCATCCAGGGCGGTCCGCTCATGCACGTCATCGCCGGCAAGGCCGTGGCCTTCAAGGAAGCGCTGGAACCGGCCTTCAGGACCTACCAGCAGCAGGTGGTGAAGAACGCCCAGGCGATGGCCAACACGCTCATCGCGCGCGGCTACAAGATCGTCTCCGGCGGCACCCAGAACCACCTCATGCTGGTGGACATGATCGGCAAGGACGTGTCCGGCAAGGACGCGGAAGCCGCGCTGGGCAAGGCCCACATCACCGTCAACAAGAACTCGGTGCCGAACGACCCGCGTTCGCCGTTCGTGACCTCGGGCCTGCGCCTGGGTACCCCGGCGGTGACCACCCGTGGTTACGTCGAACAGGACTGCGTGGACCTGGCCAACTGGATTGCCGACGTGCTCGATGCACCGAACGACGACGCTGTCATTGCCCGCGTGCGCGACGCCGTCAGCGCGCAGTGCCGCAAGTACCCGGTCTACGGCTGATCGAAACAGGGGTCGGATCCCTTCCCGCAGGGCAGGGCTCTGACCCCGGCATTGCAGCGATCGCGCATGGATGAGCGCCGCCTCAAGTACCTGTACGCCACCCTGGCCGTGCTGTTCGGCCTGCCCAGCCTGGTGGCCGGCGGCTTTGCCGCACTGATGCTGCTGCTGACGGGGCTGGGCCAGTTCGGCCATGGCACGCTGGCTGCGGTGACCGTGATGCCGCTGTGGGGCCTGGCCGGCATTGCCGGCTGCCTGGCTTGGTTGTGGCTCAGCGCCGGGTATCTGCTGCAGGGGCGTGCCGGGCTGCAGGTGCATCGCCTCTGGTGGTGGATGCTGCTGGCCGGCGGTCTTGCCGCCGTGCCCCCGCTGGGGCTGGCGCTGTGGTGGAGCAGCACCGTCCACGCCGAAGGCATCGCCCTGCTGCTGTTGGGCCCGTCGATGCTGGTGCCGGCTGCGATGCTGGTGTGGATCAAGCGCCGGGCATGACGTGGCCCATGGAAGGACATCGAACGCATGGATGAGCGCCTGCACAAGCGCTGGATGGCGATCGCCGGCCTGCTGGTGGGCCTGCCCACCGTGGCGGCAGGCGGCACGGGTGCCGTGCTGGGGCTGATGGCCGTATGGGACGGCAAGTACCTGACGGGCGACGAGTACACGCTGTTGCTGCTGTGGTCGTCGGCCGGCATCATCGGCCTGCTGTCGTGGCTGTGGCTGAGCGGGCTGTTCCTGTGGCGCGGTGTTGCCGGCCTTCGCCAATCACCGGTCATGGCCTGGGTCGGCCTGGCGTTGGGTGGCTTGGCCGCGTCGGGCGTGGTCGTCGCCACGCTGTACTCCACGATCAGCAATGGCGAGATCTCGACATTGGGCTTCCTCGGGTTTGGCCCGCCGCTACTGGTGATGTCCGGGCACTTGGCGTGGCTGCGCTGGGCACGCATGGCATCGCCGCCACCCGCACCCGGTTGAGCCGGGCATCCGAACTCGCCGGACACGCTGGGTAGCCAGAATGCAGGCGCCTCCGCGCAAGGCAGCATTTGCTGCGGCGCCCTTTCTCAGGTACCTTTGCGACGCTGCCATGACCGTGGCAATTGCTCCCTGAGCCAGGCGTTCCATGCATTGCCCCTTCTGCCAACATGCCGATACCCGGGTCATCGACTCGCGCGTCTCTGAAGACGGCGCGACGATTCGCCGTCGGCGGGAATGCGAAGCCTGCGGCGAGCGCTTCAGCACCCTGGAAACGGTCGAGCTGAAGCTGCCGGCCATCGTCAAGAGCGATGGCACCCGTGAAGCGTTCGACCAGCGCAAGGTCCGCGCGGGGTTCGATCGCGCGCTGCAGAAGCGCGCGGTGCCCGAAGAAAAGATCGAAGCAGCGGTACGTGCGGTGGTGCACCAGCTGCGTATCAGCGGCGAGCGCGAAGTGCCCTCGATCAAGGTTGGCGAGTTCGTCATGAACGAACTGCGCAAGCTCGACCACGTGGGCTACGTGCGCTTCGCTTCGGTGTACCGCAGCTTCGAGGACGTGGCCGATTTCCGCGAGGAGATCGAGAAGCTCGAGCGCGAGCTTCCGGCCAGTACCGAACAGCTGCAGCTGCTGGGCGATGTGATTGCCCTGACCAAGAAAAAGAAAGGCTGACTGCCTCTGCCTTGGGGGTGCCAACCTTGGTGGGCACCGGTGGCCGCATTCACTGGTGGGTGCCAACCGTTGGTTGGCACTGACGGCATGGATCCACACCGGCGGCGTTACCATGGCCGCATGACCACCCCGTTCTCCGTCCTCGACCACCTGCACATGGCCAACGCACTTCGCTTGGCCGAGCGTGCCGCCTACACCACCCGTCCCAATCCGATGGTCGGCTGCGTGATCGCCCATGGCGAACGCGTGGTCGGGCAGGGCTGGCACCAGCGCGCCGGTGGCCCGCATGCGGAAGTGTTCGCGCTGCGCGAGGCCGGCAGCGACGCCCGTGGCGCCACCGCCTACGTCACCCTGGAGCCCTGCGCCCACTACGGGCGCACGCCGCCGTGTGCGCTGGCACTGATCGAAGCGGGCGTGTCGCGAGTGGTCGCGGCGATGCGCGATCCGTTCCCCAAGGTCGATGGCGGTGGCTTCGATCTGCTGCGCAACGCCGGCATCGACGTCGCCGAAGGGCTGATGGCGGCACAGGCGCGCGAGCTCAACAAGGGTTACCTGTCGCGCGTGGAGCGCAATCGCCCATGGCTGCGGGTGAAGCTGGCCGCCAGCCTCGATGGCCGCACCGCGATGGCCGATGGCAGCTCCAAGTGGATTACCGGGCCGGCCGCGCGCGAAGACGTGCAGCACTGGCGCGCACGTGCGGGTGCAATCCTGACCGGCGCCGACACCGTGATTGCCGACGACCCGATGCTGACCGTGCGCCTGGCCGAGACCGAGGTGATGCCACCGCTGCGCGTGGTGCTCGATTCGCGCCTGCGTTCGCTCGAATGCAGCCGCGTGCGCGAAGGCGGGGCCCCGACGCTGTACCTGCACGATGCGGCGGTGAGCGCGCCGGATGCGGCCGACGCCGAATTCGCCAGCGTGCCCAGCGCAGAGGGACGGTTGGATCTGGGCGCGGTGCTGGCCCTGCTGGCCGAACGCGGCATCAACGAAGTGCATACCGAAGCCGGCGCGACGCTGGCCGGTGCCTTGCTGCGCGGCGGCTGGGTGGACGAGCTGCTGCTGTACCAGGCCCCCACACTGCTGGGCGACGGCGGACGCCCGTTGCTGACCGGCCTCGGCATCGATGCCATGGACCAGCAGCGCCGCCTGCGGGTGGTTGACCAGCGCCAGGTCGGCGAGGACATCAGGCTGCTGCTGCGGCCGTGAGGGAATGGCGGTATCTCCGGCGTCGTCAGGTGCCCTTGTCCTCGTCCTCGTCTTCGTAGGCGGGGCACTGTTCTTTCCACTGCTGCTTCCACAGCACGTGCAGGTCGCGGCAGTAGGCACTGAGCGCTTCCCCCGCCAGCTCTGTCGACTTCGACCGTAGTCTGCGGCGGCTGATGCCGTCGTCGTACTCGTCCGGCAGGACCGTCGGTGCACATCGATCGTGGTACTGCAGGAACGCGCGGCAGTCGTCGTTCTCGCTCAGCTGTGCATCGATGTCCCTGTCACGTAGCTGGTTCGACTCGAAGGCAACCGATGGGCGGATGATGAAGGTCTTGGGCCTGTACGCTTCGGCCTGCCCACTCACCATCAGCGCCAGCAGCATGACGGTAGTCGACGTCGTACGATGTTTCATGCGGTTGCCCCGGTGGAAGAGGGCAACAGCATTGACCATGCGGGCCGCGCAAGGCCATGCAACGGTTCTGAAAGTGCGCTCGCCGTTGCCGCAGGTAACGATGAGCCGAGCGTGGGCTCGGCTCTAGCTCGCGCTTACGCGCATTCGTCGGTCCACATCATTTCGGCGATCGGGCGCAGCGCCTTGCACTCCTGCGTCATCTCATCGGCTGACTTCACCTGCGCCTTGGCCTTCAGTTCCTCGGCCATCGCATCCACGCCGCTGATCTGGTCCGGCGCGATCTTCGCTACGCAGGCGCGGTGTTGCTGCAGCAGCAAGTCGCAGCCCGGTACGCCGGTTACTTTCGGCGCGCTGGCGGCCTGTGCATCCTGCATCCAGTCCTCGAACGGCGCCAGCGCACCGGCTACGGTGCCCACCAGATCGTCAAAATTACCGCTGTACCAGTAGCCGTTGTCCTTGGCCGGGTACAGGGTGAAGGTGCCGTTGACCGGCACGCGCATGCCACTCAGCAGTGCCTGGGTATAGGCATCGGTGAACTGCTTGCGCGCGGCCGGGCTGGCGTCAGACGCGAGGCTGGCGGCAAACAGCGGGCGGACCTTGCCCAGGTCGGGCAGCTGGCAGTTGTAGGTGATCCGCGCCAGTTTCTGGTCTTCAACGTACTCGTTGTCTTCGATCACGCTCTTGGTCGCGCGGCACTTCGAATCACGCAGCGCCTTGGCATACAGCGCTTCGGTGGCCGCAGCGTCGACCTTGGCGCCGGTGCTGGCCAGTACCGTCTGCCAGGGTTCGGCCAAGGCCTTGGCCAGCGCACCCGGGTTGGGGGTCACGGCATCCTGGCCCTCGAACGCCGGCTTCAGTGCGTCGTTGAGCGTGCGCGTGGCGGCCGCGTCGTCCTCCAGCAGCACGCGTGCATACAGGTCGAAGGCCTGCTCGGGCGTCAGTTGGGCCGGTGCCGCGCTGGCAATCAGCGGGGCGCACAGCAGCACGCTGGCCAGAAGGGTACGGGTGGGGGTCTTCATGACGGTGTTTTCCTGTTCCAGAGGCGCGCAAGCCTAGCGCATCTACCCACACTTTCGATGGCGCGATGCAGCCAGGTGACGGTGTGCAGCGGCCAAAAAAACGGGCCCCTTGCGGGGCCCGTTCGATCGCACGACGAGGAGCGATCGTTGGATCAGAAGCTGGCGCGGACGCCGGCCGAGTACTGGGTGACGTCGCGGTAGCCGGAGATCTCGCCCACCAGACCCCAGGTCCTGGTGAAGTTGATCTGGCCGCCGACGGTGCCGACCCAGGTGCCCTTGAAGTTGTTGCCGCCGTCCATGTAACCGGCCTTGACCCAACCTTCGGTCATGCGCGACGGCTTGCCACGGATACCCAGGGTGACGCGGCCCAGGTTGGTGTGATCCTTCTGGCTGAAACGCAGGCCGTCGTAGCGGACGGTGGCTTCGGCGTTCTGGCGCACCCATGCGGCATCGGCGGTGAAGTCCAGGCGGTCGGTCCACGGCATGTGGTAGCCGATGCCGAGCTCCGGCTGGTTCAGTTCCAGCTTCAGCGAATCATTGCCGTAGTGATTGGTCTTGCTGGTGCGCGACCAGCCACCGAACACGTAGACCTGTTCGGCGATCGCCACGGAACCACGCAGGTAGCCGCCGTCGACCTTGGGGTCGTCCAGTGCGTTGTCGTCAACCTTGACCTGCGTCCAACCGCCTTCGACGTAGGTGTAGCTCAGGGCGTCGGCCGAAGCCGAGAGCGGGGCGGCGGCCAGCAGGGCGGCCACGATCAGCATCTTGCGCATGGGAATTCCTGTGAATTTCAGTCCATTGGCGGGCCAGCCCTCTCGGCTACCCGTGGGCGACCTCATGTCGTCCGCTGCGAATTTTAATGAAAGTTTTACAAATTGCGAGCGACGGCCGTCACAGCTGTGGCATCCAGCCCCGTTCAGCCCGGGCTGGTACACTGGCCACGCCGGTTCGCCGGTACACAAACGTCTTCAGGGCGGGGTGCAACTCCCCACCGGCGGTAGGTGCGCAAGCACGAGCCCGCGAGCGCTCCGGCCCACGGCCGGGGGTCAGCAGATCCGGTCCAATGCCGGAGCCGACGGTCATAGTCCGGATGAAAGAAGACGGTGCCACAGGGCCTTCGCGGCCCTGCGCCCGCCTGTTTGCCTTGCGGCGTTTTTCGCTCACTTTTCGCGGAGAACGTTTCTTGTTTACTGGAATCATCGAAGGCGTCGGCCGTCTGGCCGCACGCGAATCCATCGGCGGCGATGTCCGCTTCACCTTCAATGTCGGAAACCTGCCGTTCGACAACGTGCAGATGGGCGAGAGCATTGCCATCAACGGCGTCTGCCTCACCGTCATCGCATTCGACGCCAGCAGCTTCCAGGCCGATGCCTCCACCGAAACCCTGGGCCTGACCACGCTGGGCCAGCTGGGCGAAGGGGCGGTCATCAACCTGGAGCGCGCCATGCGGCCGACCGACCGCCTCGGCGGCCATCTGGTCAGCGGCCACGTCGACGGCCTTGGCCAGGTCCTGTCCATCCACGAAGACGCGCGTGCCCAGCGTTGGCGTTTCGCCGCGCCGGCCTCGCTGCGCCGCTACATCGCCAGGAAGGGCTCGATCTGCGTGGACGGCGTCAGCCTCACCGTCAACGAAGTGGACGATGAGGGTTTTGAAGTCGCCCTGATCCCCCACACGGTAGCCAACACCGCCTTCTCCGCCACCGGCGTGGGCAACGCGGTCAATCTGGAAATCGATCTGGTCGCCCGTTACGTGGAGCGGCTGATCAGCGTGCCGACCAACGGTCAGCACCCCCAGGGAGACGTCGCATGAATTTCGCCCCAATCCCGGAAATCCTGGAAGACATCCGCCAGGGCCGCATGGTGGTCATCGTCGATGACGAAGACCGCGAGAACGAAGGCGACCTGATCATGGCCGCCGAGCTGGTCAAGGCAAGTGACATCAACTTCATGGTCACCCACGGCCGTGGCCTGGTATGCCTGCCGCTGACCCGCACCCGCGCCGCCGACCTCGGCCTGGCGCCGATGGTGCAGGCCAATACCGCCCAGTTCCAGACCAACTTCACGGTCAGCATCGAGGCTGCCGAGGGCGTCACCACCGGCATTTCGGCGCATGACCGCGCGCACACCATCCGCACCGCGGTGAAGCCCAACGCCAAGCCGTCGGACCTGCACCAGCCGGGCCACATCTTCCCGCTGATCGCCCAGCTGGGCGGCGTGCTGACCCGCGCCGGCCACACCGAAGCCGGCGTTGACCTGGCCATGCTGGCCGGGCTGGAGCCGGCTGGCGTGCTGGTGGAGATCCTGAACCCGGATGGCAGCATGGCGCGCCGCCCGGAGCTGGAAGTGTTCGCCCGCGAGCACGGCCTGAAGATGGGCTCCATCGCCGACCTGATCGCCTACCGCCTGGCCACCGAAAAGACCGTTGAACGTGTCGACGAGCGCGAGATCGACACCGAATTCGGCCCGTTCAAGCTGGTGACCTACCGCGACCGCATCGCCCACGACCTGCATTTCGCTCTGGTCCGCGGCACCCCGGACGCGGACACCCCGACCCTGGTACGTGTGCAGGTGGAAAACCCGCTGGCCGACCTGCTGCACTGGCGCCGTGACGACTTCGGCGTGGCGGCCACCGATGCCCTGCGTGCGATCGATGCCGAAGGCGCGGGCGTGATGGTGGTGCTGTCGGCCCCACGCGACGGCGAAGCCCTGCTGGCCCGCCTGCGCCAGCAGCCGGCACCGGTGGTGCCGGGCAAGGACAAGGATGTGGGCCAGTGGCGCCGCAACGGTGCCGGCGCACAGATCCTGTCCGACCTGGGCCTGGGCAAGCTGCGCGTGCTGGGCACCCCGCGCCGCCAGATCGGCCTGGCCGGGTACGGCCTGGAAGTGGTGGAGACGGTCACTCTGTAATGGGTAGTGCCGGCCATGCCCTACCTCGGGTGGGTGCCGACCGTCGGTCGGCACAGCCCTGGGCCTCCGCCAGCCACGGCCGGGGCCCATCCACGCTAGAATTACCCCCTTATCGAGTCCCCAAGCCGCATATGAGCCACTTCGAAGGCGATCTTCGCACTCCCGAATCGGCGCGCTTCGCCATCCTGGCCAGCCGCTGGAATGCCCGCATCACCGACACGCTGGTCGCTGGCGCCCGCCAGAGCCTGGCCGGCAACGGCATCACCGAAGCCAACATCGACGTGATCCGCGTGCCGGGTGCCTGGGAGCTGCCGCTGGTGGCCGCGCGCCTGGCCGCCGCCCACGAACACGCCGCCATCCTCACCCTGGGTTGCGTGATCCGTGGCGATACCCGTCATTACGAACACGTGGCCGACCGCTGCGCCGAGGGCCTGATGCGCGTGCAGCTGGATTTCGGCGTGCCGGTGCTGAACGGCGTGCTGGCGGTGGAACGCGTTGAAGACGCCGAGGCCCGCGCAGGCGGCAGCCACGGCAACAAGGGCGAGGAAGTCGCACTCGCCGCATTGGAAATGGTCAATCTTCTGGAGCAGCTGCCATGAACAAGAACACCCAGGGCAAGCCCTCCGGTAAACCCGTCCGTCGCGATGGCGTCGATCCGGTGCTGCGCTCGCGCGCCCGCCGTCGTGCCGTGCAGGCCATCTACGCCTGGCAGATCTCCGGCGGCAACGCACAGTCGCTGATCGCCCAGTTCGCCCACGAGCAGGCCCGCGAAATTGCCGACCTGGCCTACTTCGAGGCGCTGCTGCACGGGGTGCTCGACAACCGTCGCGACATCGACGAAGCGCTCGGCCCGTACTTGGACCGTGGCATCGAAGAAGTGGACGCGATCGAACGCGCCGTGCTGCGCCTGGCCGCCTACGAGCTGCGCTACCGCCTGGACGTGCCGTACCGCGTGGTGATCAACGAAGCCATCGAATCGGCCAAGCGTTTCGGTTCCGAACATGGCCACACCTACGTCAACGGCGTGCTGGATCGTGCCGCCGTGGAATGGCGCAAGGTCGAATCGGGTCACTGACCCGATTCCTGTAGAGCCGAGCCATGCTCGGCTCACCGTGCAGCGCACGGTTGCGTCCGGCAGTGCGGCGCGTGATCGAACTGCAGCCGAGCATGGCTCGGCTCTACATGAAAGTAGAACGCCCCATGTCCCTGGCCGAATTCGCCCTCATCGAACGCATCCGCGCCCGTACCCTCGAGCGCGACGACATCCTGCTCGGCATCGGTGACGACGCCGCGCTGCTGCAGCCGCGCGCCAACGAACAACTGGTGGTCACCGCCGACACGCTCAACAGCGGCGTGCACTTCCCGGTGGAAACCCCGGCCTTCGACATCGGCTGGAAGACCCTGGCGGTCAACCTGTCGGACCTGGCCGCGATGGGCGCGCGGCCGGCGTGGTGCACGCTGGCGTTGTCGCTGCCGGAAGCGTCTGAAGACTGGATCGAGGCCTTCGCCGATGGCTTCTTTGCCCTGGCCGACCAGCACGACATCGCGCTGATCGGCGGCGACACCACGCGCGGTCCGCTGTCGCTGTCGGTGACTGCGATGGGCCAGGTCGGGCGTGGCCAGGCGCTGCGCCGCGACCGCGCACAGGTGGGCGATGACATATGGGTGAGCGGCACGCTGGGTGATGCCGCCGGCGCGCTGCGCCTGTGGCAGCAGGGTGCGCTGAACGTGGCCACCGCGACCCTGCTGGCCGACTACGAACGCCTGCGCCTGCGCCTGCTGCGGCCGACGCCGCGAGTCACCCTCGGCCTGCGCCTGCGTGCCTTCGCGCATGCAGCGGTGGATGTCTCCGATGGCCTGCTGGCCGATCTGGGCCACATCGCCACGCGCAGCAACCTGGCCGCACACGTCGATGCCGATTCGCTGCCGATCTCGCACGCGCTGCGCGATCTGCTCGGCCGCGACGGTGCGCGTGATTGCGCATTGCGCGGTGGCGATGACTACGAGCTGTGTTTCACCGCCGCCGCCGATCAGCGCGACGCCCTGCACTACCTGGCCGAATCGCTGGACGTGCCGCTCACCCGCATCGGCCGCATTGCCGAAGGGCAGGGCGTGCACGTGGATGGCGAAGCCGCCGACGGCGGTTACCAGCACTTCGCCTGAGCGAAGACGCCGGGCATGGCCCGGCGCTACCGCGCTGCTGTGGTAGATGCCAACCTTGGTTGGCGTTTCTCCGTATCGACCAAGGTCGACACCTAACAAGGCGGGGCCGTGGCGAACGGGAACGCAGGGCATTGCCCGGCGCCCCCCTTAAACGTGCGGAACGGGCTTACCAAACCGGTTGTCGCCCGGCGTGCTGGGCAGCAGCATGAACACCAGCACGGCCAGGCCGGCAATCGGCACGAGCCCAAGCAACAACCACCAGCCCGAACGATCGGTATCGTGCAGCCGGCGAATGGTCACCGCGATCAGTGGCAGCGCCAGCGCCAGCCAAACCACCAACATCAGCCCGGACGAAACCAGCGCCAGCGATGTGGAGTTGGTGTACCCGGCGATGAAGCCCAGCACGTTCAACGGAATGGTGAACATCATCATGAACAACTGGAACCACCAGTACTCGCTGCGGCTGGCGCGTCCACTGAACTGCGTATAGCGCTTCAGCGGAACCATCATCTTGTGCATCGGTACACTCCCTGAGAAGAAGTGCGAACTATCCGCGCCAGCGCGATAGGTCGGCCATCAGATTTGTTGTAATCGCGAACCGTGCAATACGGAACTGAGCGCTCTTCCGCAGTTCAGAACGCGCGCTGCTCAAGTCGCGTGCAACTGCACATCCACATACTCGGCCAACCCGCGGCAGGCCAGCAGCAGCCCTTCGCGCACGTCGTCACCCACCTGCTGATCTTCATCGCCATCCACGCGCACGCGTTCGGTCGCGTGCAGCAGTTCCAATAGCAACGTCAGCCCGGCATTGGCGCGGTTGGCGCGGGCCATGGCCATGCGCTGTCCGGATGTGCGGCCCTTCTCTGGCCAGGGCTGGCCGTCGGCGGCATCCACTTGGCGGATGCGCTGCAGGCACGCCAATAACGAGGTGCTGGCCGGCACAGTGTTGCCGTGCGTGGCGCTCAGCGTGGTCTCCAACGCGCGCGCGACGGCTTCGGGAAGCACGTTGGCGGCCTCGCCGAGGGTGGCGAACAGGAACGGGTAGTGTGTGGCAGTCATGGCGGCTTCCTTGTGCATGTGACGAAGGAGCCACCCCGCTTAACAACGAGGGTGGCGGACGGTGCATGGTTCCAATACCGGTGGCTAACGTTGTCAAACGCCGGCGGGCACGAGGCCCCCACGCACCGTCCGCCATAGATGCACGGACAGATTGCCTGCCGACGCCACCCAACAAGGAAAGGGCGACGCCGGCAGGCAAGCGTAAACAACATTTACCAAACGGGATTGGAAGCCCGTGCCACCCGTTGTCGGTGGCGCTACATGATTTGCATGAAGGGCCAGTGCTGCCAATGAGAATTGTTGGAAAGTTCGAAAGCGTTGCAAATGTTCCGCTCGCACGGGAGCGCGTCAATTACGACAAAGCGTGTAGAGCCGAGCCCATGCTCGGCTCATAGCGCAATGCACGGGGTTCAGCCCGATCTGGCCGCAAAGCAGCCGAGCATGGGCTCGGCTCTACAGAAGACGGCTCGCGCGTCAGGCTGCGCTCAAGGGGAGATCTTCGCCTCGGCATCACGCGGCGTGCCGTAGTCGTCCAGCCACTGGAACGTCACCGACGTGGGCATCGCCGCACCACTCGGAAGCGGCAGACGTACCTGCGCGCCCGGTGCGATCATCTCTGCTTCCACCGTCCGGCCGTCGGGCAGTGTCAACGTGCTCAGGGTCACGTGGTAGGCGCTGGGGTTACTTACCTGCAGGGCGCCGGCCCGCGCACGCCATTGCAGTTGCCCGGCAGCATCGCGCGGCTTGCCGGGCAGGCCGGCCGGGCGATGGAACAGTTTCACCCGGGTACGCACCGCGAACTGCAGCAGGTTCTTGCTGGCGGCATCGGTGGGTTTGGGCGGAATGTCCAGCAGGTTGAAGTAGAACAGCGATTCACGATCCGTCGGCAGCGGTGTCTCCGACGGGCGCGGCGCGTAAGTAATGCGGTACGCCTGCCCCTGGTGGGCCTGCAGCAGGCGAGGGTCGGCCGGCGTCAGGCGGAATGGCGTGCGCACGTTTTCAGGACGCGCACGGCTGTCACCATCGTCAATCCAGACCTGCACCATGGCCACCTGGTTGCCTGCGTTCGTCGCCTTCACCGTTACATCGCGGCCCTGCGCCGCGTCATGCACGATACGCGTGCCCTGCAGCGTGACCGCTGCCGACACCGGCAGCGCCACGACGCCAGCCAACAGTGCGGTCATCCACGTCGTTGCTCGGATCTTCATCAACTCATCCTCCGATAGCGTACGCCACCCCAACCGCGAGGCGGCGCACACAGGCGCGGGTTACTTGTAAAGCACCACGAAATCGCCCGAGGCGTTGGCCGTGCCGGCCGTGGCGTTCTTGCCCGGCGAGGAATACCAGGCGCTGTAGTCCAGTTGGCCCTTGCCGGCGGCAGGAATGTTCACCCACTGCAGCGGGTCATCGCCCAGCTTCTGGTGGTTGCCTGAAGCGTCATACAGCGCAACGCCCACGTTTGTAGCCGTAGACGCAGCCGTCAGCGCCAGGTTGCCGGTGCTGCCGTCGGGCGTGCCGCCAAAGCGCACGCCGACATCCTGGGCGGCACCAGCGCCAGTGCAGTCGAGCAGGATGCTGAAGTTCTTCATGCCGGCACGCTCCGACGCATTGACCGACGCTACATCCACCTTGCCCATCGGCACGGTGATGGTGCCGCCGCTAGCATCCACCGAGCAGGTGCTGGTCATCAGCTCGCCGGTGATCTCCAGGGTCTCGGCGAAGGCCGTGGGGGACAGGGCCAGCGCAAGCGCACCAGCAGCGATCAGGTTCAGTCGGTTCGACATGGAGTTTTCCTTGGTTGGGAATCAGGGAATCCGCAGTGAATGCGCCAGCGGATGCGCACAGTTTTCCCGGGCCGGCACCGGGCCAACATCCAATTAGTTGCAAGCGTGTTGGCGGACGCTTGCGTTGAACGCGTGGCTACGCCAGGTGTCTTCGCTTTGCAACAAATTCAATTGGAGGGCAGGGGAGTGCTGCCTACGCTGCGGCCCCCATCGACCACGAGCGATGTCGCCCGCGACCTCATCGAATGACGCCAGCCATGAACAACTGTCCCTTTCCTCGTTGGACATCACGCCGTCCTGCCGTTCATGTGCTGGGCCTGGCGATTTCCGTCGCGGTGGCACTGGCCATTGCCGGTCATGCCCATGCGCAGGGTGATGAGTCCCTGCAGTTCAGTGAAGGCTTCCTGATGGGTGGCCGGGCCATCGACATGCAGCGCTATGCGCTGGGCAATCCCACGGAGCCTGGCGTGTATCCCTTGGACGTGGTGGTCAATGGCCGGTTCCACGACAAGCGCGACATCACCTTCGTGGCGGCACCGGCGCCTCTGGGTGCGACCCCGTGCCTGCCCGCCGGGCTGGTACGCCAGTTGCAGCTGAAGGAAATGTTCCTGGCCGAGCTGGACCAGGAGGATGAAAGCTGCGTCGCGCTTCCCAGCCTGATCGTCGGTGCCACCGTCGAGTTCGACGAAGGCAACCTGCAGCTTCTGGTGAACGTGCCGCAGGCAGCACAGGCGCGCGATGCGCGCGGCTACGTGGCACCTGCACAGCGCGACCATGGCGTCACGGCCGCCTTCTTCGATTACAACATCAACCACAACCGCAACCAGGACCAGCAGGCGACCTACCTGGGGCTGAACACGGGCGTGAACCTGGGCGCGTGGCGGCTGCGTCATCGTTCGTCCTTCAGCCAGGGCAGCCATGGCTCGCGTCACGATGTGATCAGCAGCACGCTGCAGCGCGATCTTCCGGCATGGAATGCCCAGCTGCTGTTTGGGCAGGGTACGACCGGTGGCGAACTATTCGAGTCGCTGTCATTTGCCGGTGTGCGGGTGGCCAGCGATGAGCGCATGCTGTCGGACTCGCTGCGCGGCTTCGCGCCGGTGGTGCAAGGCGTCGCCGAAACCAACGCGGTGGTCAGCATCCGCCAGAATGGCTACGTCATCCACGAAGTAAGCGTGGCGCCGGGGCCGTTCTCCATCGAAGACCTCTACCCGACCAACTTCGGTGGCGACCTGGACGTCACCGTCATCGAAACCGATGGCCGCCAGCAGCAGTTCACTGTCAGCTTCTCCGCAGTGCCGCAGGCGCTGCGCCCCGGCGCCAGCCGTTTCAGCGCAACCGCAGGCGAACTTCGCGACGCACGCGGTGTGTATGAAGCACTGCGCTTTGCAGAAGGCACCTACGCACGTGGCATCAGCAACCATTTCACCGCGCTGGGCGGGGTGCAGATTGCCGAAGGCTTCCAGTCCGCGCTGTTCGGCGGAGCAATCAATACGCCGCTTGGTGCGTTCGGCGCCGACGTTACCCATTCGCGCGCACGCCTGGCCAATGACGAACAGGTAACCGGCAACAGCTTCCGGCTGAACTACCAGCGCTATATCACCGCAACGGGTACCAACTTCGGCTTGGCAGCGCTGCGTTACAGCACGCGCGGCTATCTCTCGCTGAATGATTTCGCGCAGGCGTACAACGATGATTGGGGCGTCAGTGGCCGTGCGCGCCAGCGCTTTCAGGTGAATTTCTCGCAGCGCATCGGCGAGCGCAGCACGCTCTCGCTCAATGGCGGTCAGGTGCGCTATTGGGACAGCGCGCAGCAGCACAACGATCTGCAATTGCGCTTCCAGACCAGCATTGGCCGCGCCAATCTGAGCCTGTCTGCCATGCGTCTGCAGCTGGGCGATGGCCGTCAGGACAGCCGCTATGCGGCAACCCTCAGCATTCCGTTGGGCTCAGCCCCGCGCGCGCCGCGTTTGAGCACGCAGTTGGCCCATTCGGCTCGTGGTGAACTGGGCCAGCTGGGTCTGAACGGAACGCTGGGCACTGATCAGCAGCTGAGTTACAGCCTGTCTACCAGCGAGACCCGTGAGGGGGCGGGCAGCGCCGACGCCTACGCGTCCTATCGTGGTGGGCATGGCACGATAACCGCTGCCTACAGCCGCTCGGGTGATTACAACGCCTTCAATGCCAGCGCTGCCGGGAGCGTGGCGCTGCATCGCGGTGGCATCAACTTCGGTGCGCCAGTGGGCGATGGCTTCGTGCTGGTACAGGCCGATGGCGCGCGGGGCGCCCGCATCGGCTACGGCAGCGACGCGCGCATCGGTCGTAACGGCTATGCGCTGCTGCCGCACGTCAGCCCCTACCGCTGGAACCAGATCGAACTGGACCCGTCGGGCCTGCCGATGGATGTGGAACTGCTGCAGACCTCGCAGCGCATTGCGCCGACGGCGGGCAGCATCGTGCGGGTTGCGTTCAATGCCAAGCGCGAACGCACATTGTTCATTGACGCCACCGATGCCTTGGGCCAGCCGCTGCCGTTTGCGGCGCGCATCGAAGATGACGCCGGACGCGGCTGGGGAGCGGTGGGCCAGGGCGGCGTGATCCAGCTGCGCGGCGCGCCCGAACAGGGCCAGCTGATTGTCGACCCGGACGGCCCGCATCGCTGCCGCTTGGAGTACACGACCCCGGATGCACCCGATGCCTATGGGCTGTCGTGGAGCCAAGCGGTGTGCATGCCGTTGCCGGCCCCGAGCACAGGGCTGCAGGCCGTCTTGGATGCGGTCGAAGCCACCTCGTTCTGATGTCCTGATTTCATTCTTATAACCCAAGGAGTTCTTCCATGACCCTGTTCAACCGCATCACCCTGTGCACCGCACTGGTGGCCGCCGCGCCGCTGGCTCTGGCCGACACTGCCACCCTTACCATCAGCGGCAAGGTGCTGCCCGGCACCTGCACGCTCACCGCAGCGCCGATCACCCTGGACCCGGTGAAGGCCAGCGACCTGACGCCCGGCGCCGATGCGCAGATCAAGGCCGGGGCGCTGCAATTCGCGGGCTGCGTTGGCGTAAGCAAGGCCGTGCTGTCCTTCGCCGGTACCGCTGCCGACGGCGATGCTACGCGCTGGAAGAACACCGCTGCGAGCGATGCGGCCGAAGGCGTGTCGATCTCGCTGCTGTCCGGTACCACCGGCAGCACCTATCTGAAGGATGGTGACACCGGCATCGATGTGCCGGTGACTGGCGCCACCGCGCGATACGACCTTCGGGCGGCCTACTTCCTGCCCACCGGCGAAACGCCGAACGCGGGAGAAGTATCCACCGAGATCGTGGTGACGGCGGACTACCAGTGAGTGCCATGGTCAAGCGCTGCACCGGGCTGGGCTGGGCAGTAGGGCTGACGCTCTGCGTCGCCGGCGGTGTCGCCGCGCAGTCTACCTGCGCCGTGCAGACGGCGAGTTCCTCTACGGATCTGGTGGTGAATACTGAAAACGAGGCGTCAGCGGGTACGGTTCTGCATGGTCCCTGGCCAGGTGGAGCAACCCGTTTCAGGAACTGCAAGCCGGGGGAGCCACTCCAGCTGCAGATAAAGCCGATGATGCCGGGCCTTACCTATGTGAGGGACGTGGTCATCGATGGACTCACCTATCCCGCCTATGGCTGGAATGCAACATCGTCCTTGGTGATTCTTGGAATTCAGGTTTACTCCGGCTCCGGCTTGGGAATCTGGCGCTTCCCGCTCAGGATCGACAAGACGTCACAACAGGGAATCCTGGCAGGGCCTACTGGCGAGTTCGCGGTGACACTTCGAGTGGGGCTGGTGGCGCGCGGCGGTACCATCATCAAGGAAACCCAGGCCCTCGGTGTGGTGGAGACCTCATTGCTGAACGATCCGTCTGCCGTGGTTTCCAACAGCGGAAGCGTCGAAGTGAATCCAGCTGTCGATTCATGCCGGGTGCGCGCGGATGGCGCAGGGGTGATATTGGATCCGGCCCGGCAACCGGAACTGCAGCGCCCGGGCGATACGGCCGGGGAAGAACCCCTTCCGGCGCGCGTGCGCTGTTCGCGGGATGGCGTAGTGGCCGAGGTCGGCATTGACGATGCACTGGATATGGGCAACACCAGCAGCGTCCTGACACCGGCTGCGGGTACCAGTGCAACGGGCGTGGGTCTGCAGATTCTGCGCAACGGTGTGCCTTTGCCGATGGGAAGCCGGTGGATGTTCACCGATGGGGCTACCTGGACTGACCAGGGGCTGTCCGCCCGTTATATCCGGACCAGTGATGCCTTGAGTGCGGGTGACATCGTGGGCGAAGCAATTATCACTGCGACCATGAAATAGCACGGTATTTCCCGATCCGGGACGATGCGTGATCGTCTCCACTAAGGCCGGATCCAGCCCGCGGCTCATCGCGATCTGATCGATGCAGTCGAGCATGGCTCGACTCTACAAAGGCGTCGCGCCGGGCAAAAGAGAATGGCGCCGGAAACATCCGGCGCCGTCTTTTCAATTACCTTACCAGCGGTACGACATGCTCAGATTGGCCGTCGCTTCGCGATACCCGTGGTCACCACGCATCACACCAAATCCACCCCAGGCACTCAGCCCGGAACGGAAATCCACACGCGCGCCGGCATTCAACTCGTAGCGGTTGCGCGGCACGCTGGCCTTCAGCGCTTCATCATCGAACGCCATACCGTTACTGGCACCGTCGCGGTACCAGTTGGCCACCACATACGGGCTGACCGACGCACCGGCGGCACTGCGGCCTTCGCCCTGCAGGCGCAGGCCCACGCGGCCGGACAGGCCGCTGTCGCCCAGGCTGCGCACCACCGTGCCGTTGGTTTCCTCGTGGCGATCGGTGCTGGCGTCGGTGTAGATCAGCTGCAGTTCCGGCTGCAGGCTCAGCGCGGTGCTGCCGATCTGGCCGATGCCGAAGCGGTAGCCCGCTTCCAGCGACGACTGCCAGATGTCCGAGTCGTAGCGCTCTTCGGCCAGGCCTTCGCCCTGCACGCGGTTGCGGAACTGGCCGCGCTGCACGCTGGCATCCACATACAGCGCATCGTTGCTCCAGTTACCGTACACGCCCAGCGCACCGCCGTTGACCTTGCCGCGTGCGCTGTAGCCGGTCAGCTGCGAACGCGAAGTGGCATCGGACTTGGCCAGCGTGCCCATCACGCCCACGCGGCCCTGGCCGCTGTCGAACACACCGATGTCCGCACCCAGCTGCAGGCGCGAGCGGTCCACGCGCAGGTCCAGCTGGTCTTCCACGGCAGACAGTTTGCTCTGCGTGCCGTCCACGCGGGCCCAGCCACGCACGCCGTCAACGGCGGAGGTGTTGCCGCCCTGGCGGTCGCGCCAGCCGTGGCGCAGCAGCTGGTCCATCGCGAACTGGTTGGCCAGGTAGGCGCCGGCTTCCGGGCGCAGCACCGGCGTGGGGTCAACCGGATCGACCGGGTCCACCGGATCGACCGGCGTGCACTCCGGCAGTGTGGGATCCACCACGCACGGGTCCGGCGTGCCGGCCAGCTCCGAGCGCAGGTACCAGCCGCCGTTGGTCGCATCCTTGAACAGGAAGTACTCGTACTGCCCGCCCACCGCACGGCCCTGCAGGTCGAACTGTGCATTGGACGCACCGCCCACGCGGATCAGTTCGATGCCCTTGTCGGTCTTCGCGCCCGCACCACCGGCATTGAGCACGCGCACGTTGGCCTGGCCGTTGGCATCGCCCTTGATGATCAGCCTGTCGGTGGCCGAGCTGTCGTCACCCAGCTGGGTGTTGAACAGCAGGGTACCGCCGGCACCGTCGAAGGTATCCACGGTGAGCGTGTTGAACGTGCTGCCATTGCCGAGTGCCACCGTGCCGGTGCTACCCAGCGCCAGGTGGCCGACGTTGCTGTCGCCGGTCATCAGCCAGGTGCTGTCGCTGTCGATGCTGGCCGAGGTGACGTTGAGGAAGCGGCCGTCGATCTGCGCCTTGTTGCGCAGGATGATGTCCAGCGTGCCATTGGTGACCGTGGCTGGGTCGAGGGTCACGTTGCCGGCCAGCCGGGAATCATCAACGGTGAAGATGACGTTGGTACGTGCGGTGCTCGCGGCGGTGGGGGCCTGCACCAGCAGTAGGTTGCCATCGCCACCGATCAGCTTTGAATCGTTGGCCACATTGATTTCGTAAGTACCCTCCAGGCCCGGCATGACCCGTATCGCCGCGCCGCGCCGCGACTGCAGGCTGGAGTCATTGATGTTGAGGCGAATGGGGGCCGTGGCGCCGGGAACCAGCGACCAGAGCATGACACCGACATTGGCCGCGAGAATCTGCGAGCCGTTGACGATGTCCGCCTGCCCTCTCTGCAAGCGCACTCCCAATCCACTGTTGTACTCGGCTGCACCGGGGGCTTCGGCCACTTGGATTCGGGTGTTGTCGAGAATCGCCTGCGGCGAGCCGCTACCTGTGCCGGACAGCGATCTGTCGAGATCGACACCAATGGAACTGGCTGCGCCTACCGGAATGTCGGCGGAGTCTAGAACGATATGGTTGTCCACCAGATGTACTTGGGACGAATCACTGATGCTGATACCGCCGCGGAAGATGGTGCCTTGCGCCTCCAGCAATGACGCGCCCAGCAGCTGGACCGAGAGCGCATCAGCGCCGCTCTGGTTGATCACCGCGCGCGCCATGTACAGGGTGGAGTCCATGGCCTGGATGCGTTGCGTCTCACCGCCGAGCACCCTCAGCCGTGAGTCATTGCGCAACGTCCAGGCTTCGATCGGATCGCCGGGACCGACATCGGCACGCTGATTGTCCAGATCTCCTGCGAATACAGCAGCTGCAGGTGCTACCGCCACGGCAAGCAGCAGGCCGCGTGCCAGCGGGCGGAGGCAGGGAAGAGAAGTGCGGGGCCGATCTAGACGCATGGTCTGGTCCTCTACAAGGGAGACGGATGGGACACTGCACTGCCACTGCGGTTGCCGGCCCCCTGTTCAGGCGGGTGACGTATACGCCGCGACCGCGTGAAGGCTGAGTGATGGGTCGATGGCGACAATGCGTGTCTCGAATGGGGTGCAGTTTCGGCTGCTGCCGTCTCTGTTCCCATGCAATTAGTTGCAAAGCGTGCTTGCATCCCCTGCTCTGGGTGGCGCCCGTTCAGACAGTGCTTCAGCTGCGGCAATGAGCCGCACCGGCATTGCAACGCATTCGATGTTGGATTGCCCCGCAGATGCCGAACATGGCGCTCCTTTCATGGAGAGCTGTCATGCACCTACCGTATTCGCGTTGCCGCCTGTACTCGGCACTGGCCCTCGCGCTGGCCATCGTTTCGCCAGCGATGGCGCAGCAGGTCGTTGCCGATGGCGATGAGCAGAACCCAGCGGCCGGCGACTACGCCACGACCGAGCCGGTCGAGCCCGGCAATCCGGCCGGTCATGCGTTCCTTGCCGTAAACGGCGGCACCATCATTCCAGCCGGCGAGGTCAATCTGCGCACCGACGGGCTGCGTGCCGCCGCCGCACGGGCTGAGGGCGTGGGCAGCAGCATCCAGCTCAACGGCGGGCAGGTCATGACCACCGGCCGGGGCGCGGCGGGTCTATCGGCATCCGCCGGGGGGCACGTTCAGGCCGTTGGTACGCGCATCGAGACGTCGGGAACCACCTCGCACGGCGCTGAGTCGCTCGCCGGGCGCATCCAGTTGGAGCGTGTGGATATCGTCACCCGTGGCGGACTGTCACACGGAGTGACAGTCCGCGACGGCGAGGCGCAGATCCATGACAGCACCATCACCGTCCACGGAAGCCAGTCCAATGGTCTTGAGGCTGTTGGCGGAACGCTCCAGGCAGAACGCGTCCGCATCGAAGTAGGCAGCAGCGGGCAGGGACTGTGGGCAGAGGGCAGCAGCGATGTGACGCTGCGTTCGGTCCAGATCAACGGCAGTGGTGCAGGTGCCTCGGGCGTGTTGGCGGGCCTGGGCAGCAAGGTGTTGCTGGAAGATGTGGACATCAATCTCACCCACGAACGCTCGGGCATGGGCTTGTTCGTAGGAGGAGAGCTTGAGATGCGTGGCGGCAGCGTCCATGTGCGCGGAGACAACGCCAGTGCTGTCAGCTTCGCCGCCGGTGGAGGCGGTGTGCTGCGGCTGATGGGAGTGGAGCTGTCCGGTCACTACGGCATCCATATGACCGAAGGTGCTGACCTGACCCTCCAGAACAGTCAACTCGACAGTGTTTCGACGGGCATCAACATGAACCAGCGCGATGTCGTGGCGAAGGTGACCGGCTCCTCGATCACCACCCAGAACGGCGTCGGCATGTTGGTGGAGAACGGAGACCTGATGGTCGAAGGTTCGACCATTACCTCCGATGGCATCTATTGGCAGGCGATCTCGGTGCTGGGCGGCACCGCTCACGTCACCTCCAGCCGCTTGCGCACTCTCGGCCAGAACGGTCATGGCCTGTATGCAGAAGGCGCGGCGGGTGTTCGTCCGGTCGCAACTGCCAGCGAGATCGACATCCTGACCGAGGGCCCGGGCGCCGTTGGCGCGATCGCGCGCCTGGGCGGCACCGTGCATCTGGCCGACAGTGTCGTGCGCACCACCGGCGTCAACTCACACGGTGTGCTGTCTGGCGGCACCGGCGAAATGACGCTGAACAACACCCACGTGCGCACCGAAGGCGAAGGCGCATGGGCAGCGGTGATCAATGACAACGGTCGTATGCAAATCGATGGCGGTTCGCTGGTGAGCGCCCAGCATGGCGGTGTATGGCTGCGCAGCAGCCGCGACCCGGGCCTGACCCTGTCCAACGGCGCGGTGGTATCGGGCGGCAATGGCATCGCGCTGGCACTGGATGCCGCAGTGGCCGGACGTTTCGATGTTGCACTGGGCGGAGGCTCGCAGATGGTGGGCGACATCGTCATCACCCCGGAGGACGAGGACGCAGGCCTGCCACCACAGTCGAATGTGCATGTGCGGCTGGCGGATGGGTCGCTGTGGCAGGGCAGTTCCGACCTGGTGCAGACGATGGCGATCGAGAGCGGCAGCCAGTGGACACTGAGCGGTGATGCCACGGTAGGCGAACTTCAGGTGCTCAACAGTGGCGTGGCACTGTCTGACGGCAGTGGTCGCTTCAATACGCTCACCGTGGACGGCGACCTGCACAGCGAAGGGGCCACGTTCCTGTTCCAGGGCGCGCTGGCCGGCGATGACAGCGCGATGGATCGCCTGCACGTGCGCGGCGATACCTCCGGCGATGCGCTGATCGCGGTGAAGAACATCGGTGGGGTGGGTGCGCAGACAAAGGATGGCATCCAACTGATCGAGATCGACGGTGCATCACTGGCGAGCTACGCACTGAGCGGCCGCGCGGTGGGCGGATCGTACGAGTACTTCCTGTTCCAGGGCGGCCTGGCGGATCCTGCCGATGGCAACTGGTACCTGCGTTCTCAGTGGTTCGATGTCTGCAAGGACAACCCGGCTGCGCCGGGATGCGTGGTCGATCCGGGTCCGGATCCGATCGACCCGACGGATCCCGTCGATCCGGTGGATCCAATCAACCCGATCCTGCCTCCGCCGGTGCTGCGCCCGGAAGCTGGTGCCTATCTGGCAAACCAGTCGGCAGCCATCAACATGTTTTCCCATCGTCTGAACGACCGTATCGGGGCCGTATCGCTGGATGAAGGCCGTGCCGCGTGGGCGCGTGTGGGCCGGCAGCAGGCGGACTTCAGCGCGGTCGGCGGTCAGCTGTCGATCGACGGCAACACCTCGGTGCTGCAGATCGGCAGTGACCTGGTTCGCCGAGGCAATGCAGCGTTCGGCGTGATGTTGGGCACGGGGCGTGCTGACAGCAGTGCAGTGTCCGATCTGACCGGCTACAGCGCCAAGGGGCGGGTGCGTGGCAGCGCGGTGGGTGTGTACGGCACCTGGTTGCAGGCGGCTGACGGCACGCAGGGCGCGTACATGGATGCGAACCTGCAGTACGGCCGCTTCGATAACCGGGTGCAGGGCATCGGCCTGGCGCCGGAGCACTACGATTCGCGCATGGCCAGTGTGTCGCTGGAGGCCGGCTACACCTTCAACGTGTGGCAGGGCAGCGCCAGCGCACTGTATGTGCAGCCGCAGCTGCAGCTGAGCCATGTCGATTTCCGCGCTGATCGCCACGTGGAGAGCAACGGCACGGTGATCGACCATGCCGACGCCGGTGGCCTGAGCGGGCGCCTGGGCGTGCGTGTGTTTGGCCATGGCACTGCAGCCGGCAATATCGTACAGCCGTACCTGGGTGTGAGCTGGCTGCGTGGCAGCGGCACCAGCACGTTGCAGTTCAACGGTGACATGCTGGGCGCGGACGTGCCGCGCAACCGCTACGAGGTGCAGGCCGGTGCCGAGCTGAAGCTGGGCCAGCGCTGGGGTGCGTGGGGTGGCCTGACCGTGCAGCGCGGCGACCACGGTTACCGCAACGTGGGCGGCCAGCTGGGCCTGCGCATGGCCTGGTAAGCGGGCGTGCTGCGGGGTCGGATCCCATTGCCTGGGCAATGGGCTCTGACCCCTCGGCTGCTGCCGTAGAGCCGAGCCTACGCTCGGCTCATCGCGATCTGAACGAAGAGCAGCCGAGCATGGCTCGGCTCTACAATCGCGCCGATCCGGGACTGGACCTGAACGTTGTCCACGTCTGTCGCGATCGTCCATTGAATGACTGCGCAAACGGTGGCGATGCTGCCGGATCGCTCGCTGCCGGTCACCCGCATGTCCCCTCCCGAACGTTCCCACAATGCGGCCATTGACGGCCTGCGCGCATTGGCGGTGCTGGCCGTCATCCTGTTCCACACCAATGCGGCATGGCTGCCCGGCGGCTTCACCGGTGTGGACCTGTTCTTCGTGGTGTCCGGCTTCGTGATCAGCCAGTCGCTGGCGTCGCGTGCCAACGCATCACTGGGCGCACTGCTGCTCGACTTCTACCGTCGACGCGTGCTGCGCCTGTTGCCGGCGCTGCTGGTAATGCTGATGGCCACCTTCGTGCTGTCGGCGCTGTTCATTCCCCGCGCGTGGCGCAACGAGCAGTTCGACCAGACCGGCTGGGCCGCGCTGGTCGGCTTCAGCAACATCGTGCTGGCTGGGCAGCAGGACGACTATTTCTCACCCGGCGCCGAACTCAACCCGTTCCTGCACACGTGGACGCTGGGTGTGGAGGAGCAGTTCTACCTGGTCTTCCCGCTGCTGTTCTTCGTCTGGCTGCGCGGGCGTGAGCGCTGGCCGTGGTCGCGTTGGCTGTTGCCGGTGCTCACCGCGCTGTCGCTGGCGTGGGCAGGTTGGCAGGCGCAATCGGCACCGGCGGCAGCGTTCTATCTGCTGCCTGCGCGGTTCTGGGAGCTGGCCGCAGGCGCGCTGCTGTACCAATGGATGCGCACGCGCACGCCGGGCCAGAACGCTGACATGGTCGCAGTGGTCGGTCTGGCGCTGCTGGCCGCAGGTGCGCTGATCGCACCGCAGCTGGCGATGCCGGTGCCGGGCGTGCTGGCCACCGTGGCCGGTACCCTGCTGCTGTTGGCGAGCGTGTCGACAGCGGGGTCATCGCGCATCGCCCGCGCGCTGGGCTGCGCACCGCTCGCCTACCTGGGGCGCTTGTCCTATTCGCTGTACCTGTGGCATTGGCCGTTGCTGGTGCTGCTGCGCTGGACCTACGGTCTGCAGGGAGCGGCACTGTGGCTGTACCCGGTGCTGCTGCTGGCGGTATCCGCCGCGTCCTACCACTTCATCGAACGTCCGCTGCGCCGTGCAGGGCTGGCACCGGCCAAGGTGCTGGCGATGGCGTTGCCGGTGGTGGCGCTGTGTGGCGCGGGTGCCTGGGCCACCGTGGAGTACCACGAGCAGGTCTCGCTGAGCGTTACCCGTGACGGCTATGCATGGCAGGCGCGGCGCTACCCGGCATGGCGTCCGCTGGAGCCGGTGAGCGCGCCGGCGCTCGAAGGGCGGCGGCTGTTCGTGGTGGGGGATTCGCATGCGGCGGCCTATCGCACGATGACCAGCATGGTGGCGCGCCAGACCGGCATGGAGGTGCGTCAGGATGATCGTGGCGGCTGCAGCTTCGTCAATCTGCTGCGGGCCAGCCCGTCCGACTGCCAGGCATTCATCGAGCACGCGCTGTCGACCATCGAGCGCGAGGCGCGCCCCGGTGACTTCGTGCTGCTGGCGGCATTGCGCATGCCGGAGCTGCGTGGATTCGACTGGCAGCGGCAGGATGCACAGGAAATCTATCGTCAACTGCTTGCCGAGCGCACCCCGACCAATGCGCAGGCCGCGCGTGATGAGGCTGATCGTGTTCTTGGACGTCTGCAGAAGCTGGGCGTGCATGTGGTTTTGGATGCACCACTGCCGTTGTTCAAGGCCGGTGCGTACCGCTGTTCGGACTGGTTCAACCGCCGCAACCCGGCTTGTGCCGGGGGCCTGAGCATGCCGCGCGCTGATCTGGAGAGGCTGCGAGCGCCGCAGATGGCGTTGCTGTCCGAACTGGCAGCGCGCTATCCATCGCTGACGGTGTGGGATCCACTGCCGCTGCTGTGTGGGCCGCAGACCTGTTCGGCCGTGGAAGAGGGCGGACCGTTGTTCTTCGACAACGATCATCTGAGTGGGCACGGTAATCGCGTGCTGCTGCCCAGTTTCCGGCAGACCCTGATCGATATTGCGAACGACAAGCCTTTGTAGAGCCGAGCCCACGCTCGGCTGCTCTTCGTTCCGCAGGCGGGAAGTCCGCGCTGCGCGCGGTGAGCCGGGCATGGCTCACCGCTACAGGAGTGCGCGCGGTCTACACCGGCGGCAGCACCTTGCCCGGGTTGAGAATCCCATCCGGGTCCAGCGCGGCCTTGATCGCACGCATCGTCACCAAGGTAGCCGGGGTGAAGGCCTGCGCCATGAAATCGCGCTTGGCCAGGCCGATGCCGTGCTCGCCCGACAGCGTGCCGCCCAGTGCCAGGGTCAGCTCGAAGATCTTCGGCAGCGCGGCATGCGCGCGCGCGTTTTCGTCGGCATCCTCCGGATGGTAGAGGATGTTGACGTGCAGGTTGCCGTTGCCGGCATGGCCGAAGGTGACGATGGTGAGTCTGTAGTCACGCGCCAATGCCTGCACGCCAGCCACAAGCTCTGGAATGCGCGACACCGGCACCACCACGTCTTCATTGATCTTGCCGGGCGCGACGGTGCGCAGTGCCGGCGACAGTGCCTTGCGCGCGGCCCACAGCTGGTCGCGTGCACGGCCTTCCATCGCCACGTCCAGTTCGATCATGCCGTCGCCTTCAGCGGCGCTGGCCAGTGCCTGCAGCAGATAGGGCAGGGTGTCGTGGTCACCATCGGCTTCCACCAGCAGCATCGCACCGGCCTCCGGCACGTCCGCACCGTTGAGACGCAGCAGCTCAAGGCTGCGCGCGTCCATGAATTCCAGGCGCGTGGGTACCACCGGCTGCGACATCAGGCGTGACACTGCGGCGGCGGCCGCATCGGCGTCGCGGTACAGCACGCGCAGTCCGGCCTGGCTGACCGGCAGCGGGGTGAGCTTGAGGGTGGCTTCCACGATCAGCGCCAGCGTGCCTTCGCTGCCCACCAGCAGGTGGGTGAGGTCGTAGCCGGTGGAATCCTTGGTGTAGGCACCACCGCAGCGGATCACCTCGCCGGTGCCGGTCACCGCCACCAGACCCAGCACGTTGTCGCGGCTGGTGCCGTACTTCACCGCGCGTGGGCCACCGGCATTGCAGGCCAGGTTGCCACCCACGCTGCAGATCTCCGCGCTGGACGGGTCCGGCGCCCAGAACAGGCCATGCGGGGCCAGCGCCTGCTGCAGGGTTCCATTGAGCACGCCCGGCTGCACCACCGCGCAGCGATCACCGGCGCGGATCTCCACGATGCGGTCCATGCGGGTGAACGACAGCACGATGCTGCCCGGCAACGGCACGGCCGCGCCGGTGGTGCCGGTGCCCGCGCCGCGCGCGACCAGTGCCACGCCATGCGCACGGCAGGCACGCACCAGCGCCTGCACCTGTTCGATGCTGGCGGGCAGCGCGACGGCGGCAGGGCGCTGGTGGCGCCACGAGTTGTCCTGTGCGTTCGCCTCCAGCGCGTTGTCATCCATGCGCCAGCCATCGGCACCCAGCAGGGCGGACAGTTCGGCAACCAACGCGGCGGGCAGGACAGTACTCATGATGGATCTCGCGGGACAGCAGGGGCGGGTTGGATCAGTTTCCATGCAACAACGGCGCCGGCCAGCGGCAGCCACACCCAGCGCAGTTCAGAGAGCAGGGTGGCGATGCCGCGCGCGCTGAAGAACTGGGGCGCGAACGGTGACACGCGGATGGGGCGCCACGGCGCGAAGAAGCGGTGTTCACTCCACGGCCAAGCCAGCGCGACGCCGAGGCCGCCGGAGGTCATCGCATCCAGCAGCGGATGGCTGGCGGCGCAGACGAAGACGAATACAGCGGCTTGTACGGTAGATGCCAACCTTGGTTGGCACACATCCGCCGACCAAGGCCGGCGACTACCAAAGAACGCCCACACCGCGGCCAGCACCGCCAACACCCCGGCAAACAACAACGAATGGCTGGCACCGCGATGGCCGAACGCATCGGCATAGGGAATGTGCAGGGCAAAGGCCAGTACATCGGCATCGGGCAGCATCGCCGCGACCACACCCGCAGCGAGCAACCACGCAGGAATGCGGCCACGATCCGCGGCGCACCACAGCGCCAACGGCACAGCGGCATGGGTGATGATCGAAGGCATCAGTCACGTACCATGGTAGTGCCGGCCGTGGTCCGGCTGCAGGTCCGACGGGTAGTGCCGGCCGCTGGCCGGCAAAGAGTAGCCATCAGGAGTCATCCAATCGGAACGCATCGCGCAGCCAGTGCAGCTGCGGCGGCTCGCCGGTGGCTTCCACCACATCGAAACGGCACGGCGCATCGGCCAGCGCGGGATTGTCCTGCAGGTACAACAATGCGGCATGTGCCAGGCGCCGACACTTGCGCACATCCACCGAGGCCGCGCCGCCACCGAAATCGGATCGCGCGCGATAGCGCACTTCCACGAACACCACGGTGCCGGCATCGTCCATCACCAGGTCCAGTTCACCGCCGCGATAACGCACGTTGCGCGCACGCGGCCGCAGTCCGGCCTGTTGCAGATGCTGCTCGGCGGCGGCTTCCACCGCCGAGCCACGTTGGCTGCGCTCAGCGACCACCGACGATCGGCATCGGCCGGCCGCCATTGAAGGTCGACCAGGCCGGCTGGCGCAGGATGTTGCCATTGCTGTCCAGGAACAGGGTGCCGGTGGCACCGTCCAGGCCGCCTTCGTTGGACAGCTTGTCCAGGTAGGCGGTGATCTTCCAGGCATCGGCGCCGAAGGCGAACAGGCGGCCGGCCGCACCGCGTGCGCTGGGCAGGGTGCTGGCGACCTGGCTGGCCGAGGGCAGGCCGGACACGCTGCGCACGTTCCAGGCTTCGTTCGGGTAGACGATGCCGTCCAGCGCCACGTCTTCTTCCACCTTGCCGCTGCCGACGGTCAGCTGCGAAGTGCCAACGCGGGTGGCGCCACCGGCACCGGCCAGCGCCAGCTGCGGCGCCAGCAGGCGGGCCTGCGGCGCGCGCACGGCGAGGAACACGGCATCGACCTGGCCGGCATTGCGCACCTGCGCACCGACATCGCCAACCGCGTCGCTGACGCCGACGGTAGCCACCACCTGGCCACCACGCTGGGCGAAGCGCTGGGCGAAGGCGGCGGCGGCACGGCGGCCGGTATCGTCGGCGCTGTTGATCACCAACGCCTTGCCGCGCTCGCGGCCGCGCAGATATTCGGCAGCGACGATGCCGTCGTCTTCCGGTGCCAGCGAGAAGCCGGCGCTGCCGGCCGGCGGCGCGTCCTTGCCACGGTTCAGGGCCAGCACCGGCACCTGCAGCTGCTGGCGGCCATAGACCGCATCCACTTCGTCGCGGCCCAGCGGGCCGACCACGAAGTCGGCGCCGGAGGCGACGGCCTTGTCATAGGCGGCCAGCGCACCGGCCGGGGTACCGGCGGTGTCGATGAAGTTGATGTCCGGGCGGCGGCGGGTCTCGCCGTAGTACGCGGCCAGCAGGCCATCACGCACCGGCTGCGCGGCGGTGGCCAGGCGGCCGCTGAGCGGCAGCAGCACGGCCAGCTTGGCCGGCGGGCGGTAACCGTCGCTCATCGCCGGCGGGCGCTTGCTGGTGTCGAACTGGGCGGCGCCATCGCGGTCGAACGGGCGCGGCAGCGGCAGGCCGCGCGCGATCAGTGCGCGGCCGGCGAAGTTGTACAGCGGGTCGTTGGCCGGCAGGGCAGCGGCACGGCTGCGCAGGGTGGCATCGTCAAGCGTACCGAGCAGACCGGCGATGGCGGCCTGGTTCTCGCTGCGCGCGCTGCCGGTCAGGCTGGCGTGGGCGCGGGCGCGCTCGGTGGCGGCACCGAAGGCATCGCCGGTGCCCTGCAGCGCGTTGGCGCGGGCTACGTGCCAGCGCGTGCGCAGCGCGGGGAAGACGTTGTCGCCCTGTTCCTTCAGCAGGGCCAGGGCCTGCGCCGGCTGCTTGTCGGCCAGTGCCAGCTCGGCGCCGGTCAGCTGGTAGCGCTGCAGGCTGGCGCCGGACAGCTGGCGGGCGGTGAGCTGGCCAAGCAGGCTGCGCGCGCGGGCACTGTCGCCGGCCAGGTGCCAGGCCCAGGCGGCATCGGCCAGGGCGTTGCTGCGGGCGCCACCTTTCAGGGTTGCGGCCAGCGCTTCCAGCTGCAGGGCGGCGTCGCGCGGTTTGCCTTGTTCGATCAGCGCCAGCGCCTGGCTCTGGGCCGGCGATTCGGGCGCGCTGGTCAGGCTGGTGGTGGCACAGCCGGCCAGCAGCATCAGCGACAACGACAGGGCGGAGATCCGTGCGGCGGGCTTGTTCATGATCGGGTCCATGCGATGAGGGCAGCGGCCTTGGCCGGGTACACGCTACGATTCTACCCTTGCCCCGTGAGTACCGCTGAAATGAGTGTTCCAACCCTGTACGTCGTCGCCACCCCGATCGGCAACCTGGCCGATCTGAGCCCGCGCGCGCAGGAGGTGCTGCGTTCGGTGGCGGCCATCTGTGCCGAGGACACCCGCCGCAGCGGCCAGCTGCTGTCCCATTTCGGCATCCAGCAACCGCTGGTGGCCCTGCACGAACACAATGAAGAGGCCCTGGCGCAGCGCCTGGTTTCGCGATTGCAGGCCGGCGAGTCGCTGGCGCTGGTCAGCGATGCCGGTACCCCGCTGGTCAGCGACCCCGGTTTCCGCCTGGTGCGTGCCGCGCGCGCGGCGGGTATCAAGGTCAGCCCGGTGCCCGGTGCCTGCGCCGCCATCGCCGCGCTGAGCGTGGCCGGCCTGCCCAGCGACCGTTTCAGCTTCGAGGGTTTCCTGCCGGCCAAGGCCAGCGGCCGCCGCGACCGCCTGCAGGCGCTGGCCGGCGAAGTGCGCACGATGGTGTTCTACGAATCCTCGCACCGTATCGCCGAGTCGCTGGCCGACATGGCGGCGATCTTCGGCGGCGAGCGCCCGGCGGTGCTGGCCCGCGAGCTGACCAAGCTGTTCGAGACCGTGCTCGACGGTGACCTGGCCGGCCTGTTGGCGAAGGTGGAAGCTGACGAGAACCAGCGCAAGGGCGAGTTCGTGGTGATGGTGCAGGGCGCCGGCGACGATGAGGAAGCGCAGCTGGCGCATGGCCGCCGCGTCTACGCCAAGCTGAGCGAGCATCTGCCGCCGTCGACCGCTGCAAAGCTGGCCGCGGAACTGACCGGCGCACCGCGCAAGGCGTTGTACGGCAGTTGATGGATCGTGCGGACCAAGGTCCGCACCCACCAGAGCGGAATCCGCACCCACCAGGGCAGCGGCATCGGTAGATCCACGCCACGCGTGGATGGATGAACCGGACGCCGCGATCGGCACGGCAGGAAAGGCGTGCGTACGCTAGAATGCGCGCTGGCGGAGTCGGCCAGACAGTCGCGTCATCCCTTCGGGGGTGCCGAGGAAAGTCCGGGCTCCATAGGGCAAGGTGCCAGGTAACGCCTGGGCGGCGCAAGCCGACGGAAAGTGCAACAGAAAGATACCGCCTACGTCTTCTTCGGAAGGCCGGTAAGGGTGAAATGGTGCGGTAAGAGCGCACCGCGAGTCTGGCAACAGACCGGCACGGCAAACCCCACCTGGAGCAAGACCAAATAGGGATCCTTTGGCGCGGCCCGCGTTGGATCCGGGTAGGTTGCTTGAGCGTTGCGGTGACGTAACGCCTAGAGGAATGACTGTCCACGACAGAACCCGGCTTATCGGCCGGCTCCGCCTCTTTCTTACGGTAGGCCGAGCATGGCTCGGCTCTACAGTAGAGCCGAGCCATGCTCGGCTGCTCTTCGCCCAGATGCTTGGGATGTTGTTCAACCCGGCGTGCGGTACTGCCCGGCGGAAATGAACTGCTCGAACCGTTCGCACCACACCACTACGGTGGTGTAATCGTCCACGTTGACGCTTTCAGGCACGTCCACCAGGAAACGGTTGAAGGTCTTCACCTCGCCGATGCGCTGGGCCTGTGCCTTGATCTTCAGGAAATCGGCCTTGTTGTCGACGAAGTCACGGACCAGGTACACCTTGTAATCCGGACCCGGACCCATCTTGCCGTCGAACGCGACCTGGCGCGGGCTGACGCTGACGTTGCCTTCCGCCCAATGCACCGCATCACTGCCCTTGAGGTCTCGGCGAAACGTGGTGCGGTAGGGGGCCTCATCCATGGCGGCCTGCACCTGCGCGACTGGTGGATCATCGGGGGCGATCAGGATCGGCAGGAAGTAGACGCCCAGGCCGAAGCCCAGGCCGAGGGCGAGCAGGTGGGTGGCGAGCAGGATGAGGATGCGGCGCATGGGGCCTCCTTGGGGTTGCGGTCGATCGCGCGGCGGGGTGCCGGGCGCGACCACCCTGGGAGGTCAGGGCCGACATTTATAGACACAGTGCCGAATGCGAAAAGGGCACAGTGGGCGGGCTGCGATACCGAGCCCCTGTGGCACGGGCGGATCGCGGTCGCGGCTGGAAGCTGAATGACGTTTCAGGCCCGTTGCGATGACGGCTGCCGTCGCGTGGATCGCGACAGCGCGCTGTGGGTAGTGCCGGCCGCTGGCCGGCAGCTTCATGGCGAATCCGAGCATCCAAAGGTTGCCGGCCAGCGGCCGGCACTACCCCGCTGGCAAGAGAATCCGCCCAGTGGCCGGGACGGCCGGGTCAGAAAATGACGTGGCTTTGTCCGCTCGGTGCACCCTGCGGGCCGAAACGGCGTTCGTGGATCTCGCCGTGGCCGTCGGCATCGATCAGCAGCACCGTGCTGGCGCGGGTGCCATAGTCGTCGCCGCGGATGAAGGCCGGGCTCAGCCAGCGCTCGCGTTCCAATCCGATGCCGGTGTCGGGCAGGTCGCTGTCGGCGGGGCGATGTTCGTCCGCCAGGGCGGCCCAGAGCGGGGTCAGGTCCTCATCGCCGGCCTCGAACCAGGCTTCAAGCGCAGCCATCAGCCGCCGGGTCTTCGGCCAGGGCGCGTCCAGCGCGCCGTTGGACATGCCATGCACGCCCGGGCCCAGGCGCTGGCGCTCGGCGGGGTGGTTGCCCAGGTACTCCAGGCTGTCGCCATCGGCCAGCAACAGGTTGAAGGGCGCATACGCGCCCGCCACGGTCGCCAGCCGGTCGATATGCACGGCGGCCGGGTCGCGGCCGCGCAGGAAGTCGGCCACCAGCGCACCCCGTGAAGGACCGGTCTGTGCGGCCAGCGGGTCGCGGACATTGGTGACCACAGCCATGCGTCCACCCGCACCGACGCCGGCCCAGCCGCCGCCGGAGCGCAGGTCGCGCCCCCCGATGACGGAGGTCTCATCTTGCCAGGGGGCCAGCGCCGCTGTCGGGCGGGCGTGGAACTCATCACGGTTGCCGGTCATCACCAGCCGCCAGCGCGGGTGGTGCATCCAGCCAAGAGCGAGCAGGCACATGGCCTCATTGTGCACGGTTTGCGCAGTCTGGCGCCGCTTCCTGCCCGTCCCGGATGAATGCGCGAGCGATGTTTCACGCTCTGTCCACACCCCTGAACTTCCGTTCAATCTCAAAAATTGAGACGGATCAGCAACTTGTGGATAAGGCTTGAACAATTCTCTAAAGGTCGTTGCAAGCCATTGATGCGGCTGGCGATTTCCCCGCTGAAAAGTTGTTGACAACCCTTCGGCCGCTGCTAAGGTGGGCATCAGAGGGAAATCCGGGTGTTTTGTGGGTTTTCGTGGTTCAATGTTTCACCGGGCGAAGGATAGGTGCACGCGTCGTGTTCCAGGGCGAGACGGCCATCACAGTTGACGATAAAGGGCGCATGGCGGTTCCCACCGCTTACCGCGACCTCGTCGCGCGCGCCAGCAACAACCGTCTCGTGCTGACCTACAACCCGTTCGAAGCCGGCTGCCTGTGGCTGTATGCAGAGTCGGAGTGGGAGCGGGTCCGCGACGACGTCATGTCCAAGCCCAACACCCAGCGCGTCGTGCGCCTGTTGCAGCAGAAGCTGGTCGGCTCGGCCGCCCATCTGGAACTGGACGGCAACGGTCGCATCAGCATCCCCGCCAGCCACCGCGGTGCGGTGGGCATTGAAAAGAAGGCGGTATTGCTCGGTATGGGCGACAAGTTCGAATTGTGGAGCGAGCAGGCGCATCGGGCCCTGATCCAGCAGACGTTGTCTGACGAGGATCTGGGTGATGGGTTGCTCGACCTGAAGTTGTGAGCCGGGGTGCCCGGATGCGCCCAGAAGCGCAGACCGGTCACCTTCCGGTGTCGCAGTCGCCGGCGGTGCACCTGCCGGTCCTGTACACCCAGGTCCTTGAAGGCCTGAGGGTGATCGAAAACGGACGTTATCTGGATGGCACGTTCGGTCGTGGCGGTCATGCACGTGGCGTGCTCACCCAGCTCGGTCCCGAGGGCCGCCTGCTGGTCATGGACAAGGATCCGGAAGCCATCGCCGTTGCCGAGCGCGATTTCGCGCCGGACCCGCGCGTGTCCATCTTCCGTGGCAGCTTCGCCCAGCTGCTGCAGTGGGATGCGACGGCCGAAGGCCTGGACGGCGTGCTGTTCGACCTCGGCGTGTCGTCGCCGCAGCTGGACGTGGCCGAACGTGGCTTCAGCTTCGGCAAGGACGGCCCGCTGGACATGCGCATGGATCCGGACAGTGGTGAAAGTGCCGCGCAGTGGATCAACCGCGTGGAAGAGCGCGAGATCGCCGATGTGCTGTGGACCTACGGCGAAGAGCGCCAGAGCCGCCGCATCGCCCGTGCCATCGTGGCCCGCCGTGAGAAGCAGCCCTTCTCCCGCACCGCCGAACTGGCCGAGCTGATCGCCTCGGTGATGCCGCGTGGAAAAGACAAGATCCACCCGGCCACGCGCAGCTTCCAGGCCATCCGCATCCACATCAACCGCGAGCTGGCCGATCTGGAGGCCGGGTTGGATGCCGCCGTCGAACGGCTCAAGCCCGGTGGCCGCCTGGCGGTGATCAGCTTCCATTCGCTGGAAGACCGCATCGTCAAGCAGTACATGAACCGCCTGGCCAAGGCGCCGCCGGCCAACCGCCGCCTGCCCGAGGCGGTCGCGTTCGTGCCGACGCTGGACCTGATCGGCGGTGCCATCAAGGCCACCGACGAAGAGCTGGCCGCCAACCCGCGTGCCCGCAGCGCCGTGCTGCGCGTGGCACAGAAGCGGGAGGCCGACGCATGAGCCGGTTGCTGCTGATCATCCTGCTGGCTTCCACCGTGGCCTCGGCGATCGGCGTCGTGTTCGTGCGTCATCGTCACCGGCAGACGTTCATCGAACTGTCGCGCGCCGAGCGCAAGCGCGATGACATCAACCTGGAGTTCGGTCGCCTGCAGCTGGAACAGGCCACCCTGGCCGAAGCCAACCGTGTCGATCGCATCGCCCGCGAGAAGCTCGGCATGAAGTTCCCCGAGGCCGCCGACATCGTGGTGGTGCGGCCATGAGCAAGACCGGCCGCAACCGCCCGCGCAACGCCTTCAACCTGCGCCAGCGCCTGCGCTGGGTCGCGCTGGCGCTCGGCCTGTGCTCGGTGTCGCTGGTCGGTCGTGCCGCCTACGTGCAGATCATCAACAGCGACTTCTACCAGCGCCAGGGCGAGGCCCGTTACCTGCGCGAGCTGCCGATCAAGACCTCGCGCGGCATGATCACCGACCGCAACGGCGAGCCGCTGGCGGTGTCCACCCCGGTCGCCTCGATCTGGGTCAATCCGCAGGACCTGCTGCGTTCGCCCGAGCGCATTCCGGAGCTGGCCCAGGCGGTCGGCATGTCTGTGGATGAGCTGAGCAGCCGCCTGTCGCAGAAGTCGGACAAGGAATTCATGTACCTGCGTCGCCGGATCAATCCGGACGAGGCAGAAAAGGTGGTCGCGCTGAAGATTCCGGGCGTGGCCGCGCAGCGCGAGTTCCGCCGCTTCTACCCGCAGGGTGAGGCGATGGCGCACGTGCTGGGCTTCACCAACATCGACGACCGCGGCCAGGAAGGCCTGGAGCTGGCGTTCGACGAATGGCTGCGCGGCAAGGCCGGTGCCAAGCGGGTGATCCGCAACCGCAAGGGCGAGACCGTCGAAAGCGATCTGCTGCGCGCCGCCGAACCGGGCAAGGACCTGACGCTCAGCATCGACCGCCGCATCCAGTACCTGGCGTTCAAGGAACTGCGCAACGCGCTGGTGGCCAACAAAGCGGCCGGCGGTTCGATGGTGATCATGGACGTGAACACCGGCGAGATCCTGGCCATGGTCAACCTGCCCACCTACAACCCGAATTCGCTGACCGGCGCGCTGCCCGATGCGCGCCGCAACCGTGCGGTGACCGACCTGGTCGAGCCGGGTTCGACGATGAAGCCGTTGACGATTGCCACGGCGCTGCAGGCTGGTGCGGTGACCAAGGACACCATCATCGATACCAACCCGGGTTACATGCAGGTGGCCCGCTTCACCATCCGCGACGTGCCGCGCAACAACGGCGTGCTGAACGTGACCGGCGTGATCACCCGCAGTTCCAACATCGGCGCGGCCAAGGTCGCGGCAAAGATGCCGGACCAGGTGTTCTATGACGGCGTGCGCCGTTTCGGCTACGGCTCGGTGCCGCACAGCGGGTTCCCGGGTGAATCCGGTGGCGTGGTGCGGCGCCCGGCCAACTGGGACGGTGCCACCAAGACCACCATGTCCTACGGCTACGGCCTGAACGTGACACCGCTGCAGATCGCCACCGCCTACTCGGCGCTGGCCAATGGCGGCAAGTTGATCGCGCCGACCTTCGTCAAGGGCCAGCGCAACGAAGCGCATCAGATCATCGACGAGAGCGTCGCCAGGCAGGTGGTGGCGATGATGGAAACGGTGGTCACCCAGGGCGGCGCCAAGCAGGCAGCAGTGCTGGGTTACCGCGTAGCCGGCAAGACCGGTACCGCGCGCAAGACCGGCCCGGGTGGTTACGAGCGTGGCCATTACAACGCGCTGTTTGCCGGTGTGGTGCCGGCCACCAACCCGCGCTTCGCCACCGTCATCGTCATCAACGATCCGCAGGCCGGCAAGTTCTACGGCGGCCTGGTGTCGGCGCCGGTCTATCACAACGTGATGGAAGGCACACTGCGCCTGATGGACGTGCCGCTGGATGACCTGCAGTCGTGGCTGGCCGCACAGCAGTCGGGCAAGGTCGGCCACTCGGCCTCGATCCTGCCCGCGCCGCCGGCCGAGACCGCGCTGCCGGTGGATGCCGCCGCTGAATTCGATGCTGCGCTGCCGAGCGCGCACGCCCAGACGCCCCCCGTTACGGGAGGCACGCAATGAGTCCTTCGATGTTGCTTTCGCAGTTGCTTCCGGACGTGGCCCTGGCGGGCCATGATCCCGTTCTGACCGGGCTGGCGCTGGACAGCCGCGCCGTGCGTCCCGGCAATGCCTTCGTCGCCATCGCCGGTTTCGGCGCGCATGGCCTGAACTTTGTCGAGCAGGCCCGCGCGGCCGGTGCCAGCGCCATCCTGTTCGAGCCCCCGGCACCGGCCGAACTGCCGGCGCCAGCCGATGCGATCGCCGTGCCGGGCCTGCGCGCACGCATGGGTGCGATGGCCGACCAGTTCCATGGCGCGCCGTCGCGGGCGATGGCGATGGTGGGCGTGACCGGCACCAACGGCAAGACTTCCACCGTGCAGTTGCTGGCCCAGGCCTGGCACCTGCTCGGAACGCCCAGTGGCAGTATCGGCACGTTGGGCGCCGGACTTTATGGTGCGGTCGAGCCGACCGGTTTCACCACGCCGCTGGTGCTGCAGATGCATGCGCTGCTGGCACAGCTGCGCGACGCCGGTGCGCGCGCGGTGGCGATGGAGGTCAGCTCGCACGCACTGGACCAGGGCCGCGTCGATGCCGTGCACTACGACGTGGCGGTGTTCACCAACCTCACCCGCGATCACCTGGATTACCACGGCGACATGGCCAGCTACGGCGCGGCCAAGGCGCGGCTGTTCCATCGCCCGGGCCTGAAGGCAGCGGTGATCAATCTGGACGACGCCTTCGGTCGCCAGCTGTTCGCCGTCCTGCCGGTGGGCGTGCAGCCGATCGGCCTGAGTTCGCGTGGTGCCAGCGATGCCAGCGTGCGCGCCGAAGCGTTGCAGCTGGATGGTCGTGGCATTGCGTTTGAACTGGTCATCGACGGCCAGCGCGCAGCCGTGCATTCGCCGCTGCTGGGCCGCTTCAATGTGGACAACCTGCTGGCGGTGGCCGGTACCCTGCATGCGCAGGGCCAGCCGCTGCCACGCATCGCCGAGGTGCTGTCGGCGCTGCAGCCGATCCGCGGCCGCATGAACCGCCTCGGCGGCGAGAATGGCCTGCCGACCGTGGTGGTCGACTATGCACATACCCCGGACGCGCTGGAGCAAGCGCTGGGCAGCCTGCATGGTCACCTGCAGGGTACGCTGTTCTGCGTGTTCGGCTGCGGCGGCGAGCGTGACACCGGCAAGCGTCCGCAGATGGCCGCGATCGCCGAGCGCCTGGCCAACCAGGTCATCGTCACCGACGACAATCCGCGTGGCGAAGACGGTGACGTGATCGTCGCCGACATCCTGGCCGGCTTCCAGAATGCCGATGTCGTGACCGTGCAGCGCAGTCGCGCGCGTGCGATCGGCCTGGCGGTGAAGCGTGCCGGTGCCGGCGACATCATCCTGATTGCTGGCAAGGGCCACGAGCCGTACCAGGAAGTGAACGGTGTGCGCCATGACTTCGACGACACCGAGGTGGCTGCCGCTGCACTGGCGGCCAAGGCCGGTGTACTAGAGGCGCAGGCCGGGGAGGGTGCCGCGTGAAGCGCACTCTGCTTTCGCTGATCGCCCACTGGGCCGGCGGTGAGATCCACGGCGACGACGTGGCCATCGACGCGGTCAGCAATGACACCCGCAGCCTCGGTCCGGGCAGCCTGTATGTGGCGCTGCGCGGCGAGCGCTTCGACGGCCATGACTTTGCCGCCGACGCACAGGTGCGCGGTGCCAGCGCGCTGCTGGTCGAGCGCCTGCTGCCGGTCGAGCTGCCGCAGGTGCTGGTGGCCGACAGCGAGCTTGCACTGGCGAAGATCGCCACCGGCATGCAGCGTGACCGGGACACCGAGGTGTTCGCGATCACCGGCAGCAACGGCAAGACCAGCGTGAAGAGCCTGCTGCTGTCGATCCTTCAGCAGGTGGCCCAGCACGCCCACAAGGTGGTCTACGCCAACCCGGGCAACCGCAACAACGAGATCGGCCTGCCGCTGGCGGTGATCGATGCGCCGGAAGATGCCGACTACGCCGTCTACGAGATGGGCGCCGGCAAGCCGGGTGATATCGCCTACCTGACCGAAATCGCCCGCCCGCGCTATGCCCTGGTCAACAACATCGCCCCGGCACACCTGGAACGCATGGGCAGCCTGCTTGGCGTGGCCGTGACCAAGGGCGCAATCTATGCCGCACTGCCGGCCGATGGCGTGGCGGTGATCAACGCCGACGATGCCTACGGCCGCTGGTTCGAACAGCATTTCGTCGGTACCCCGGCACGCTGCCGCGTGCTGCGCTACGGCCTGGAACATACTGCTGATGTGACCGCGCGCGACATCCGCGCAGGTGCGCAGGGCAGCCAGTTCACCCTGGTCTCGCCGGCCGGCGAGGCTCGCGTGGTGCTCGGCCTGCCGGGTCGCCACAACGTCAGCAATGCGCTGGCTGCCGCCAGCCTGGCGCTGTCCGCCGGTGTCGATCTGTCGCTGATCGCGGCTGGCCTGGCCGAGGCGCAGCCGGTACCGGGCCGCCAGATTGCCCATCTGCTGCGCAATGGCGCGGTGCTGGTGGACGACAGCTACAACGCCAATCCCGGTTCGCTGGCCGCGGCCATCGACGCCCTGGCCGCCGCGCCGGAAGAGGGCTGGCTGGTACTGGGCGACATGCGTGAGCTGGGTCCGGACGCCGGAGCGCTGCACGCGCAGGCCGGGCTCCGCGCGCGGTCGGCCGGCCTCAAGCGCCTGTATGCGCTGGGCCCGCTCAGCGCCGCTGCCGCTACCGCTTTCGGCGAAGGCGGCCGTCATTTCGCCACCCATGACGCGCTGTCGAAGGCGCTGAAGGACGAGCTGCACGCCGGCGTGCGCTGCCTGGTCAAGGGTTCCCGTGGCAGCGCCATGGACACGATTGTCAAAGCGCTGCTGGCGCAAGGAGAGGAATCCCCGCATGTTGTATGAACTGGCTCGATGGTTGCAGCAGTTGGAGAGCCTGTTCGGGCTGTTCAACTACCAGACGTTCCGCGCCATCCTTGCCGCGCTGACGGCCCTGTTCCTGTCGCTGTGGCTCGGCCCGGCGATGATCCGCAAGCTTGCCCAGTTCAAGGGCGGCCAGCCGATCCGCAAGGACGGCCCGCAGACCCATTTCTCCAAGGCCGGTACGCCGACCATGGGTGGCTCGCTGATCCTGCTGACCGTCACCCTGTCGGTGCTGATGTGGGCCGACCTGCGCAACCGCTACGTGTGGCTGGTGCTGGCAGTGATGCTGTGCTTCGGTGCCATCGGCTGGTATGACGACTGGATCAAGATCGTCCGCCGCGACCCGAACGGGCTGAAGTCGCGCTGGAAATACCTGTTGCAGTCGATCTTCGGCCTGGCTGCCGGCCTGTTCCTGTTCCATACAGCCGACGTGCCGGCAGCGCTGACCTTCTACATCCCGATGTTCAAGTCGGTGGCGCTGCCGCTGGCCGGCATCGGCTTCGTGGCGATCGCCTACTTCTGGATCGTCGGCTTCTCCAATGCGGTGAACCTGACCGACGGCCTGGATGGGCTGGCGATCATGCCGACCGTGCTGGTGGCCTGCGCGCTGGGCGTGTTCGCCTACGCCTCGGGCAACGTAGTGTTCGCCAACTACCTGCAGATCCCGCAGATCCCGGGGGCCGGCGAACTGGTCATCATCTGCGCGGCCATCGCCGGCGCGGGCCTGGGCTTCCTGTGGTTCAACACCTATCCGGCCATGGTGTTCATGGGCGACATCGGCGCGCTGGCGCTGGGCGCGGTGCTGGGCACCATCGCGGTGATCACCCGCCAGGAGCTGGTGCTGGTGATCATGGGCGGCGTGTTCGTCATCGAGACGCTGTCGGTGATGATCCAGGTGGCCTCGTTCAAGCTGACCGGCAAGCGCGTGTTCCGCATGGCGCCGATCCACCACCATTTCGAACTGAAGGGCTGGCCGGAGCCGCGCGTGATCGTGCGCTTCTGGATCATCTCCGTCGTGCTTGTGCTGATCGGCCTGGCCACGTTGAAGGTGCGCTGAGATGAACGACCTGTCCCGCCAGGCAACACGCCTTGAAGCCATCGAAGGCAGCTACGACAAGTGGCTGCTGGGCGCGATCATCGCGCTCACCGGCATTGGCGTGGTGATGGTGGCGTCCAGCTCGATCGCGCTGATGAGCAGCCCGTTCTACTACCTCAACCGCCACCTGATCTTCCTGGCGGTGGGTATCGTGCTGGCGGTGCTTGCCGCCCGTACCGAGCTGAAGTCCATCGAGCAGTACAACCAGATGCTGCTGCTGGGCTGCTTCGTGCTGCTGCTGGCGGTGTTCGCGCCGGGCCTGGGCAGCACGGTCAACGGTGCGCGCCGCTGGATCAACCTGGGCATCTCCAAGTTCCAGACGGTCGAGGCGGTGAAAGTGCTCTACATCGTCTGGCTGTCCAGCTACCTGGTGCGCTTCCGCGACGAGGTCAACGCGACCTGGCCGGCGATGCTCAAGCCGCTGGGCGTGGCCGGTGCGCTGGTGGTGCTGTTGCTGCTGCAGCCGGACTTCGGCTCGTCCACCCTGCTGCTGGCGATCACCGCCGGCATGCTGGTGTTGGGCGGGGTGAACATGCCGCGCATGTCGATGCCGGTGATCATCGGCCTGGTCGGCATGAGCGCCCTGGCGATCATCGAGCCGTACCGCATGCGCCGCATCACCTCCTTCCTGGACCCGTGGGCCGACCAGCAGGGCGACGGCTACCAGCTGTCCAACGCGCTGATGGCGGTGGGCCGTGGCGAGTGGACCGGCGTCGGCCTGGGCAACTCGGTGCAGAAGCTGTACTACCTGCCCGAAGCGCATACCGACTTCATCTTCTCGGTCACCGCCGAGGAATTCGGCTTCCTGGGCACCTGCGTGATCGTGGCCCTGTACGCGCTGCTGGTCGGCCGGACCTTCTGGCTGGGCATGCGCTGCGTGGAAATGAAGCGCCACTTCTCTGGCTACATCGCCTTCGGCATCGGCCTGTGGATCAGCATGCAGACCTTCGTCTCGATCGGCGTGAACCTGGGCATCCTGCCGACCAAGGGACTGACTCTGCCGCTGATTTCCTCCGGCGGTTCGTCGATGCTGATGACCTGCGTTGCGATGGGCCTGTTGCTGCGCGTGTCCTATGAACTCAAGCGTGCCGAGCGCCGCCAGGCCGTGCGTATCGGTGGTGCCGAAGACGCAGCTGCTGAGCCGGTGGGCGAGCCAGCCGTGCAGGTGGCCGCCAGCGCGCCGATCAGCGCCGGGGCGACGGCCGCAGCTCCAGCTCCAGCAAACGCCGCGCGCGGCACCAGCCGCCTTCAGTCGCGTATCGAACCGACCTTCGGGAGGCTGTCATGAGCGCGGCCACCGATAGCGTGCGCCCGGTGATGATCCTGGCCGGTGGCACCGGCGGTCACATCTTTCCCGGCCTGGCTGTGGCCCGCGTGCTGCGCGAGCGCGGCGTGCCGGTGACCTGGATGGGCGCCGACGGCGCGATGGAAACGCGACTGGTGCCGCAGCACGGCATTCCAATCGACACGCTGGCCATCACCGGCCTGCGCGGCAAGGGCAAGCTGGCCCTGCTGGGCGCGCCGTGGCGGCTGATGCGCGCGCTGCGCGCTGCCGGCATGATCATCCGCAAGCGCCAGCCGCGCGCGGTGGTCGCCTTCGGTGGCTTTGCCTCCGGCCCCGGTGGCATGGCCACCCGCCTGCACGGCCTCCCGCTGCTGGTGCACGAACAGAATCGCGCGCCCGGCATGACCAACCGCATCCTGTCGCGCTATGCGCGCCGCCTCCTCACCGGCTTCCCGGGTACCTTCGCCGAGCGTGAGGAGTTCGTCGGCAATCCGGTGCGCGCAGAGATCGCCGCCACCGCACCGCCGGAACAGCGCTTCGCCGACCGCCACGGACCGCTGCGCGTGCTGGTGGTTGGCGGCAGCCAGGGCGCGCGTGCACTGAACACCGGCGTGCCGCAGGCGATCGCCGCACTCGGCCCCGGCATTCCGGTACAGGTGCGCCACCAGAGTGGCGAGAAAATGCACGCCGAAGCGGTGGAGGCGTATGCAAAGGCCGGCGTGCTGGCCGACATCACGCCGTTCATCGCCGACATGGCCGAGGCCTTCGCCTGGGCCGACCTGGTGGTGTGCCGCGCGGGCGCTTCGACGCTGGCCGAGCTGTGCGCGGTCGGTGTCGGCAGTGTGCTGGTGCCATTCCCCGCTGCCGTCGACGATCACCAGACCCGCAATGCGGAGTATCTGGTCGAGCGCGGTGCTGCGGTTTTGCTGAAGCAGGACGGAACGCTGGCCGACGGCATTGCCGCACTGCTGCGCGATCTGTCCGAAAATCCCGCCCGCCGCATGCAGATGGCGCAAGCCGCGCGTGCCCTGGCCAAGGTCGATGCCGCCGAGCGCATCGCCGATATCATTCTTGAGGAAGCTGTATGAAGAAGGCATGCCACCGCGCCTGCCCTGCGCGAGGCCGCGCATGATCCGTCGCCTGCACGACACCAACGACCTGGTGCGCGCGTTCCCGCGCGTGCATTTCGTCGGCATCGGCGGCACCGGCATGAGCGGTATCGCCGAAGTGATGCTGACGCTGGGCTATGAGGTGTCCGGCTCGGACAATGCCGACAACGTGGCGACCCGCCGCCTGGCCAGCCTGGGTGCGCGCATCATGCGCGGCCACTCGGCAGCCAACGTACTGGGCACCGACTGCGTGGTGGTCTCCAGTGCCATCCGCGAAGACAACCCGGAACTGATGGAAGCGCGCAGCCAGCGCATTCCGATCATGCCGCGTGCGGCGATGCTGGCCGAGCTGATGCGCTTCCGCCGCGGCATCGCCGTGGCCGGTACCCATGGCAAGACCACCACCACCAGCCTGACTGCGGCGGTGCTGAGCGAAGGTGGCCTGGACCCGACGTTCGTGATCGGTGGCCAGCTGCTGGCGGCCGGTGCCAACGCCAAGCTGGGCGGAGGCCAGTGGCTGGTGGCCGAGGCCGACGAAAGCGATGGCAGCTTCCTGCGCCTGAACCCGCTGATGTCGATCATCACCAACATTGATGCCGACCATCTGGAAAACTACGGCAACGACTTTGCCCGCGTGCAGGCGGCGTTCGCCGAATTCCTGCAGCGCCTGCCGTTCTACGGCCTGGCCGTGCTGTGCATTGATGACCCGGAAGTGGCCGCGCTGGCCGCCAAAACCCCGCGTCACGTGATGAGCTACGGCATGAGCCCGCAGGCCGACGTGCGCGCCGAGAACGTGGTGCAGGAAGGGCCGCGCATGCGCTTCACCCTGCGCCTGCCGCAGGGCACCAGCCAGGAAGTGGTGCTGGCGCTGCCGGGCAGGCACAACGTGCTCAACGCGCTGGCCGCCGCCGCAGTGGGCTGGCAGCTGGGCGTGGCGCCGGATGCCATCGCGCGCGCGTTGGAGAGCTTCGCCGGTGTCGGCCGTCGCTTCAACGATCTGGGCGAAGTGACCACCGCCAGTGGTGCCAAGGTCCGTATCATCGATGACTACGGCCATCACCCGAGCGAGCTGGAGGCCGTGTTCGCCGCGGCCCGCGGTGGCTGGGCTGACAAGCGCCTGGTGGTGGCCTTCCAGCCGCACCGCTACAGCCGCACCCGTGACCAGTTCGACAAGTTCGCTGCGGTGCTGTCCAGCGTCGACGCACTGGTACTGAGCGAGGTCTACCCGGCCGGTGAGGAACCGATTGCCGGTGCCGACTCGCATGCGCTGGCCCGCGCCATCCGCGCCCGCGGTCGCAGCGAGCCGGTGGTGGTGGGCAAGGCTGCCGAACTGGCCAGCGTGCTGCCGGACGTGCTGCAGGACGGTGACCTGCTGCTGATGATGGGGGCGGGCGATATTGGCGCCGTGGCCACCCACATCGCGGTGGAAGGCTTCAAGGGGGAGGGCGAGGCGTGAGCACGCTGACCTTCCCGCCGCTGCGCGTGACCGACCCGGCTGTGTTCGGTCGCGTCGCCGTGCTGCTCGGTGGCACTTCCAGCGAACGCGAGGTGTCGCTGGATTCCGGCCGCAACGTACTGGAAGCACTGCAGTCGCGCGGTGTCGATGCGTTCGCGGTGGACGGCATTCCGGCGCTGGCCAAGGCGCTGGCTGCCGGCGGCATCGACCGTGTGTTCAACATCCTGCACGGCCACAACGGTGGTGGTGAGGACGGCATCGTGCAGGGCCTGATGGACGCCTTCGGCGTGCCGTACACCGGCTCGGACGTGCTGGGCTCTGCGCTGAGCATGGACAAGATCCGTACCAAGCAGGTGTGGTTGTCGCTGGGCCTGCCGACCCCGCAATACCGCAAGGTCGACGCATCGAACGTGCATGCACTGGCGGCCGAGCTGGGCCTGCCGGTGGTGGTCAAGCCGGCCAACGAAGGCTCCAGCGTGGGCATCAGCCGGGTCACCGACGAGGCTGGCCTGGACGAGGCCGTGACCCTGGCCGCGCGCTACGACGGCCAGTTGCTGATGGAGCAGATGGTGGTGGGCGATGAGCTGACCGTGGCCATCCTCGGCGACGTTGCCCTGCCGTCGATCCGCATCGTGCCCAAGGGCCAGTGGTACGACTACAACGCCAAGTACATCGCCGAGGACACCCAGTACCTCTGCCCGGGCCTGGAGGGTGGCGACGAAGCGGAAATCCGCCGCATCGCGCTGGCCGCGTTCCGCGCGGCCGGTTGCCGTGGTTGGGGCCGCGTGGACGTGATGCGCGACCGCAGCAGCGGCCGCTTCTTCCTGCTGGAAGTGAACACCGCGCCGGGCATGACCAGCCATTCGCTGGTACCCAAGGCGGCCCGCCAGGCCGGCATCGGTTTCGAGGAACTGGTGTGGCGCGTGCTGGAACAGACCCTGGAGGCTTCGCACGCATGAACGCGGTGCTGCGCATCTTCGTCTGGCTGTTGGCGCTGTCGGTGGTTGCACTGCCGGTGGTGGCCGTGGTCAATGGCTGGGTCGGCGCCGAGCGCTGGCCGCTGGCGAAGCTGCGCGTGCATGGCGAGTTCAAGCGGGTACCGGCCGAGCAGCTGCAGCAGGTGCTGCTGCCGTATGCGCGCGCCGGCTTCTTCGCGGTCAAGCTGCAGGACGCGCAGGACGCACTGGAAAAACTGCCGTGGGTGGAAAGCGCGCGGGTGCGCAAGCAGTGGCCGGACGTGCTGGAAGTGACCCTGGTCGAGCACAAGCCGTTCGCGCGCTGGGGCAACGACCGCCTGGTTTCCGAGCAGGGCAAGTTGTTCCCCACGCCGAAGAAGCTGGCCGACCTGGCGTTGCCCGAACTGGACGGCCCGGACAGCCAGACCGAAGAAGTGATGAAGCTGTACAGCGACTCGCGTGCATTGTTCGCACCGGCCGGCGTCGATGTGCGCCGGGTAACGATGGATGCACGCGGCAGCTGGTCGCTGGTGCTGAGCAACGGCACCGAAGTGGTGGTCGGCCGTGACGATGCGCGCTCGCGCCTGCAGCGCTTCGTCAAGGTACTGCCACAGCTCAACCGCCAGGACGCGCCGATCGAGCGCGCCGACCTCCGCTACACCAATGGTTTCACGCTGAGCTGGGGTACCCCGGCCACGCAGGCGAAAACGCCGGCGACCCCAGCCAGCAGGACGCAGGAAAGGACATGAATCGCAAGGGTGACAAATCGCTGATCGTTGGCCTGGACATCGGCACCTCCAAGGTGGTGGCGCTGGTGGGCGAGTATTCGCCGGGCAACCCGATCGAAGTGATCGGCATCGGCTCGCACGAATCGCGCGGGTTGAAGCGCGGCGTGGTGGTGGACATCGAATCGACCGTGCAGTCGATCCAGCGCGCGGTGGAAGAAGCCGAGCTGATGGCCGGCTGCGAGATCCGCTCGGTGTACGCCTCGATCTCCGGCAACCACGTGCAGTGCAAGAACTCGCCCGGCATCGTGCCGATCCGCGACGGGGAAGTGACCTGGGGCGACCTGGATCGCGTGCTCGATGCGGCCAAGGCGGTGGCGATTCCGGCCGACCAGAAGATCCTGCACGCGATCCCGCGCGAGTACGTGCTGGACGATTCGCAGGAAGGCATCCGCAACCCGGTCGGCATGACCGGCGTGCGCCTGGAGGTGCATGCGCACCTGGTGGTGTGCGCGCAGTCGGCCGCAGCCAACATCAGCAAGTGCGTGCAGCGCTGTGGCCTGCAGGTGGACGACCTGGTGCTGTCCTCGCTGGCCTCCAGCGTGGCGGTGCTGACCGCTGACGAACGCGAGCTGGGCGTGGTGCTGGTCGACATGGGCGCCGGCACCACCGACATCGCGGTGTTCGTGCAGGGCGCGATCTGCCACACGGCCTCGCTGCCGATTGCCGGCGACCACGTCACCAACGATATCGCGCACATGCTGCGCACGCCCACCCCGGAAGCCGAGCAGATCAAGGTGCGCTACGCCTGCGCCCTGGCCCAGCTGGCCACCGCCGAGGAAAGCATCCAGGTGCCGTCGGTGGGCGACCGTCCACCGCGCCGCATGCCGCGCCATTCGCTGGCGCAGGCGGTGCAGGGCCGCTACGAGGAGATCTTCGAGATGGTGCAGGCCGAACTGCGCCGCTCCGGCTTCGAGGAACTGGTGCGCGCCGGCATGGTGCTGACCGGTGGCGCCTCGAAGATGGAGGGCGTGGTCGAACTGGCCGAGGAAATGCTGCAGATGCCGGTGCGCGTGGGCATCCCGCAGCACGTCACCGGCCTGGGCGAAGTGGTCGGCAACCCGGTGCACGCCACCGGCGTGGGCCTGCTGCTGATGGGCAGCCAGATCGAGCACCCGCGGCGGCCATCGCTGCCGACCGGGCGCGCTGGAAGCATGTTCAAGAAACTCAAGACCTGGTTCCGCGGCGAGTTCTGACGCGGAACCCGCAACTCCGGGCCCGGCCCGGCGCAACACCCGCAGTACCCGCATCACAACGCAACAACGCAACAACGCAATACACAACCCACACAGCCGCAACGGCAACATGACACGCGAAGGCAGGAGGCCCGACCGTCCATGCCACCGACAAGCGGATACAACGAGGACACGGACATGGCGCATTTTGAACTGATCGAAAAGATGGCACCCAATGCGGTGATCAAGGTGGTTGGCGTGGGCGGCGGCGGCGGCAATGCCGTGGCGCACATGGTCAACTCGGCGGTGGACGGCGTGGAATTCATCACCGCCAACACCGACTCGCAGGCCATCAAGAATTGTGGTGCCAAGCTGCAGCTGCAGCTGGGTACCAACGTGACCAAGGGCCTGGGCGCAGGCGCGAACCCGGAAGTCGGCCGCCAGGCCGCGCTGGAAGACCGTGAGCGCATCATGGACGCGCTGCAGGGCGCGGACATGGTGTTCATCACCGCCGGCATGGGCGGCGGCACCGGCACCGGCGCTGCGCCGGTGGTGGCACAGCTGGCCAAGGAAATGGGCATCCTGACCGTGGCCGTTGTCACCAAGCCGTTCCCGTTCGAAGGCCGTCGCCGCATGCAGGTGGCGCTGAAGGGCATCGAGGAACTGAGCCAGCACTGCGACTCGCTGATCACCATCCCGAACGAGAAGCTGATCACCGTGCTGGGTCGCAACGCGACCATGATCCAGGCCTTCCGCGCCGCCAACGACGTGCTGCAGGGCGCCGTGCAGGGCATCGCCGACCTGATCGTGCGTCCGGGCCTGATCAACGTCGACTTCGCCGACGTGCGTACCGTCATGTCCGAAATGGGCCTGGCGATGATGGGCACCGGCACCGCCCGTGGCGATGACCGCGCCCAGGCCGCCGCCGAAGCCGCCATCCAGAACCCGCTGCTGGACGATGTGAACCTGGCCGGTGCCAACGGCATCCTGGTCAACATCACCGCCGGCGCCGACTTCACCATGGCCGAGTTCGACGAGATCGGCCGCACCATCGATGGCTTCGCTTCCGAAGACGCCACCGTGGTGGTCGGTACCGTGCTGGATCCGGACATGCAGGACGAAGTGCGCGTGACCGTGGTCGCTACCGGCCTGAACCGCGTTTCGGCCAGCAAGACCCAGCGTCCGGGCGAGCGTGCGCCGATCAAGCTGGTCCGCAATGCCACGACCGGCCAGCCGGAGTTCGGCGACTTCGACAACGGTGGCGACGCCGTGTCCAAGGCCGTCGGCGGCATGGGCCTGGGCCTGCGTCGCGCCAGCAGCGATACCGCGGCCGCTTCGGCCCCGTCGGCGCCGTCCTCCTCGGCCCCGGCTGCGGCGGAACTGCCGAACGACTACCTGGACATCCCGGCGTTCCTGCGCCGCCAGGCGGACTGAGCGGGGCGGCCCGGGGTTGTCCTCCCCGGGTAGCGCCACCATGTCCTGAAAACGCGGGCGCCGGGCCAGGATGGGCCCGGCCGCCCTGCTTCACGCGCGTCCTGCCGGCGTTTCAGCCGGGGTAGGGGAGCGTGCGTGTTAATCTAATGTGTCACTTCCGGTCCATCCCCCATGATCCAGCAACGCACCCTCAAGAACACGATCCGCGCCACCGGCGTTGGCCTGCACAGCGGCGACAAGGTCTACATGACCCTGCGCCCGGCACCGGTCAACCATGGCATCGTGTTCCGCCGCGTGGACCTGGACCCGGTGGTGGAAGTGCCGGCCAAGGCCGAGCTGGTCACCGAAGTGACCCTGTGCACCGGCCTGACCTGCAACGACGCCAAGATCCAGACCGTCGAACACCTGATGTCGGCGCTGGCTGGCCTGGGTGTGGACAACATCATCGTCGAACTGTCCTCGGCCGAGCTGCCGATCATGGACGGTTCGGCCGGCCCGTTCGTGTTCCTGCTGCAGTCGGCAGGCATCGTGGAACAGGATGCGCCCAAGCGCTTCATCCGCGTGCTGAAGACCGTGGAAGTGACCGAGGGCGACAAGGTGGCCCGCTTCACCCCGTACGAGGGTTACAAGCTGGGCTTCACCATCCAGTTCGACCACCCGATGATCCCGGCCAAGCAGTCGCGCCAGGAAATCGAGTTCTCGACGCTGGCCTACACCAAGGAAATCTCCCGCGCGCGCACCTTCGGTTTCATGCGCGACCTGGAATACATGCGCGAGCGCAACCTGGGCCTGGGCGGTTCGATGGACAACGCCATCGTGCTGGACGAGTTCCGCGTGCTCAACGAAGACGGCCTGCGCTACGCCGACGAATTCGTGCGCCACAAGATCCTCGATGCGATCGGCGACCTCTACCTGGCCGGTGGCCAGGTGCTGGGCGCTTACGAAGGCTTCAAATCCGGCCACGCGCTCAACAACAAGCTGGTGCGGGCGCTGATGGCCGACGCCACTGCCTGGGAATGGGTCAGCTTCGACTCGCCTGCCACCCCGGGTCCGGTCGAATACGCCACTCCGGCCTATGCCTAATTCCGTAGGCCGTTGAATTTAAAGATAAAAACGCCGCCACCCAAGGCGGCGTTGTTGTTTCCGGCGAAGACGACGCATTCAGTGTGCTTGAAAAGGCATCAAGGCCGGTTCGAGGTCACGGTTTTGTGAACCTGTTGGATCCGAAGCCTGAATTTAACGCCGTTTTAACAACAATCTAACGACAGGCCCCTGGATGGCCGCTAGGATGCGACCCGGCCCCCGAAATGTTTCACGCCGTGGTGACACGCGCGACGGGGAGCGGAGCCGGATGCTCCGTTGCCATCATGACCGTTTCTTCGGTTTGGAAGGAACGTCCTGCAGGCAAGCCAAGGCGTCGCGTAGCCCTTTGTGCGTGGCGGCTGAAACTGCGTGGGGTCCATTCCGGTTGTCGAGCGCTGGGGAGCGCGTGGGAGTGGGAGACGCAGTCTTGATGGTCACCTTGGTGGCCTTCAGCCCGATGGAACGGGCCGCGTCGAGCAACTGGGCTTCGGCAAGCCGCAACTTGGCATGCCAGACCGGGGATTCGACGAGAAAAACGAGGTGTTCCCCGTCCACATTGGCCAGCCGGCAGCGGCTGCGCAGAGGTGGCGGCAACTGGGGGCGCAACTGTCGGTCCAGCGCGTCGAGCCACAGGGCACGCCGCAGCGGGTTCCCGCTTTTGTCCGCCATTACCGCATCCAGCGCCGGTTTCGGTGCCGACGCGGGGCGAACGCTGGATTTCGGCTCAGACATGAAAACTCACTGATGGCATTCAAAAAGATCGTAATCAAAACGCGTGAAGGACAGGCCAAATCGTCGCCGATCACGCGTTTGCGGTTCTATTTCGAGGACCGCCCCCGCGCCCTGCTGGGCAGCGTGCTCGGGGTAGGCTGCATTATCGGCCTTGCTGGCGGCATTGGCGTCAGCGCGCTGAATGATTCCCGGCTGCAGGCCAAGGTCGAGCGCCAGGATGCGGAGCTGGCCAAGGTCAAGCGCGATGCGCAGACCCAGGTCAACGCGCTGGCGGCCCGTCTCGGCGAGCTGCAGGCCCAGGCCACCCGCCTCAACGCGCTCGGCGAACGGCTGACCCAGATGGGCAAGCTGGAGGATGGCGAGTTCGACTTCAACGAGACCCCCGGTCTCGGTGACGGTGACGCAGGCGGTCCGACCAGCGACATCCCGGTCAAGGACGTCAACGCCGACTTACAGGTGCTGGAGCAGCGCTTCGCTGCTTCAGGCCGCCAGTTGTCGGTGATGGAGTCGCTGATGTTCGACCACCAGCTGCAGCAGAACGCCGTGCCTTCGCGCATGCCGATCCGCAACAGCTACGTGACCTCCGGCTTCGGCACCCGTGCCGACCCGTTCGGCCGAGGCGCCGCCACCCACAAGGGCATGGACTTCCACGCCAAGGTCGGTGACCCGGTGATGGCCGTGGCCGAAGGCGTGGTCAGCTTCGCCGGCGTGAAGGGGGGCTACGGCAACGTGGTCGACGTCGACCACGGAAATGGCTACGTCACCCGCTACGCGCACAATTCCCGCCTGGTGGTGAAGGCCGGCGACCTGGTCCGTGCCGGCCAGGAAGTGGCCAAGGCCGGTTCCACCGGTCGTTCGACCGGCGCCCACGTGCACTTCGAGGTGTGGGAGAACGGCAACGTGGTCAACCCGCGCAAATTCCTCGGCGACGGCGGCAACACGCCGGTCGGCCGCGTCAGCCGCGGCTGATCCCGGGTCGGATCCCTTCCGCGCCGCGGGAGGGCTCTGACCCGATGCGGTTGACCTGGTAGTGCCGGCCGCTGGCCGGCAACCTCATGATCTTCGGCAGCATCGCGGATCACCGGCCAGCGGCCGGCACTACCCCCTCGGGGTTGAAACCTCAGCCGCCCGTCCCAAGCTACAATGGGTGTTGCCATCGACAGGGCGCCAGGCGCCCTGTTTCGTTTGCGGCGGACGGATCCCCAGGGGGAGGCCGGGCGTCGTGTCCATCCAACCCGGTTCCTTCAATGATCAACAGCCTGCTTACCCGCGTATTTGGCAGTCGTAACGAACGACAGCTGCGCCAGCTCAACCGCATCGTCGCCAAGATCAATGCGCTGGAGCCGGAGATCGAGAAGCTTTCCGACGAGCAGCTTCAGGCCAAGACGCCGGAGTTCAAGCAGCGCATTGCCGGTGGTGAAGCCCTGGACAAGGTGCTGCCGGAAGCCTTCGCGGTCTGCCGTGAAGCCGGCCGCCGCGTGCTGGGCATGCGCCACTACGACGTGCAGCTGATCGGCGGCATGGTGCTTCACCTGGGCAAGATCGCAGAAATGCGTACCGGTGAAGGCAAGACCCTGGTGGCGACCCTGCCGGTGTACCTCAACGCGCTGGAAGGCAAGGGCGTGCACGTGGTCACCGTGAACGACTACCTGGCCCGCCGCGACGCCGCGCAGATGGGCAAGCTGTACAACTGGCTGGGCCTGAGCGTGGGCGTGGTGTATCCGGGCATGCCGCACAGCGACAAGCGCGAAGCCTACGCTGCGGATATCACCTACGGCACCAACAACGAATTCGGTTTCGACTACCTGCGCGACAACATGGCGCTGTCCAAGGCCGACCGCTACCAGCGCGGCCTGCACTACGCCATCGTCGACGAAGTCGACTCCATCCTGATCGACGAAGCGCGTACCCCGCTGATCATCTCCGGTCCGGCCGACGATTCCCCGGAGCTGTACATCCGTGTCAACCGCGTCGTGCCGCACCTGGTAAAGCAGGAGAGCGAGGACGGCGAAGGTGATTTCTGGGTCGATGAGAAGGGCAAGCAGGTGCACCTGTCCGAAGCGGGCATGGAGCACGCCGAGCAGCTGCTGGTTGAAGCCGGCATCCTCAACGGCGAAACCGAAGGCCTGTACGCGGCGCAGAACCTGACCGTGGTCCACCATCTCAACGCCGCCCTGCGCGCGCACGCGATCTACCAGCGCGACGTTGACTACATCGTGCGCGACGGCGAAGTGGTCATCGTCGACGAGTTCACCGGTCGTACCCTGGCCGGCCGCCGCTGGTCCGATGGCCTGCACCAGGCGGTGGAAGCGAAGGAAGGCGTGCCGGTCCAGCGCGAGAACCAGACGCTGGCGAGCATCACCTTCCAGAACCTGTTCCGCATGTACAAGAAGCTGTCCGGCATGACCGGCACGGCCGATACCGAAGCCTTCGAGTTCCAGAGCATCTACGGCCTGGAAGTGGTGGTGATCCCGACCAACCGCCCGACCATCCGCAAGGACAGCCCGGACCAGGTGTTCCTCAACCGCAAGGGCAAGTTCAATGCGGTGCTGGCCGACATTGAAGAGTGCGCCAAGCGCGGCCAGCCGGTGCTGGTCGGTACCACCTCGATTGAAACTTCGGAAATGCTGTCCGAGCACCTGAGCAAGGCCGGTGTGAAGCACGAAGTGCTCAATGCCAAGCAGCACGACCGCGAAGCGACCATCGTCGCCAACGCCGGCCGTCCGGGCGCGGTGACCATCGCCACCAACATGGCCGGCCGTGGTACCGACATCGTGCTGGGCGGTTCGCTGGAAGCAGAGCTCCACGCGCTGGGCGAGGACGCGACCGACGAGCAGAAGGCCGCGGTCAAGGCCGACTGGCAGAAGCGCCACGAGGCAGTGAAGGCGGCGGGCGGCCTGCACATCGTCGGCACCGAGCGCCATGAGTCGCGCCGTATCGACAACCAGCTGCGTGGCCGTTCCGGCCGCCAGGGTGACCCGGGTTCGTCCCGCTTCTACCTCGCATTGGAAGACAATCTTCTCCGGGTGTTCGGGGGGGAGCGTGTGCAGAAGATGATGCGCATGATGGGCATGAAGGAAGAGGACGTCATTGAGGATCGATTGGTCACTCGAATGATCGAGAAGTCGCAGCGCAAGGTCGAGGCCCACAACTTCGACATCCGCAAGAACCTGCTGGACTTTGACGACGTCAACAACGACCAGCGCAAGGTGATCTACGCCCAGCGCGACGAGCTGCTGGACGCCGAGTCGGTGAAGGACAACGTCGACGGCATCCGCGACGACGTGATCTTCGACGTGGTGGCCCGCTTCGTGCCGCCGAACTCGATCGACGAGCAGTGGGACCTGCGTGGCCTGGAAGGGACCCTGGAGTCGGACTTCGGCCTGCAGATGTCGCTGACCGACCTGGTCAAGTCGCACGAAGAGCTGGACGCCGAAGCCATCGCTGCCAAGGTGCAGGAAGGCGTCAACCAGCACTTCGCCGAGAAGGAAGCCGGCGTGGGCGAAGAGACCATGCGCGCGCTGGAGAAGCACGTGATGCTGACCGTGCTGGACCAGAGCTGGAAGGAGCACCTGGCCCGCATGGATTACCTGCGCCAGGGCATCTACCTGCGTGGTTACGCGCAGAAGCAGCCGAAGCAGGAGTACAAGAAGGAAGCCTTCGAACTGTTCTCGGACATGCTGGAGAACGTCAAGCGCGAAGTGGTGACCCTGCTGTCGCGCGTGCGCATCCGCAGCGACGAGGAAGTGCAGGCGCTGGAGGCCGCCGAGCGCCAGCAGGCGCAGGCTCGCCTGAACCAGTCGCAGTTCCAGCACCAGGATGCGGGCGGCTACAGTGCCGACGAGGAAGCCGCGCAGGTGCAGGCTGCCCAGCAGGGGGTGGCGCAGATGCAGCGCGACGAGCCGAAGATCGGCCGCAATGATCCGTGCCCGTGCGGCAGTGGCAAGAAGTACAAGCACTGCCACGGCCAGCTGAGCTGAAAAGTCGCGAGCTGTAGTCCTGACAATGCCCCGCTCAATGCGGGGCATTTTTTTGCTCTTCTCTAATCTTCGGAAAGAGGCTCATGTTGCCTGGATCAAAGCTATCCAGGGCAAATGCTGGCGAGTGCCTATGCAGGGCGGTCACTCTGGGCAGTCGTAGTGACGCCATCCATTGAGTTCGGCGTTTGATCGGGAGCCCAGTGCGGACAGTTACTTGTGTCCACCATCGCAAAGTGGACTGCGCCGGACTGCAGAGCCTTGAGGCGATCGCAAACATCTGTCCTGACGGCTTAAGCGACGGAGCTATGTGCTTGGCGGACGCAGGAAGAAAATTGATTTCTCTGAAATTGGAGATCAAGGCCGGATCGGGTTGGCCGTATGACTCCTCTACCACTCCAGCCTTAATTGTCGGAATTGCCCAGTTCTGGTGAGGAGTTTTGAATTCGTGCTTGCGAAATGTGCATGGATGTTTATGGGGATGAAGGCAAAAGCCCAGTAAAACCTAAGAATATTCTGAAATATGTGTAGGTTGGCGTCGCTTCTTTTGATGTGAGATTTATGTCACGGATTGGATGCTGTGGTCTGAATAGTTTGGTTAGGCCATGACCCGATGGCTAACACGGTAATTAATAAATGAACATCAAGCATGAATTTGTTGGCATGGAGCAGGAAGTTGGCTACACGCAGAGTATTGATATGCAGGCAGGGCTCCCTGCAGTAGTGCTACTTGCGGCGATCTGGGTCTATGCGGCTTCCTGACATTTAGCAAAAGGGGAGGGACAGCCGTCCCTCCCTCTCTTAAGCAGGCGGGGGTGGTTTTGGATAATGTTGGAAAGATAAGAAGCTCAAGGTTGGATGCGTACGATGATTGGTTGAGGAATTTCTACAAGTCAGGAGGACTGGCTGCATCGTTGGCACTCTGGTTGCGGAACTTCACTCGCGGAGATGGTCTCCCGGTACGAGGCGGAGCGGGAGATGAGCATGTGGTTGTCGTGTTTGAAGATGAGTTTGTTGTCATTCATCTGCGCTGGCTGTGTCCCGGAAAAAATGGTCAATCAAAGATTTCAAAAGTAGCCACTTCACCAGTTTCATCTGTTTTGCTGCCATTTGCAGGAGGTGCGATCACGTATACGAGATTCTCATTGAGCGGCGTGAGCAATATGGATTTGTTTACGAAGGATGCGATGATTCACTCGCTGGGCGCTAGTACTTGTGATCTGGGGTGTACATTAAGAATCGTGCCGGACACTGAATGTTTGTTGATCGATGCTCCTGCTGAGGGAACCTACGTCCTGCAGGTTTCGATGCGCCAATCACAGCGGCTTATCTGGACATTTGACCTTGAAACGCGACGGGCTTGTGCAGTTTCATCAGCGTCTGTCGCCGCTACACGTGATCAGCTGGCTTGTCGAGCGTTGGGAGCGCTCTGTCAAGACGGCTCTATTGAAGTGCTCTGCCAGATCGCCCGGGAGCATGAGTTCCACTTTGTTCGAATGGAGGCTATTAGGTCTTTGTTCGGCATGGGATACAGGAACATGCTTGAGCTGCTCCGGGAGCGCTCTCAGTGTGACCCGCACAGGCATGTCCAAAATGCTTGCCTTCAAAACCTAAAGCTATGTGAGGCGAATCAATGACATTGATTTGGGATATCGAGAGGGCTGGTTTAGTAAGATTTGGCGATGCTATCAGATACCTGGAAAGTATGGGTGACAGACTTTTTCATGAAGATCTGGATTCTACCGCCGAAGTTCTTCGGGGGCTCTTCGATGATCGTGATTTCATTAGCAGTTTTCTTCAGAAGGTGTTGATTTGTAATCCCGAGGGGAATGACTACTCGTCGCAAGTATTTGTCATGCATCGCTCAAAGTACTTCACGCTCAGGGTGGTTCTCTGGGAGGCGCCTCAAGGTCTGCCGGGTGAGGAGATTTTCCTCTACGAGCTCCCTCATGACCATGACTTCTCCTTCTTTACCCTCGGCTATTACGGGCCGGGTTATGAAACTGTAGTGAAACACTACGATCACTCCAGCGTTGTTGGACTGCCCGGCGAAGGCGTTAGCACCGATGGTAACGAGCGATGGCTGCTGAAGGAGCAGAGGGTTGTTTTCTACGAAGGAGGGAAAGACATCCACTGTCAAATGCCTCCCAGTTCTCTATCCATCAGTTTCAATGTCCTTCAGGACATTAACGCATTTGGAATCAGGAGAAGGCAGTACGAATTTGATAGTGACTTCTCCCAGATTCGAAGGGTAATAAACGTGAATCCAGTATCGTTGTTGGTACGCGCTGCCTGCGCGCTGGGTGGCGAGGGTGTGAAGTATGTCGAGGAGGTTGCTTCGACCGGTGGCGAGTATGAGCGAGCAGTGGCTTTCAAAGCGCTTGTCGCGATGGATTCGAAGTATCGGCTATCGGCCCTGAAGGATGAGAGCATCTATGTTCGTGCAATGGTCCTTTAACCGTCCATTTGATCGCGAAACTCATTCATCAGGAAGGCATTGAACTCTCGCTTGGCAGATGTTGCATCGATTTGGTGTTGTTCGGCATGCTTCCTCCATGCCTTCCCCCACCCGATCGATCCACGTCGTGGCCGCCGTCATCACCGACGCCCGTGGCCGCGTGCTGCTCAACCGCCGTACCGAGAACCGCGACATGGCCGGCCTGTGGGAGTTCCCCGGCGGCAAGCGCGAATCCGGCGAGACCTCCGAACAGGCGCTGGCGCGTGAACTGCGCGAAGAGCTGGGCATCGAGGCCGATGTCGGGCCCTGGCTGATGGATGTGCCGCAGCGCTATCCGGACAAGCACCTGACCCTGGAGGTGCGCCATGTGCGCAGCTGGAAAGGCACCCCGCGTGGCCGCGAAGGCCAGGCGATCACCTGGGTGGCGCAGGACAAGCTGGGCCGCTATTCGATGCCGCCGGCCGACCTGCCGGTGGTGGCCGCCCTGCGCCAGCCCGACAGCTACCTGATCACCCCGGCGCCGGCCGATGATGAGGGCGGCATGCAGCACTGGCACGAACAGCTGCAGCGCGTGGTGGCTGCGGGCCAGCAGCGCATCCAACTGCGGTTGCCGACGGCCTATCCGCAGCGGCAGGCGATGGTCGAGCAGGTCGTGCGTGCGCATCGCCGCAGCGGCGTGCAATGGTTGCTCAACCGCGATATCGAACTGGCGCGTGCGTTGGGCGTGGGCGTGCACCTGGGCAGCGAACAGCTGCTGCAGCTGTCGCAGCGCCCACTACCCCAAGGCCAGCTGGTGGCTGCATCCTGCCACGACCTGCAGCAACTGCAGGAGGCACAACAGTTGGGCTGCGACTTCGCTGTGCTGGGCCCGGTGCAGGCCACGCCCAGCCATCCAGATGCCGTGCCGCTGGGTTGGGATGCCTTCGCCGAGCTGCGCGCGCAGGTGTCACTGCCCATCTATGCGCTGGGAGGCATGGGCCGCAGTCACATTGCCGAAGCGCGCCGCCATGGCGGGCAAGGTATTGCCGCCATTCGCGGGCTGTGGCCGGAGTGAGCCGGCATGCGGGGTCAGATCCCTGCGCAGCAGGGCTCTGACCCCTCCCGATCACAACGTGATCCAGAAACACCCGTACTGCCGCCGCAACCCCAGCACCGTCGAAGCGCGCGACACGCTGCCGGGCAAGGTCTGTTCCAGGCGCAGGCCGATCGGATGCCGCGCCACGGAGGCCACAGAGTCGGATCCCTGCGCAGCAGGGCTCTGGCCCTCATCCTGCGATTGCGGCAGCGCCTGCGAGGGATACACCGGCACCACGTCCACCAATGGCCGCCGCGCCAACGATTCTAGTTGGCCGAGGATGCGCTGCGCACCCGCATCAGAGACCGCGCCCCACAGGTACAGCGAGGACAGCCGGTTCACATCGTTGCTGAGGATGCCAGTACGCAGCGCATCCACCAGTTCGCTCAGTCGCCGCGGGCAGCGTGCCCCCAGGGTGTCGCGCTGCAGGGTGTTGCCGGCGGGCGCAGGCGGCGGCAGCCGCGACTGCGCACCCAGGCTGTCGCAGGGACGGTCGGTATACACGCTCTGGCCCTGGGCATCGGTACAGCGGTTCAGGCGCGTGGACTGCGCCTGGGCGACGCTTGACAGCACGCACAGCGGCAGCAGCAACAGCAGGAAGGAAAGCCGGATCATTCCTGCAGGGTAGCGCCGATCACGCTTGCGCGTCGTGCTCTCAGCCCTGCAGCAGCTTCAGCACCGAGGTGGTCGGCTTGGCCAGGTTCAGGGTGTAGAAGTGCAGGCCGGGTGCGCCGCCCTCGATCAGGCGCTGGCATAGCCGGGCCACCACTTCAGTGCCGAATGCACGCACTGACTCCGCGTCATCGCCATAGGCCTGCATCTTGCGGCTGATCCAACGTGGAATCTCCGCACCACATTGTTCGGAGAAGCGACGCAGCTGGCTGAAGTTGGCAATCGGCATGATGCCGGGGGTGATCGGTACCTGCACGCCCAGCCGCCGTACTTCGTCGACGAAATGGAAGTACGCGTCCGGGTTGAAGAAGTACTGGGTGATCGCCGCATCGGCACCGGCATCGATCTTGGCCTTGAAGTGCTTCAGGTCGGCCAGTGCGTCGGAGGCCTGCGGATGCGTTTCTGGGTACGCGCCTACTTCGATATGGAACGCATCGCCGTGCTCGGCGCGGATGAAGTCGATCAGTTCGGCGGCATAGCGCATGTCGCCGGGAAAGCCCATGCCCGAGGGCAGGTCGCCACGCAGCGCGACCAAGCGGCGGCAGCCGATGGCGCGGTACAGCTTGAGCAGCTCGCGGATCTCCTGGCGGGTGCCGCCCACGCATGACAGGTGCGGCGCCGCATCGAACCCATGGTGCTGGTTGAGGTGGCGCACGGTCTCGGAGGTGTAGCTCAGGGTCGAGCCACCGGCGCCGAAGGTACACGACACGTACTCGGGGGCGTAGTCCTTCAGCTTGGCCGCAGCACGGTCCAGCTGGCTGCGCTGTTCGTCGGTCTTGGGCGGATAGAACTCGAAGCTGATGGCGGTCATGGCGCGGATGGCGGCGGTCGGTGCGAAGCAGTATATCTCTTCATCAAGATGGATGCTTGAAGATTGCGTGAGGGCCAGCCGTCCCCAACCCGCGACCGTTCGCCCCGCCGTGCGGCCGATGCTCCGAAATCGCAACCGGCATGCGTCGGCCGGGCCCACGCTGCTCCCATCCCGGCAGCACCCACCCGATGAAGGAGCAGACGATGAAGATCTTCCTGGCACTCTGGTACGCAATGAAGGCGCTGGCCCGGCTGGCGATGATCGGCATGGCGATGGCCGTGCTCGGCTCCGGTTCGGCCCATGCGGCGGCCGCCACCGGCACCGGCAAGGTGCAGGTCGAGGTGGTCGGCAAGGGCCGTCCGCTGCTGATGATCCCCGGCCTGAACAGCAGCGCCGAGGTCTGGCGCGAGACTTGCCTGGCGCTGAAGGACGTGCAGTGCCATCTGGTGCAGCTGCCGGGCTTTGCCGGCGCTGCGCCTGCCGACCCGCGCCCGGCCGAATTCCTGACGGCGATGCGCGGGCAGCTGCTGGCCTACCTGCACGACCAACAGCTGGGCCCGGTGGTGGTGATCGGCCACAGTCTTGGCGGCCTGCTGGGGCTGCAGGTGGCGCAGGCCGAGCCGAAGGCGGTCAGCGCACTGGTGGTGGTCGATGCATTGCCGTTCCTGCCGGCGGCGCGTGACCCGAACGCCACCGCAGACAGCGTGCGGCCGATGGCCGACCACCTGCGCAAGGGCATGCTCGCCGCCGATGCCGCGCAGTGGCAGGCGCAGCTGAAAGCCGGCCTGCCGGGCATGACACGCGATCCGCAGCGGCAGGCCGAACTGGGGCGCTGGGGCGAAGCCAGCGACCGCCAGACCACCGCTGACGCCATGCATGCGGTGATGACCACCGACCTGCGTGACAGCATCGCCTCGATCACCGCACCGACGCTGGTGCTGGGCAGCTGGGCCGGCTACCAGCCGATGGGCGGCACCGAGGACAGCACGCGCGCGGTGTTCCATGCGCAGTACGCGAAACTGCAGGGCGTGCAGATCGCGATGAGCGCGCAGGGGTTCCACGTCCTGATGTGGGATGATCCGCGCTGGCTGCGCGGTCAGGTGCAGGCCTTCCTCGACCACCACCACTGAGTTTCAACACGCCTCGGAATGGACATGCCGGATTCCTCCTCGACGGTACGCTTCTGGCTGCTCAATGCGCTGGTGTGGGCGCTCTATGGCGTTGCCGGAATCGGCCTGCGCCAGGCCTATTTCAGCGATGCCGGAAGCGCAGGCGTGTTGATCACGCTGGGCCTGGCGTTGGCCCTGTTCGGGTGCAGCGGTGCCATCCGTGCGCTGGCGCTGCGTGCCGACTGGTGGGCGCGCGGCACGGCCGGGCTGTTGCTGCGGCTGGCGCTGTCGGTGGCATTGGGCGCGGCAGTGGCGCAGCTGCTGGTGAACATCGCGCTGCACTCGGCGCTGGCCTGGAACTGGGTGAGCCTGGGGCGGAAGACGGCCGACTTCAGCCCCAAGGCGCTGCTGCTCTACTGGTACACCACTGCGGTGATGCTGGCCCTGTGGGCAGCGCTCTGGGCAGGCCTGCACAGCCTGCGCCGGATACGCAGTGCGGACCTGGCGCGCCTGCGTGCCGAGGCCGAGCGCAGCGCGCTGGAGCGCGATGCACTGCGTGCACGGCTCAACCCGCATTTCATGTTCAATGCGCTGAACAACCTGCGTGCGCTGATCCTGGAAGATCCTGAGCGTGCGCGCGACATGGTCACCCGCCTGTCGCGCACGCTGCGCCAGGCGCTGGCACACAACCGCAGCGAGCAGGTCACGCTGGCGGAGGAACTGGCGGTCGTGGACGACTACCTGGCCATCGAGGCAGTCCACTTCGAACAGCGCCTGCAGGTGAACCGGCAGATCGATGCCGACGCCCTGCAGGCACAGCTGCCGGCGATGGCGCTGCAGCTGCTGGTGGAAAACGCGATCAAGCATGGCATCGCCAGCCGCCCGGGCGGCGGCGGGATAGAGATCCGGGCCACGCTGGACAATGACGTACTGCGCCTGCAGGTGGACAATCCGCTGGGCGGCGCCAACGAGCCCACCCATGGCCATGGCGTCGGCCTTGCCTACCTGCGTGCGCAGCTTGGCACGCAGGGGAGTTTCATGTTGCAGCCGGTCGGCGACCGCATGCAGGCCCTGCTGGAGATTCCGCAATGAGTGGCGTGCTGCGTGTGTTGATCGTTGATGATGCACGGCTGGCGCGGCAGGAGCTGCGCACGCTGTTGTCGGCGCTGCCATGGGTGCAGTGCGTGGGCGAGGCCGACGATGTGCCCGCTGCACGCGAGGCGATCGCCACACTGGCGCCGGACCTGGTGCTGCTGGATGTGCAGATGCCCTCCGGCAGCGGCTTCGATGTGCTGGATGGGCTGGAGACGGTGCCGGCGGTGGTCTTCGTTACCGCCTACGACACCTATGCGGTGCGCGCCTTCCAGGCCAACGCGCTGGACTATCTGGTGAAGCCGGTCGAGGCGCCGCGCTTGCTGGAAGCGTTGCAGCGGGCGCGCCAGCGCGAGGTGGTGGCGGGCGAAACGCCGGAGCCGCGCAGCACGCTGGGCGCGCAGGACCAGGTGTTCGTGCGCGAGGGCGAACGCTGCTGGTTCGTCGCGGTCTCGGAGATCCGTCTGCTGCTGGTGGATGGCAACTACACACGGCTATGGTTCCGCGACCAGAACGCCCTGCTGACCCGCAGCCTGAGCGCGCTGGAAGCTCGCCTGCCGCCGGAGTTGTTCTTCCGCGCCAACCGCAACACGCTGGTCAACCTGCGCCGCATTCGTGGCGTGACGCCCAGCATTGCAGATGGCTACGACCTGACGCTGGACGACGGCAGCGAGGTGGAGGTATCGCGGCGGCAGGCACGTGAACTGCGCGAGCGGATGGCGTTGTAGGGGCTGCCAGCAGTTACCCTGTGCAGCAGAACTCCTGATCACACCTGCGCCATGTCCATCGTCCTCACCGATTTCGCCCGTCCCCGCCTGTTCCCGCGCGTGCCGCGCGGCAACACCATCCAGGACTGCACTGCCGAGCAGTTCGAGGCACACCTCAATGCGCAGGCGCCGCTGAAGGTGCTCGACGGCTACGCCCCGTTCTGCAAGCTGTTCGTCTACGAGAACTGGACCAGCACGCGCTGCCTGACGGTGCCGGTCACCGAGGCCAACCGCCACCTGCTGCGCAGTGGTTACGAAGCGCGCAACCGCGAGGAATTGCCGGTGCTGGTGCGTTGGTTCGAGGGCGTCGAATCGCCGCGTGCGAACTACCTGGTGGTGATCCTGTACAGCGCCGAGCAGCTGGCCAGGGAAGGTTCGCCGATCGAGGCCGACTGGGGCATCGTCGGCTGCATCTACACCGCCGAACCGGAAGAGGTGCCAATGGCGCCGATCACGATGATGCGCAATGCGCTGGGCGTGGAGGAGGGGGGCTCCGGCGTGCCGCTGGACCGTGAGGCGTACCGGCGTTCTGTCGAGTTCTGGGAGAACAACGCGAACTGGCGGCCGTGAGCAATATTTGCCATCCACGCATCGCGTGAATGTGCGGGCCGTAGTAGAGCCACGCCATGCGTGGCTGCTTGGCCTTCAGGCAGCTTTCCATTCCCACCACGGGTAATGGTACTCGCGGTCGATGGCCTGCCAATGCTGGCCGCATTGCGTGCAGGCAACGGTGTGGCAATCGCCCCAACCCTCCTCGGCCTCCTGCAACGAGAGCAGCTGCATCTGCCCTTGTTCGATCAGGCGACGCGGATCGAAGAACGGGTAGCCGGGGTTGAGCGCACACAGGCATCCCTTACGCGCCTGCCAGTAGCGTAGCCGTTGCAGGCCCGCCTTGAGGTGTGCCTGGTTGCTGATCAGCATGCCGCCCAGGGCGATGCCCTCGCAGCTGCGTTCGATCAGGTCGACATGTGTGGCCAACGCGTCCAACGATGAGGCACTGAACAGCCGTGCGACGCTACGTGCGGCATCGGTGATGCGCGTTGCGTCGCGCGACAGCAGGTCCTGCAACAGCACATCGGCCTGTGCATCGTCGAGACGGGGTACCCGCGCTGCAGACCAGGGCCAGCGCATCAGCGAGACTTGCCGATGGCAGCGTAGTGGCCGGCGGTGAGGCGCAGCAGGTCAGCCGGCGCCAGTTCCACTTCCAGACCGCGGCGACCGGCGCTGACATGCAGCGCGGGCAATGCCTGAGCGCTGGCATCCAGGAAGGTGCGCAGGCGCTTCTTCTGCCCAAGCGGGCTGATGCCACCGACCAGGTAACCCGTCGCGCGCTGTGCGGCGTCGGCGGCGGCCATCTCGCATTTCTTGCAGCCGGCCGCTTCGGCCAGAGCCTTCAGGTCCAGCTGGCCGGCCACCGGCACGATCGCCACCAGCAGTTCGTGTGCCTCGGTGCTGGCCAGCAGGGTCTTGAACACCTGGGCCGGATCGAGGCCAAGCTTGTCGACGGCTTCGCCGCCGTACGATTCGGCGTGGGCGTCGTGCACGTAGCTGCGCACCGTGTGGGCGATCTTCTCGCGCTTGAGCAGGTTGATGGCCGGGGTCATGGCTGCATCGTAGCGCGCGCTGGGCGCGTTGCCTTGACCGAGGCTACTGCGGGTGGATGCGCGGCGGTGGCGCGCCAACGCAGAACGGGCGCCCGAAGGCGCCCGTCCGTGTCGCATGCACCGGTAGTGCCGGCCGCTGTCCGGCACCCTGAAGGCATCAGTAGCGGTAGTGGTCCGGCTTGAACGGGCCTTCCACCGGCACGCCGATGTAGTCGGCCTGTTCCTGGGTCAGGGTGGTGAGCTTCACGCCGATCTTTTCCAGGTGCAGGCGCGCCACTTCCTCGTCCAGCTTCTTCGGCAGCAGGTAGACCTTCTTCTCGTAGCTGTCCTTGTTCGCCCACAGGTCGATCTGTGCCAGGGTCTGGTTGGCGAAGCTGTTGGACATCACGAAGCTCGGGTGGCCGGTGGCGCAGCCCAGGTTCACCAGGCGGCCTTCGGCCAGCAGGAAGATCGCGTTGCCGTTCGGGAAGATGTACTTGTCCACCTGCGGCTTGATGTTGACGTGCTTGATGCCCGGGTAGGACACCAGTGCGTCGACCTGGATCTCGTTGTCGAAGTGGCCGATGTTGCAGACGATGGCCTGGTCCTTCATCGCGCTCAGGTGCTCGATGCGGATGATGTCGCGGTTGCCGGTGGTGGTGACGTACAGGTCGGCACGGCCCAGGGTCGATTCGATGGTGTTGACTTCATAGCCTTCCATCGCCGCCTGCAGGGCGCAGATCGGGTCGATCTCGGTGACGATCACGCGCGCACCGTAGGCACGCAGCGAGGCCGCGCAGCCCTTGCCGACGTCGCCGTAGCCGCAGACCACGGCCACCTTGCCGGCCAGCATCACGTCCATCGCGCGCTTCAGGCCGTCGGCCAGCGACTCGCGGCAGCCGTACAGGTTGTCGAACTTGCTCTTGGTGACCGAGTCGTTGACGTTGATCGCCGGGATCAGCAGGGTGCCGGCCTGGGCCAGCTGGTACAGGCGGTGCACGCCGGTGGTGGTCTCCTCGGAGACACCCTTCCAGTCCTTGACCACGCGGCCCCAGTAACCGGGGCGCTCCTTGGCCACGCGCTTGAGCAGGTTCTTGATGACCTGTTCTTCGTGCGAGGCGGAGGCGGTGTTGACCCAGTCGCTGCCGTTTTCCAGCTCGTAGCCCTTGTGGATCAGCAGGGTCACGTCACCGCCGTCGTCCACCACCAGCTCCGGGCCGGTCAGGGTGCCATCGGCCAGGGTGAAGGTCAGCGCGTCCAGGGTGCAGTCCCAGTACTCTTCCAGGGTCTCGCCCTTCCAGGCAAACACCGGGGTGCCGGTGGCGGCAATGGCGGCGGCCGCGTGGTCCTGGGTCGAGAAGATGTTGCACGAGGCCCAGCGCACGTCGGCGCCGATGTCCTTCAGGGTCTCGATCAGCACCGCGGTCTGGATGGTCATGTGCAGCGACCCGGTCACGCGCACGCCCTTCAGCGGCAGCTCGGCCTGGTACTTGCGGCGGATCGACATCAGGCCCGGCATTTCGTGCTCGGCGATGTCCAGTTCCTTGCGGCCCCAGTCGGCCAGCGTGATATCGCGGATCTTGTAGTCACCTTCGGTGGAGAAGGTCTTGGCAACAGCGTTCATTCGTGTGCTCCGGTTGTGGACGAGCGGATGCTCGCATCTAGCCGGGCGCCGTTGTTACAAAGCCACCTTACCGAGCCTGGCCGGGCCTCGTGGGATCCGGTCGCAGCGCCCCTCGGCAGGGGAGAACCCCCATTATATCGCGGCCCCGGCGTGACATCCGGATGACCCAACCATCGGCAGATGGGGCCGCGTGCACGGCCTGTTAAGGTCGGTGTTTTCACGCATCACACAGGTGGAACGATGAGCATGCACGCGCGCCGTACACGGCGCTGGACCGGCCTGGTCCTGTCGATGGGACTGCTGGCGGTGGCCCCGCTGGCTTGGGCCGCAGCGCCGCAGCCGGTGGCCACACAGGCCCAGGGCGTCAACGGCTACGAACTGCCGTCGGCCGCGCTGCAGGCGGTGGTGGACGCGCCGCGTGCACCCTCGTTGTACCTGTCGCCGCGACGCGACGTGGCCGCGATGATGCAGATGCCGTCGCTGCCTTCGATCCAGGTGGTGGCGCAGCCGGAACTGAAGCTGGCTGGCCTGCGCATCAACCCGCGCACGTTCTCCGACAGCCGCTTCAGCTTCGGCGAGAAGCTGTGGCTGATGAACGTGGCCGACGGCAAGGAGCGGCAGATCAGCGGCCTGCCGGCCAAGCTGTCGATCGCCAGTGTGATGTGGTCGCCGGACCAGAAGTGGCTTGCCTTCAACCAGGTCGACGCTGCCAGTGGCGCCAATGAACTGTGGCTGGTGGACGTGGCCGGCGGCAGCGCCCGCCGCCTGGTTGCCGGCCTGAACACGGTGATCGGCAGCGGCTACCAGTGGTTGCCGGACAGCCGCGGCCTGGTGGTGTTCACCCGCCCGGCCAACCTCGGTGCGGCCCCGGCTGCCGATGGCATTCCGACCGGCCCGGCCGTGCAGCAGACCAGCCAGGGCGGCGGCGTGGTGTCGATCCGTACCTACCAGGACCTGCTGAAGAACGAGGCCGACGCACGCCAGTTCGACTACTACGCCACTACCCAGCCAATGGAAGTCGGCCTGGATGGCAGCACCCGCGTGATCGGCGCGGCCGGCATCTTCATGGGCTTTGCAGTGTCGCCGGATGGCCGCTTCGTGCTGCGCCAGCCGGTGCAGCGCCCGTACTCCTACGTGGTGCCGGTGAGCAGTTTCCCGCGCCGCATTGAAGTGATCGACCGCGCCAGCGGCAAGCTGGTGCACACCGTCGCCGTTCGCCCGCTGGTGGAAGGGCTGCCGACCGGCAACGATGCCGAAGTGACCGGCGTGCGCGACATCAGCTGGCGCGGTGATGCCGACGCCACCCTGGTCTGGGCCGAAGCGCAGGACGGCGGCGACCCGAACAGGGAGGCCAGGGTGCGCGATGCGGTGCTGATGCAGGCCGCGCCGTTCGACAAACCGCCGGTCACCCTGGCCCAGCTTGGCAGCCGCCTGGCCGGCATCAGCTGGGGCCGCGGTGACCTGGCCCTGCTGACCGAATCGTGGTGGAAGACCCGCAGGACCAAGACCTGGCTGATCGCCCCGGACAACGCCGGTGCCGAGCCGCGCCTGCTGTGGGATCGTGACGCGCAGGACCGCTATGCCGATCCGGGCCGGCCGCTGCTGGCCAGTGACGAGCGGGGTCGTTCGCTGCTGCAGACCAGCCCCGATGGCAGCAGCCTGTACCTGGCCGGTGCCGGTGCTTCGCCGGAAGGCGACCGTCCGTTCGTGGACCGCTTCGACATCGCCACGGGCAAGGCAACGCGCCTGTTCCACTCGCAGGCGCCGAGCTATTCGCTGCCGGTGGCGTTGCTGGACGACCAGGCCAGCTCGCTGCTGCTGAGCCGCGAGAGCCCGGATGAGCCGGCCAACTTCTACGTGCAGTCGCTGGCCGATGCCGGTGCTGCACCGCGCGCGCTGACCCATTTCGCGCACCCGCTGCCGCAGTTGAAGGGCGTGCAGAAGGAGCAGATCCGCTACAAGCGCAAGGATGGGGTCGACCTGACCGCGACCCTGCTGCTGCCGCCGGGCTACGACCCCAAGCGCGACGGCCCGCGGCCGCTGCTGATGTGGGCCTACCCGGGTGAGTTCAAGAGCGCGGCTGCGGCCAGCCAGGTGACCGATTCGCCGTACCGCTTCAACGCGGTCAGCTACTGGGGCCCGCAGGCGTTCCTGGCCAAGGGCTATGTGGTGCTGGCCAGCCCGTCGATGCCGATCATCGGTGAGGGCGACAAGGAGCCAAACGACACCTACATCGAACAGCTGGTGGCCAACGCGCAGGCAGCGGTGGATGAGGTGGTGCGCCGAGGCGTGACCGATCGCGATCACATCGCCATCGGCGGCCATTCCTATGGTGCGTTCATGACGGCCAACCTGCTGGCACACACCCGCCTGTTCAAGGCCGGCATCGCGCGCAGCGGTGCCTACAACCGCACGCTTACTCCGTTCGGTTTCCAGGCCGAGGAGCGCAACTACTGGCAGGCGCAGGACGTCTACCAGAAGATGGCGCCGTTCAATTACGCCGACAGGATCAAGGATCCGATCCTGTTCATCCACGGCGTGGACGACAACAACTCCGGCACGTTCCCGATCCAGAGCGAGCGCATGTTCGCCGCGGTGAAGGGCCTGGGCGGCACCGCGCGGCTGGTGATGCTGCCCAACGAATCGCATGCCTACCGCGCACGCGAATCGATCATGACCATGCTGGCCGAGAGCGAGCGCTGGCTGGAGCAGACCATTGGCCCGGCCGAGCAGGGCAAGGCGAAGAAGAAGCGCTGATACGTGCATGAGGGTGGCCGCTGCAACAGCGGCCGCCTGTGCGGCTGCGCCGCCGCCCGAGCATGGGCTCGGGCGCTACACGGTGTCACGCGCCATGACGCTTGTAGAGCCGAGCCCATGCTCGGCTGCGTCCGCCATGGATACGTGCAGATGAAACCATTTTTGCATCGCAGCACGCTGCCCGTTCTGGTTTAGGCTTGGGGTCTGGATCCGTTGACCGAGGCCTGTGCGTCGCCGATGAACGAGTACCGCAGCAGCATCGAGTTTGCTTCCCCCGATCTTCCGCTTCGCGATGACGTGCGCCGGCTCGGCGCACTGGTCGGTGACCTGCTGGTCGAGCAGGTATCGGCGGCCTTCCTCGACGAGGTCGAGGACGTGCGCACCCGCGCCATCGCCCGTCGCGAGAACCAGGCGGCGTTGTCCGAGCTTGCCGATGGCCTGGCCGGACGCACGCCGCAGCAGGCCGAGACTATGGTGCGGGCGTTCAGCACCTATTTCCAGGTGGTCAACATCGCCGAGCGCGTGCATCGCATCCGCCGCCGCCGTGACTACCAGCGTGCCGGTACCGCAGGGGCGCAGCCCGATGGCCTGCAGGATGCGCTGCAGCACCTGAAGGCGCAGGGCGTGACGCTGGACGAGCTGGCGCAGTGGCTGCCGCGCATCGACATCGAACCGGTGTTTACCGCGCACCCGACCGAAGCGGTGCGCCGCGCGCTGCTGGAGAAAGAGCAGCTGATGGTGGCCAGCCTGGTCGACAACCTCGACGGCCAGCGCACGCCGGGGGAAGCGGCCGCCGATGCTGCGCGCTTCCGCATGGCGCTGACCGCGTCGTGGCAGACCACTGATTCCTCGCCGGTGCGGCCCACCGTCGATGACGAGCGCGAGCACGTCGGCTTCTATCTGGTGCAGGTTCTGTACCGCGTGATTCCGGTGCTGTACGAATCGCTGCAGCAGGCGCTGCGCGATACCTTCGGCGAAGAACTGCCGCTGCCGCGCCTGCTGCGCTTCGGTACGTGGGTGGGCGGGGACATGGACGGCAACCCGAACGTGGATGCCCACACCATCCGCACTACGCTGGATGCGCAGCGGCAGGCGGTACTGGCGCGCTATCAGAAGGAACTGCTGCAGCTGGCCAGCCTGCTCAGCCAGTCCACCGAGCGGGTGGGCGTGAGCGATGCGCTGCAGGCGCGCGTGGCGCACTACCAGCAGCTGCTGCCGCAGGTACAGTCGCGCCCGCGCCATGCCGACATGCCCTACCGCCTGCTCAACGATCGCATGCGCGCGCGCCTGCAGGCCACGCTGGAAGACGGCGAGGGCGCTTACGCCGGTCCGGATGAACTGATCGACGACCTGCAGCTGATCCTCGACAGTTTGCGCGCCAATCGCGGCGAACACGCTGGCGGCTTTGCCGTGCAGCGTCTGCTGTGGCGGGTGAAGACCTTCGGCTTCCATCTGGCACGGCTGGACGTACGCCAGGAATCGAGCGTGCATGCGCGCGCGCTGGCCGCAGTGCTGGGCGGCGACGCAGCGTGGGAGGGTCTGGATGCCTTGGGCCGCGCGCGCCTGCTGGCCCCGCATGCCAGCGGTGAGGCCCCGTTGCCGAAGGGCGACGACGAAGGCAACCAGCGGCTGGATGCGGTGTTTGCCGCGCTGGCTGATGCACGCGCACGCCATGGCGGCGATGCACTGGGCAGTTACATCATTTCGATGGCGCACGACCGCAGCGACGTGCTGGCGGTACTGGCGCTGGCGCGGCGTGGTGGCCTGGTCGACGCCGATGACACGGTGCCGCTGGACATCGCGCCGCTGTTTGAAACCGTGGATGACCTCAAGCGCGGCACCGCCACGCTGCGCGACCTGCTGGACGACCCGGTGTACCGCACCCATCTGCGCGCGCGCGGCGACGTGCAGATGGTGATGCTCGGCTACTCGGACAGCAGCAAGGACGGTGGCATCGCCGCCTCGCGCTGGGGCCTGCAGCGCGCGCAGGTGGAACTGCTGGAGGTGGCGGCCGAGGCGGGCATCCGCCTGACCTTCTTCCATGGCCGTGGCGGCTCGATCAGCCGTGGCGGTGGGAAGACCACGCACGCGGTGGATGCTTCACCGCGCGGCAGCATCGATGGCCGCCTGCGGGTGACCGAGCAGGGCGAAGTGATCCATCGCAAATATGGCATCCGCGCGCTGGCCCTGCGCTCGCTGGAACAGGCCGCCGGTGCGGTGCTGCGCGCCAGCCTGCGCCCGCGTGCCGCCGAGCCGCGCGAGGATGCGTGGCGGCCGGTGATGGACGCGGTGTCATCGGCCAGCAGCGAGGTGTATCGCGCCTTTGTTGGCCAGGCCGGCTTCATGGACTACTTCCGTACCGCCACACCCATCGACGTGATCGAGCGGATGACGCTGGGCTCGCGTCCTTCGCGCCGGCTCGGCCAGGATGCGGCACTGGGCAACCTGCGTGCGATTCCCTGGGTGTTTGCCTGGAGCCAGGCGCGTGCCGTCATTCCCGGCTGGTACGGCGTGGGCAGCGGCCTGCAGGCGGCGGTGGACGCTGGCCATGAAGAGACCCTGCGCGAAATGGCGCGTGACTGGCCGTTCTTCCGCACCTTCCTGGACGACATCGCGATGGTGCTGTCCAAGGGCGATATCACCATCGCCGAGCAGTTCTCGCTGTTGTCTGGCGACCTGCACGGGCGCTTCTTCCCGCAGGTACAGCGCGAACTGGAACTTACCCGGCACTGGCTGCTGGCGCTGATGGACCAGAAGACGCTGCTGGACCATGATGCGCGGCTGGCGCTGTCGATCCGCCTGCGCAATCCCTACGTCGATCCGATCAGCGTGCTGCAGGTGGATCTGCTGCAGCGCTGGCGGGCCAGCGGGCGCGAGGATGACGAGCTGCTGCGCGCGCTGGTGGCGTGCGTGAACGGTGTTTCGCAGGGGGTGCAGAACACGGGTTGATGCGTATCCGCCGGGCATGGCCCGGCGCTACCTGCCTCGGTGGGTGCGGGGCGTGCCCCGCACGCCCTCACTCCTCCGGCGACGGAGGATTCGATGCCAGCAGTTCCAGGTGGCGCTGTTCCATTTCCTGGCGCAGCTGGCGGCGGATCAGCGCTGCGGCCTGGCGGCGCTTCTCGTCCGAGGTGACCGGCCGCAATGTTGGCACCGGCGTCGGCCGGCCTTCCTCATCCACGGCCACCATCGTGAAGAAACAGCTGTTGGCGTGGCGCACGCTGCGCTTGAGGATGTCTTCGGCCACCACCTTGATGCCGATCTCCATCGACGAGGTGCCGGTATGGTTCACCGAGGCCAGGAAGGTGACCAGCTCGCCCACCGCGATGGGCTGGCGGAACATCACCTGGTCCACCGACAGGGTGACCACATAGCTGCCGGCGTAGCGGCTGGCACAGGCATAGGCGACCTGGTCGAGCAGCCTCAGGATCGCGCCACCGTGGACCTTGCCGGAGAAATTGGCCATGTCCGGCGACATCAGCACGGTCATGGACAGCTGGTGGGTTTTCAGTTCGGTCGACATGGGCCGATTGTATCGGCGTGGCGTAGCTCTTGTAGAGCCGAGCCCATGCTCGGCTGCTCTTGTCGCAAGAAAAAGAAAGCCGAGCATGGGCTCGGCTCTACAGAAAGCAGAAGGGCCGCGTGAGCGGCCCTTCGTGTTTCTTACTTCAGCTTCGCATCGGCGCGCAGGGCGGCGGCGCGGTCGGTCTTCTCCCAGGAGAAGGCCGTGGCGTTGACGGTCTCGCCTTCGCCGTTGAGGTAGCTGAACTCCTTCGGCTTGCGGCCGAAGTGGCCGTAGGCCGCAGTCTGCTGGTACATCGGGTGGATCAGGTCCAGCATCTTGATGATGCCGTACGGGCGCAGGTCGAAGTGCTTGCGGATCAGCTTCTCGATCTTGTCATCGCTGATCTTGCCGGTGCCGAAGGTGGTGACCGAGATCGAGGTCGGCTCGGCCACGCCGATGGCGTAGGAGACCTGCACTTCGCAGCGGTCGGCCAGGCCGGCAGCAACCACGTTCTTGGCGACGTAGCGGGCCGCGTAGGCAGCCGAACGGTCGACCTTGGACGGGTCCTTGCCGGAGAACGCGCCACCACCGTGACGGGCCCAGCCGCCGTAGGTGTCGACGATGATCTTGCGGCCGGTCAGGCCACAGTCGCCCACCGGGCCGCCGATCTCGAACTTGCCGGTCGGGTTGATGTGGAACTTGGTGCCCTTGTGCAGCCACTTGGCCGGCAGCACCGGCTTGATGATTTCTTCGCGGACGGCCTCGATGAGGTCCTTCTGCTTGATGCCCGGGGCGTGCTGGGTCGACAGGACCACGGCGTCGATGGCCGAGACCACGCCGTTTTCATAGCGCAGGGTGACCTGGCTCTTGGCGTCCGGGCGCAGCCACGACAGCGGCGAGTTCTTCTTCTTGCGGATCTTGGCCTGCTGCTCGACCAGGCGGTGCGACAGGTGGATCGCGGCCGGCATGTAGCTGTCGGTCTCGTTGGTGGCATAGCCGAACATCAGGCCCTGGTCGCCAGCGCCCATTTCTTCCGGCTTCTTGCGGTCCACGCCCTGGGCGATGTGCGGCGACTGCTTGCCGATCAGGTTCAGCACGCCGCAGGTGGCGCCGTCGAAGCCGACGTCGGAGCTGTCGTAGCCGATGTCCGTGATGACCTTGCGGGTCAGCGCTTCCAGGTCGATCCAGGCGCTGGTGGTGATTTCACCGGCCACGATGGCAACGCCGGTCTTGACCATGGTCTCGCAGGCCACGCGGGCACGCTGGTCCTGGGTCAGGATCGCGTCCAGCACCGCATCGGAGATCTGGTCGGCAACCTTGTCCGGATGGCCTTCAGAGACCGACTCGGAGGTGAAGAGATAGCTGGACATCAGGCGTAATATCCCTTGATTCGGATGGAAAGATGGGCGCGCATGATACACGGGGTGCGCCGCCTGTGCATTGTGAACCGGTACCGGTTGCCGGTGGTTAAGCCCGCGTAGGCCTGGCAGGGGCCGTCGTGACGGGATTGGGGCCCGGCCTCGAGGCCCAGTGTTCCACCAGCGTGACGACGGACGGGGCTGTCCAACCCCGGACCACGCAGGCCGCGACCCTGCCGGGCCGGCCGTCATCGTTCTGCCCCGAAACCGCCATCTGGTTGCCGCCTGCCGGGCGCAGGCTGTCGGCCAATCCGGCCGCCGGGCATGAGTGGATCCGCCATGCAGGAACTCGAACAGCGTCTCCAGCAACGCTTCCCCGATTGGTTCCATGGCCGTCGTGGCCAGCTGGCACGGCCGCTGCTGCGCAGCGTCGGTCGCTGGTCGCGGTTGGACCAGATCGAGGCCTTCCTGAAGCGCAGTGCAGGGTTGCGCGGATTCGGCTTCGTCGCCGCCGCCCTGGAATTCGTCGATGGCCAGTACCAGGTGGATCCGGCCGCGCTGGCGAAGATCCCGGCCACCGGACGCCTGCTGATTGTTGCCAATCATCCGTCCGGGGCGCTGGACGCGCTGGCGCTGCTGGACGCGGTCGGCCGCATCCGCCGTGACGTGCGGATCGTGGCGAACGATCTGTTGGGGGCTATCGCGCCACTGCAGGATCTGCTGTTGCCGGTGCGCATCCTTGGCGGCAAGGCCCAGCGCGGCAGTCTGCACGCGGTGGAGGAGGCGCTGGCCGCCGAGCAGTGCGTGATCGTGTTCCCGGCCGGCGAGGTCTCGCGCCTCTCGCTGCGAGGCATCCGCGATGGTCGCTGGCAGCGCGGGTTCGTGCGCTTTGCCCGCGCCGCCGGGGCGCCGGTGCTGCCAGTGCGGGTGGAAGCGCGCAACTCGGCGCTGTTCTACGGCGCATCAACCCTGTTCAAGCCGGCCGGCACCGCCCTGCTGGCACGCGAGATGTTCACCCGTCGTGGCCGCCCGCTGCGGCTGAGCATCGGCGAGCCGATGCGGCTGGGCGATGGCGGTGACCCGGGCGCACAGCTGCTGGCGGTACGTCGCGCGCTGTATGCGCTGGGCCGCAATGGCGCGGCCGGCAATGCCGCTGCCTGCGCAGGCCCTGAGCCGCTGGCCGCCCCGGTGCCCCCTTCGCAGGTTGCCGCAGGGATTGCCGCAGCGACCCAGCTGGGCCAGACCGCCGATGGCAAGCAGATTCTGCTAGCCGCCTGTACTGCCGATTCGCCGCTGCTGCTGGAGCTGGGCCGCCTGCGCGAACTGACCTTCCGCCAGGTGGGCGAGGGCACCGGGCGCAGCCGTGACCTCGACAACTACGACCCGCAGTACGAGCACATCGTGATCTGGGACGCCGCCGCGCAGCGCATCGCCGGCGCGTACCGGATCATGCGCGGCGCCCACGCACTGGCCCGGCACGGCCTGTCCGGGCTCTACAGCGCGTCGCTGTTCCGCTATTCCGACGATGCCATCACCCACATCGCCGAGGGCCTGGAACTGGGCCGCAGCTTCGTGGTGCCCGACTACTGGGGCAGCCGCAGCCTGGACTATCTGTGGCAGGGCATCGGCGCCTACCTGCAGTGCCGGCCGGGCATCCGCTACCTGTTCGGCGCCGTGTCGATCAGCGCGGCGCTACCGCGTGAAGCGCGCGAGCAGCTGGTGGCGTACTACCAGCGCTATTACAGCGGTACCGCTGGCATGGCCGAATCGAACCGCCCGTTCCAGTACTTCGCCGCACCGCCCAGTTTCGGTGAGCTGGATGCAGGCGCCGCGTTCGAGGTGCTCAAGGCCAACCTGGCTGCGCTCGGTACCGGCGTACCCACGCTGTACCGCCAGTACACCGACCTGTGTGAACCCGGTGGTGCCCGCTTCCTCGCCTTCGGTGTCGACCCGGACTTCAGCGATTCGATCGACGGCCTGATCGAAGTGGACCTGTGTGCGATCCGGCCGAACAAGCGCAAACGCTACCTGCGCGACGCGGGGACGCCGGCATGAGCACGCTGGCGAACCTGTCGCCGCACCGGCGCGCAGTGTTCGTCTCCGACGTGCACCTGGGTTCACGTCATTGCCATGCCCCCGAGCTGGCGCGGTTCCTCTCGCAGCTGCGCTGCGAACGGCTGTATCTGGTGGGCGACATCATCGACCTGTGGTGGATGGCACATCGCCGCGCCAACTGGCGGCAGTCGCACAGTGAAGTCATCCAGGCCCTGCACGCCCTGCGCCGCGCAGGGACCGAGATCATCTACATTCCCGGCAACCACGACGCATCGCTGCGCCACATATGCGGGGTGATGTTGCCGGCCATGCAGGTGCGCCGCCGTGCCATCCACGTGACCGCCGATGGCCGCAGGTTGCTGGTCGCACACGGCGACGAGTACGACGGCGTGACCCACTTCGGTGGCCTGCAGGAGAAATTCGGCGATTGGCTGTACTACCGCATCCTGACCGGCAACCAGGCGCTGAACGCGGTGCGGCGGCTGCTGGGCATGCGCTACTGGTCATTGTCTGAATTCCTGAAGAAGCGCAGCGGCGCCGCCGAACGCTACATCGAGCGCTTCGTGCAGGCCGGGCTGGACGATGTCCGCCGTCGCGGGCTGGATGGCATCGTCTGTGGCCACATCCACCGAGCTGCGTTGATTGAACGCGATGGCTTGGTCTACGCCAACGACGGCGACTGGGTGGAAAGCCTGACCGCGCTGGCCGAAGACCATGATGGCGCGCTGCGCCTGCTGGACCACAACGGCCAGACGCTGGCGGAGCTGCCGGGCGCACGCATGTCGCAGGCGGCGTAACCCGCCCGCGTCTGTACCCTTGTAGAGCCGAGCCCATGCTCGGCTGCCGTTACACGCAATGAAGAGCAGCCGAGCATGGGCTCGGCTCTACATGCACCGCCCGCAAGCCGCTAGCATCGGCCCATGGACTCCCTGACCCAGATCGTGCTCGGTGGCGCCGTCGCTGCTGCCATCGCCCCGCCTGGCCACCGCCGCGCGGCCCTGCTGGCCGGTGCCGCGCTTGGCACCCTGCCGGACCTCGACGCCCTGTGGCTCGGTTTCACCGCAGCCGATCCGGTGGCGAACATGATCGAGCACCGCAGTTTCAGTCATTCGCTGCTGGTGCTGCCCTGGGTGGCCGCATTGATCTGGTGGCTGTTCAAGCGCTTCGGCAATGGCCGCGTCGCGCAATCACCGCTGCGCTGGTTCTGGGCGATCCAGCTGGCGCTGGTCACCCATCCGCTGTTGGATGCGTTCACCGTCTACGGTACCCAGCTGTGGTGGCCGTTGCGGCCACATCCGACCATGGGTTCCAGTGTCTTCATCATCGATCCTGGCTACACGGTATGGCTGCTGCTGGGCTGCGTGCTGGCCTGGTTTGGTCGCGCCCGGTCCTGGGTGGGCAAGGTGCTGGGCGTGGCGCTGCTGATCAGCAGTGGCTACCTGGGCTGGGGCCTGATCGCCAAGGCACAGGTCGACCGTGCCGCGCAGCAGAGCCTGTCCGCGATGGGCCTGGGCGATGCGCCGCGCTTCTCGGTGCCGATGCCGTTCAACACCCTGCTGTGGCGGGTGGTGGCGATGACGCCCAACGGCTACGTGGTGGGTGATCGCTCGCTGGTGGCCGACCACGGGCCGATGCAGTTCGAAGGCCATGCGTCCAACGTGAAGGCCTTGCGCGAAGCGGGGGGCATTCCGGCAGTGCGGCGCCTGCAGTGGTTCAACCGTGGCTTCATGCGTGCGCAGGTCGTGGACGGCCGGCTGGTGCTGAGCGACCTGCGCATGGGGCTGGAGCCGGACTACACCTTCAATTTCGTCGTGGCCGAGCAGGCCGACGGGCAGTGGCGGGCGATCGTTCCCGAGCAGGTGCGCGTGGACTACAGCAGTCCCGCCGCGCGTGCCGACGCCGGTCGCCGCCTGGCGGCGATGTGGCAGCGGATCTGGCAGGAGCCGGCGGCGGCGCCGGGCGCGGCCGACCACACCGCCGTGCATTGATCAGTGGATCCACGCATGGCGTGGCTCTGCGGCCTCGATCGGCAGCAGAACACCGGATCAATACACCGTGGCGCGGCCCTGGACGAACGAATAGAAGAACACCGCATTCGGGTCGTTCTGCACCAGGCGGAACTCGCGGCGCATGCCTTCCACGGTTTCCTCGTCCACCGAGCCGGCCTGCAGCAGCTGGTCGGCCGCCGACAGCAGCAGCTGCTCCCAGAACGCGATCATCGTCTTGCGGCGCGCCGGTTCACGGTTGTCCAGGTGGATGGTCTTGATCTCGGTGTGCACGTCGCGGAAGCCGCCGGCCAGCAGCAGGTTGCCCAGCTTGGCGCCGACGAACGGGTCGCCACCATGGTCGTACTGGAAATCGTTGAACGCCATCCAGTAGCGCCAGATGTGCGGCGAATACGGATCGAGCAGGAAAGAGGCGTTCATCACCTCGGTGATGTACACCGGCGAACCCGGTGCCAGCACGCGGCGCACTTCGCTGAGTACGCGCGCCGGTGACGGCACGTGTTCCAGCACCCAGCACAGGAACGCGGAGTCGAAGCTGCGGGCCTCGAACGGCAGCTCGCCGGCATCGGCCTGCTGCAGGGTGTAGCGGTCGCTGCACCATGGCGTACGCGCCAGGTTTTCGCGTGCGGTAGCCAGCTGCGCTTCGCTCAGGTCCACGCCGGTCACGTGCAGCTCGGGAAAGCGGCGCAGCAGGATCTCGGTCTGTGCACCAACGCCACTGCCGACTTCCAGCAGGCGCCGCGCGCCGCTGTAGTCGATCTGGCCGAAGATGCTCGATTCCAGCAGCCGGGCCTGGGTCATGAGGCGCTGCTGCTCGGTGCCGGAAAACCCGTGGAGGTAGGTGGGAGAGGAGATCGGCGGGGTCATGGAGGCGGGCTCTCGGAGTTCAATTCGGTCGAGCAGGCTCGACGTTGCGACGCGGCAGGGCGGTCAGGCGGCCGAAGGCAGCGCCGGTTCCCCGGCGATCAGGCGGTCGAAGTACTCGGTGGTCAGCGCGATCTGGCTCTGTGGGTCTTCGGCACGGTTGACCACGGCGCGGAAGGCGGCGTTCTCCGGCCGGTCCTTGGCATACCAGCCCAGGTGCTTGCGCGCGATGCGCACGCCCTGCGGCTCGCCATAGAACGCATGCAGCGCATGCAGGTGGCCGAGCAGGATGTCGCGCACTTCCGCCAACGACGGCGGTGGCAGTTCGTCGCCGGTGGCCAGGTAGTGCGCCACCTCGCGGAAGATCCACGGCCGGCCCTGTGCGGAGCGGCCGATCATCACCGCGTCCACGCCGGTTTCCTTCAGCACGTAGGCCGCCTTCTGCGGCGAATCGATATCGCCGTTGGCGATCACCGGAATGCGCAGTGCGGCCTTGATCTCGCCGATGGTGGCGTACTCGGCCTGGCCGGTGTAGTGCTGGTCGCGGGTGCGGCCGTGCACGGCCAGTGCAGCGATACCGCTGTCCTCGGCGATGCGCGCGATCAGCGGGCCATTGCGGTGGTCACAGTCCCAACCGGTGCGGATCTTCAGCGTGACCGGCACGTCCACCGCGTTGACCACGGCTTCGAGGATGCGCGCCACCAACTGCTCGTCGCGCATCAGCGCCGAGCCGGCCCAGGCGTTGCACACCTTCTTGGCCGGGCAGCCCATGTTGATGTCGATGATCTGCGCGCCGTGGTCGACGTTGTAGCGCGCGGCCTCGGCCAGCTGCTGCGGCTCGGTCCCGGCGATCTGCACGCTGATCGGTGCCGGTTCGCCGTCATGGTCCATGCGGTGGATCGACTTGCGCGTGGTCCAGAAGCGCGGGTCGCTGATGGTCATTTCCGAGGCGGCCAGGCCCGCGCCCAGCCGTTTGCACAGCAGGCGGAAGGGTTTGTCGGTGACGCCGGCCATGGGCGCCAGCACGACGTTCGGAGCAATGGTGTACGGGCCGATCTGCATGCGCCCATTGTAGGGCGCCGACAGCGACGCGGCCGTATCGGCTGCGCCCCGGTTCAGGCCGATCGGCACCGACCTCATGCCGTACCGGCATCAGCAGATGCTTGACGGTTGCTTCCGCCGCCCCCAAGGGCGGGCGAAGGTGGGCGGCTACCCCAGGCGCTGCCAGGCCTGGCGGGTACCCAGTGCGAAGGCCAGCCCCAGGCTGAGGCAGACCAGTGAACTGACCATCCAGAAGCGCCGGCCGTTGTGGCCGGGCCGCAGCAGCGCCAGCCCGAAGCCCATCGCGGCGCGCAGCAGCAACAGCAGGGCGATGCCCGACAGGACCAGACGACTGGCCGGCAGTGGCGAATGCCAGCCCGCAGCGGCCAGTGCGTACAGCGTCCAGGCCACCAGCACGGCCGTGATGCCGGCGGTCATCAGCGGTGGCCACCAATGCCCGGCCTGTGCCAGCCGGACCACGCGCTGGCCGGCACCGAAGTACCTGTACCACGCGGCGCCGAAGGCGATGCAGCCGATATGCAGCAGCGCCGCAGCGGCACTGCCTGCGGCCGCGACCAGCAACCAGGGGAATCCGTCCATGTCCTGCCCGTGCAAGGAAGCTGCGCGGATCGTGAGCGAGGGGCAGGATGTGGGCAATGCGACAGGCGGTCGCAGGGGCTGGGCAATGGGCGAAAGAAAGGCCCAGGTGCCTGTGCACCCGGGCCTTGTCATCCACGCGTGGCGTGGAATTACTTGGCTTCGGCGTCGGCCGGGGTGAAGCGCGGCATCGCCGCTGCAGCGCCTTCCTTCTCGGTCGAGCGACCGGCGAACTGGTTGGCAAAGCGCACGTGGCGGGCGAACGGTGCATCGGCCACCTGTGCCAGCGACGCAGCCAGCGCACCGTTGAAGGCATCACCAGCACCGGTGGTGTCGATGGCCTGCACCTGTTCGGCACCGACGCGGTAGTACGGCTGGGTATCGCCGCGCAGGTTCTCGTCGGCGTGAGAGACGAACACGCCCACCGAACCCAGCGTCACCACCACCGTGCCGTTGCCGACCAGCTTGCGGCACAGCGCATGCAGGCTGGCGCCATCCAGCGCCGCGACGTCGTTGGCATCCACGCGCTCGCCGACATGGCGGCCGAGCAGGGCGGCGAACTCGGTCTCGTTCGGGGTGATCACATCGGCCAGCTTGAGCAGGCCGATGGTCGAGGGCGCATCGGCCGGCGCGGTGTTGAGCACGGTGGTGACACCGGCCTCGCGGGCCGTGGCCAGCGCCGCTTCGATGGTCTGCACCGGCGATTCCAGCTGCACCAGCACCACCTTGGCACCGGCCAGCAGGGCCTGCTGCTGTTGCAGGAAATCGGTGCCCAGCGCGGCATTGGCGCCGGGGCCGATCACGATCGTGTTGCGGCCACGGGCATCGACGTAGATGCCGGCGGTGCCGGTCGGCTCGCTGCTGGCCTCGGCGATCAGCGCGAAGCCATCGTGCGCAGCCAGTTCGCGCGCAGTGGCGCCACCGGCGTCATCGCCCAACGCACACACGAAGTGGGTGTCCGCACCAGCGCGGCAGGCCGCCACGGCCTGGTTGAAGCCCTTGCCACCGGGGCCGGTGCTGTAGCGGCCGGCAATGGTCGCACCCGGTGCCGGCAGCGTTTCGCACCGCCACACGTGATCGACATTGAAGGAACCGACGACAACGACACTGCTGCTCATAGGAAATCTTTTCTCAACCAGGGGTTCAACTGAAGTGCGTCAGCACGCCGGCGATGGTCGCCGTCATGAAGGTGGCAATGGTACCGCCCAGCACCGCGCGCAGGCCGAACTTGGCCAGGTCGTGGCGGCGCTCCGGCGCGAGGCCACCGATACCGCCGATCTGGATCGCGATCGAGCTGAAGTTGGCGAAGCCGCACAGCGCGTAAGTGGCAATCAGGCGGCCTTCGGCGGACAGGCTCACGCCCGGGATCTGGCCGTTCACGATCTGCGACAGTTCGGTGTAGGCGACGAACTCGTTGATCACGACCTTCTGGCCGATCAGCGAGCCGACGGTGGTGGCGTCGGCCCACGGCGTGCCGATCACCCAGGCGATCGGGGCCAGCAGATAGCCGAAGATGGTCGACAGGTTGGTCGGCTTGCCGATGGCAGCGGCCAGGCCGGTCACTTCGCCCACCCAGGTCAGCGGCGCGTTCAGCAGCGCGATAAGGGCGATGAAGGCCAGCAGCATCGCGCCGATGTTCAGTGCCAGCTTCAGGCCGTCACCGGCGCCGGCAGCGGCGGCATCGATGATGTTGCTGGAGGTCTTTTCGACTTCCATCTTCACCGTGCCGCGGGTCAGCGGGGTGCCGGTTTCCGGAATCAGCAGCTTGGCCACGACCAGGGTGGCCGGGGCCGCCATGATGCTGGCCGCCAGCAGGTGCTTGGCGTAGAAAGCCTGCTGCGCCGGATCGCCGCCGCCCAGCATGCCCACGTAGGCCGCCAGCACGCCGCCGGCGATATGCGCCATGCCGCCGATCATCATGGTCAGCAGTTCGGACTGGGTCATCCTGGCGATGTACGGGCGAACGGTCAGCGGCGCCTCGGTCTGGCCGATGAAGACGCTGGCGCAGACGCTGGTGGTTTCCGCGCCGGACACGCGCATCACCTTGGTGATCGACCAGGCCATCACGCGCACGATCGCCTGCATGACGTTGAGGTGGTACATCACCCCCATCAGCGCCGAGAAGAAGATGATGGTCGGCAGCACCTGGAAGGCGAAGATGAAGCCGTAGTTCTTGGTGTCCATCAACGAGCCGAAGATGAAGCCCGAGCCCTCGTTGACGAAGCTGAGGATCTTGACGAAGCCCTTGCCCAGCGCATCGAACACGTCGCGCCCGCCCGGCACCAGGATCACCAGCGCCGCAAAGGCGATCTGCAGGGTGATACCGGTGGCAACCAGCTTCCAGTCAACTGCACGCTTGTTGTTGGAAAACAACCAGGTGATGCCGATCAGCACCGCCAACCCGAACAGGCCGAAGCCGATCCTGCCCAAACCTTCGACCATGTGAGTGACTCCCCTGGGGCGTCGCGAAAAACGGGAAGCCTAGTGCAGGGCAGGGGCCGGGGCAAGAAAAAGCAGCGTGCGCGCACCCAACGGTACCGATCGGGCCAGCAACGGCAAGGGCTTGCGGCCGGCGGCGGCAGGTAGAATGGAGTTCGATCCCGGCCCGGATGCGGGCCCGCAGCAGGAGATTCGCATGCAATACCGTCGCTTGGGCTCCACCGGCCTGCCGATTTCCGCCCTGTCCTTCGGCGCCTGGGTGACCTTCGGTGACCAGATCCCGCGCGACGAGGCCCGCAACCTGGTGGCGGCCGCCTGGGATCATGGCGTCAACTTCTTCGACAATGCCGAGGGCTATGCCAACGGCCGCGCCGAACAGGTGATGGGCGATGTGATCGCCGACCTGCGCCTGCCGCGCGACGGTTTCTGCGTCTCCAGCAAGGTGTTCTTCGGCAGCGCCAAGGACCCGCGGCCGACCCAGCGCGGCCTGTCGCGCAAGCATGTGACCGATGCCTGCCACGCCGCGCTCAAGCGCCTGCGGGTGGATTACCTGGACCTCTATTACTGCCACCGCCCGGATCCGGACGCACCGGTCGCCGAGACCGTGCATGCCATGGACACCCTGGTGCGGCAGGGCAAGATCCTCTACTGGGGGACCTCGGAGTGGTCGGCCGTGCAGATCCAGCAGGCGCTGGACATCGCGCAGGCGCGCAACCTGCAGGGCCCGTCGATGGAGCAGCCGCAGTACAACCTGCTGCACCGCGAGCGCGTGGAGGTCGAGTACGCGCCGCTGTATGCCGGCGCCGGACTGGGCACCACCATCTTCTCGCCGCTGGCCTCGGGCCTGCTCACCGGCAAGTACGACCAGGGCATTCCGGCCGATGCGCGGCTGGGCCGGGAAGGCATGCAGTGGTTGCAGGACCTGGTGCTGGGTGCCGACGCCGAAGCCCGCCTGGCCCAGGTGCGCCGCTTCAGCGAGGTGGCGCGTGCGCTGGGGCAGGCGCCGGCCACGCTGGCCATCGCCTGGTGCCTGCGCAACCCGAATGTCTCCAGCGTGATCCTCGGCGCCAGCCGGGTCAGCCAGCTGCTGCAGAACCTGCAGGCACTGGAGGTGCTGGAGCAGGTCGACGCCGCCGGCTGGGCGCAGGTCGAAGCCGTCTTCGCCTGAACCCCGGGGCCGACCGGGCCTCGGGGGCCTCGGTCGGGCCGGCTTGGCCGAGGGAACAGGAACGGGAACAGGAACGGGAACGGTAGAGTCGACTGTTAGTCGACTGCTTCGAATAACCGACTGCTTCGAGCAACAGCAGTCGACCAACAGTCGACTCTACACACCTGCTTCGCCATTTAATTGATGCGATCTATCGAATTACGGAATTCGATCATTAATCTCACCAATGAAATTGAGAATGGTTGTTGATTGTCAACTGAGAATCATTATCATTTAACTCGTCCCTCGCACGAGTCCAGATGCTCATGAATGCTCAACCTGTACTGCTGCGCCCCGAAACGCTGACCCTCCGCGATCGTCCGGTCCGTGTCGTTCCGCCGGAAGAGGTCATCGACAGCGAAGCCCTGCTCAAGGGCCGTCGTGAAATCCTGATCCAGCACGGCGACCGTTTCTATCGCCTGCGGCACACCAGCAACGACAAGCTGATCCTGACCAAGTAATCGCGGTCTGGTCGCCCGCCTCCCTCCCTCCTGCCGGCAGCGCCGACAGGGTGGGCGACCCGTCCGCTCCCGCTCTCTCCCCCTCGGTCTACCGCGTGCACCTTCCGGGTGCGCCGGTAACCGGGGGGTCCCCTGCCTGACCGAACGAACCCGATGACCCGCCATACCGCCCTTTGCCTTGCTGTCTGGATGGCGCTGCCGCTGTCCGCCCACGCTGCTGCCACTGCTGCCCCCGATGCGCGCGAATTCGATCGGGTGCAGGTCACCGCCACCCGCACCGAGCGGGCGCTGAGCGACGTGGCGGCCACCGTGGATGTCATCGACCGTGAGCAGATGGACCGGCACCTGGTGCAGGACATCAAGGATCTGGTGCGCTACGAGCCGGGCCTGTCGGTCACCCGCAGCGCGACCCGCTTCGGCCTGGATGGTTTCCGCATCCGTGGCCTGGACGGCAACCGCGTGCGCATCCAGACCGACGGCATCGTCATGCCGACCCGGTTCGACATCGGTTCGTTCGCCAGTTCCAACCGCAACTTCACCGACCTCGATACGCTCAAGCGCGTCGAGATCGTGCGTGGACCGGCCAGCCCGCTGTACGGCTCCGATGCACTCGGTGGCGTGGTCGCGTTCGTGACCAAAGACCCGGCCGACTATCTCAAGGACGGCAAGAACAGCTACTTCGGCCTGAAGTTCGGCTACGACGGTGAGTGGAAGGGCCTGCTCGGCGGTGCCACGGCCGCCTTCGGTGGCGACCACTGGAGCGGCCTGGTCAACGTCAACCACCACCAGGGCCAGGAAACGGACAACAAGGGCACGGTTCGCAGCGACAACGACACCCGCACCGCGTCCAATCCGCAGGATCGCGACGGCCGCAGCCTGCTCAGCAAACTGGTCTATGCACCCAGCGAGGACCAGCGCTTCCGCCTGACCGTGGAAGGCAACGAAGACACCACCGATACCAATGTGCTGTCGGCGATCGCCAGCGTTGCACCGCGCCCCGGCGCGATGGCTGCGGCCACTGGCATGAAGTCCCACGACACCCAGAAGCGCAACCGCGTCTCCTTCGCCCACGAAATGGATGCGCTGGACCAGCCGTTCGCCGACAGCCTGCACTGGCAGGTGTACGCGCAGAACAGCGAAACCCGGCAGCAGACCGACGAAACGCGCACCGACGGCACCCGCCGCCACCGCGTGTTCTCCTTCGACCAGCATGCCTATGGCCTGCAGGCGCAGTTCAACAAGGCGTTCACCACCGGCAGCGTCGAGCACGCATTGACCTACGGTTTCGAAGGCACCCGTACCGAGATCCGCCAGAAGCGCGACGGCTATCAGGTCAGTAAGGCGGGCGTGGTCAGCAACACGGTGCTGCCGGACACCTTCCCGGTGCGTGACTTCCCGATCAGCAAGACTACCGAGCTGGGCCTGTATGCACAGGATGAGATGCGCTTTGCCGATGGCAGGCTGTCGCTGGTGCCGGGCGTGCGCGTGGACCGCTACGAGCTGAAGCCGGAAGTGGACAGCGTCTTCGCCGAAGACAACCCGACCACGGCCGTGGCGCAGCTAAAGAAGACCAGCGTGTCGCCGAAGCTGGGCATGGTCTGGCGCTTTACCGACGAATGGTCGCTGTTCGCCGGTTATGCGCGTGGCTTCCGTTCGCCGCCGTACAACGACGTCAACATCGGCCTAACCAATGTCGCCTTCCACTATACCGCCATCGCCAATCCGGACCTGAAGCCCGAAACCAGCGACGGTTACGAACTGGGCCTGCGCTTCATCGCGCCGGCGGCGTACGTCAGCGTCAGCGGCTACTACAACGACTACAAGGATTTCATCGAGTCCAACGTCGATACCGGTCGCAACGCACAGGGTTTGACCGTGTTCCAGTCGCAGAACATCGCCGACGCGCGCATCTATGGCGCGGAAATGAAGGCCGGCATCGAGTTTGGCGAACTCAGCCCGGCGCTGAAGGGCTGGGCGCTGCGCAGTGCGTTGGCATGGTCGCGTGGTGACAACCGGACCGATGACGAACCGCTGGCCTCGGTCGATCCGCTGCGTGGCACGCTGGGCCTGATGTACGACACCGATACCTGGGGCGTCGAACTGGCCGGTACCTTCGTGCAGCGCAAGAAGCGCCTGCCGCCGCCTGCGGCGCAGACCAATCCGAACGCACCGGCGCCGTTCGTCTACCAGCCGGCCGGCTACGGCGTGCTGGACCTGATGGCGCACTGGAACTTCGCGCCGGGTGCCGCCTTCAATGTCGGCGTGTTCAACCTGGCCGACAAGCGCTACATCGAATGGTCGTCGATCACCCCGAGCCTGATCACCGATCGCGCACTGAGCGATCGTTTCAGCAGCCCGGGCCGCACCTTCTCCGCCAGCCTTGCCGTTTCCTGGTGATCTCATGAGCCGAGCCTTGTCCGCACGCAGGAATGACTCCATCGCCGCGCCGAACAGCGCGGCCTGGCCGACCCCGGCACAGCTGGCCACGCTCGGCACCGTGCTGTGCCTGTACCACGCCGACGGCAACGAGCTGGGTGGCTGGCGCCAGGCCGTACGCGTGCACGCCTGCCAGGGCGTGGACAGTGAAGGCCTGCGCGAAAGCCTGTGTTTCCTCGATGGCCGCGGCCGCTGCGTGTGGCGTCTGTATCTGCTACCGGACAGCGATTTCCTGGCCTGGGACCGGCTGGTGGCCGCGTTGCCGCCGGGACCGGAACACGACAGCGATGGCAGCGTCGGCGAACGGCTGTGGCGGCGCCTGGCCGGCCATCTCGGCGGCCAGCGCTGGCGCCTGTGTGCGCTGCGCCTGCACGCCGCCGACGACGGGCGCACCCTGGCGGCCAGCCTGTCGACCCTGTCCTCGCTGGGCGCGGCCACCGCCCGCCGCATCGCACGCCTGGAAGGTGCTGAAGGCGAACTGGTGATCGACGACTGTTGTTGTGCCGACGCCGCCCGGCGCCCGGCGCCACGGATTCCCGGCGACCTGCCGCTGATCCGCCTGTGACCCTCTCCTGATGGAACGCCCGTTGGCCACGGATGGCCCCTCAATGAATCTGCACCCCTGAAGGAAGACCCCGATGAAGCTCCAGACAGCCAGCGCCATGCTGCTGCTCGCCACCGGCGGCGTGGCCAGCGCGCAGCCCTCCGACGTCGCCCGCGACCACGACAGCATCCTTGCCCTGCAGGGCGAGTACACCGTCGATTTCGCATTCGACGAGACCGTGCTGCTGAAGCCCGGCTACGAGCGCGCCCCGGCGATGCGCAGCGGTGGCAGCGAAGTGGTCATCGTGGTCGAGGACACGCCGAAGCGCATCGTGCTGCAGCACCTGCTGCTGGATGAAAAGAGCGGCCACATCACCAAGCACTGGCGCCAGGACTGGGTGTACGAGGCACCGAACCGTTTCGAGTTCAGTGCCGACCAGACATGGAAGGTGCGCAGCATTCCCACAGCGGTGAACCAGGGCGCCTGGACCCAGTGCGTGTATGAAGTGAGCGACGCACCGCGCTACTGCGGCACCGGCACCTGGACCTACACCAACAACGTGCCGAGCTGGACCAGCGACCTGAGCTGGCGCCCGTTGCCGCGCCGTGAGTACACCAAGCGCAGCGACTACAACGCGCTGGCCGTGATCAACCGCCACACGTTGACCCCGAACGGCTGGACCCACGAACAGTTCAACACCAAGGTGCAGCGCAACGCCGACGGCAGCCAGGTGGAGATCGCCCGCGAGTTCGGCTTCAACGACTACGTGAAGACCACCGAGGTCGACTTCACCCCGGCGCGTGACTACTGGAAGGCCACTGCCGGCTACTGGGCCAAGGTGCGCCAGCGTTGGGACGGCTTCCTCGGCCAGGCCCCGGGCGTGCACCTGAAGACCAGGATCGATGGCATGGCGATGATCATTCCGCTGTTCACCCAGGCCGAAGCGATTCAGTCCGGCAAAAAGGTGAAGGACAAGCAGATCGACGAGGTGTTCGCCAAGTACGTGGAAAAGGCGCCGAACTGAGGCCGCGTGTGGAGTCGAGCTGTGCTCGACTCCACAACCGCATCCACTCATGGCGTGGCTTTGGCGGTCCGTCCATGTGCTCTTGGTAGGTGCCGAGCTTGCTCGGCACGCTTTCGGTGGTGACGCGATTCGGTGTCTGCGCGCGTCGCCGGACGGATTGGTGCCTTGTGCGTATAAACATGACGCATTTCGCTGTATTTTGTCCGAGTCCGCTTTCCGGCTTCTGCGCATGGGGTAGGGTGGCCGCCCACGCAGTCATTGAACGTCGCCGCAGATGAAGCTTTCCGCCTTGTGCAGTCAGATGTTGTCCGGCGAAGCCTGCGATGATATCGACAGCTTCTTTCTCGAAATCGATGACTTCGAGGAAGCCGCACTTGTTTCGCGAACCCAGCGGATAGACGGGCTGCTCGCGCGTCTTGGGCCTCGATGGACATCGGCTTATCTGTTCAGTCTCTGCATGCATGTTCTGGCGACCGTTCGTATTGCCGGCAGCGCACGCGATCCAGCCGGAGCGAAGATGTTTCTGGCATTGAGCTTCACCGATTTCGAGCTGTATGCGGAAGAGGGCGTGCTGCTCCCCAACGTTTTCTACTATCCAGGTTCGGAGGGGGTCGCATTTGGAGCCCGGCGCTGGCACGAAAGTGGCAGCAACACCTCGACGGAAATCGACGCCGTGCGCTCCGTTGTCGAAGATGCTGGCCTGCTCGCGGGTTTTCGCTTCTGCGAAAGCCGCACTGATGGCCCTCCCGGTTACGAAGTTGTTCGTGTCTTTGCGATTCCAATGCATGGAAACGAGGCTTGCTGATGGTCGTGCCAGAACGCCAGATGTTCGATACCTATTTGTCCGACCCGCAGGTCTACGATCGTCTTGAACAGCATATCCACGACCACTTCATGACGGGAATCAACGCGGCAAGCCTGCGCATTGAAGACTTCCGCAGCCCGCACTACAACACGTTCTTCGTCGATGGCACTAAGGATCGCGGTGCCAACCCGATCTTCTCCGCCAAGCACCTGCCCAGCGGCAACATCATCCGGGTCGTCATTTTCGGCAGCCCGCCTGAATACAGCGAAGTCCGTAAGCGGGTAGGGGATAATGAGGAGAAGGACGAGCTCTGCCTGTTCATAACGCTTCTGGGCGTGCAGCGCGCGATGAGCGCGACCGTGGCCTGGGCGCAGCAACAGGCGTCCATCATCCCGGCCACTCGTTAGTAGACCCACGCCATGTGTGGATGCGCTCAGGTGGGGCGCGCAGCGTACAGCCGGCCCCACCCGCAGCGTGTCACGGTCGCCTCAGGCCTCGCGCAGCGCCAACGCCGGCGGCGTATGCAGGATCGCCCGCGTACCCCACCAGCCCGCCAGCAGGCTCAACCCGATGCCGACCACGCCGCCGATCAGCAGGCCCGGCCACGGCGGCAGCAACGGCAGCTCGAACACCTTCTGCGACACCGCCACACCGATCGCTGCGGCCGCGCCCACCGCCAGCATCGCCGCCAGCGTGCCCAGTGCGCCGAACTCAACGAGCACCGCGCCACGCAGCTGGCGCCGGGTCGCGCCCAGCGTGCGCAGCACCGCGCTGTCGTAGCGGCGCTCGCCCGCCGTGGCCTGCAGCGCAGCCAGCAGCACCAGCACGCCGGCCAGCAGGCTGAACACCATCACCAGTTGCACCGCCTGCGCCACGCGCTCCATCACGTCGCGCACCTGCGAGATCACCGCGTCCACGTCCAGCAGCGACAGGTTCGGCTGCGCGCGCACCAGCTCGCCCAACCCGGCCGTGTTGCCGGACGGCAGATGGAAGGCCGACAGCAGGTTGTGCGGCGTATCGCCCACCGCATTGGGGTTCAACAGCACGAAGAAGTTCGGCCGGAAGGTGTTCCAGTCGGCCTTGCGCACACTGGTGACGGTGAACTCGCGCTCCTGCTCGCCTACTGAAATGGTGATGCGGTCGCCCGGATACACGCCGTAGCGCTTGGCCCAGCCGATTTCAACCGACGCCTCCGCCGCCGTGCTGTCGGGCGTCCAGAAGGTGCCGTTCATCAGCGTGTTGGCCGGCGGGAAGCTGCTGCGCCAGCTGAAGTTCAACGGCCGGTTCTCGTCGTCGTCATCGCGCTGGGCTTCGCCTGACGCCGGCTGCCCGCTCTGGTCCGGCGAGCGATCCACGCGCAGCGGCGGCTTGCCGTTGATCGCGATCAGGCGACCGGTCGCCATCGGTTCGATGCTGGCGTCGTTGGCCCCCAGTCCGCGCAGCGCGGCCAGCACGCTGTCACGCTGTCCGGGCTGGATGTTGATCAGGAAGTAGTTCGGCGTATCCGCAGGCAGGCGTTCGCGCCACTGCTGCAGCAGGCCGGGGCCGGTCACCGCCAGCAGCAACAGCGCGCACAGCGACAGCGACAGCCCGACCAGCTGCATCACCGCCAGCATCCGGCGCCGGGTCAGCGCCGCCAGGCCCAGCCGCCAGTGGCCGTGCAGACGGTGCTGCAGGCCGCGCAGCAGCTGCAGCAGCACGAAACCGACCACGCCGGCCGCCACCGCCAACGCGGCCAGGCCGCCCAGCACCCATAGCGCCAGCTTGAGATCACCGGTCACCTGCACCGCCAGCAGCAGGCTGGCCGCCAGCGCTGCTACGTAGGCCAGCAGCGAGGCCGGGGGCAGGGCGGCGAAGGAGCGGTTGAGCACGCGCATCGGCGGCACCCCGCGCAGGCGCAGCAGCGGCGGCAGGCCGAAACCGAACAGCAGCAACAGGCCGATGCCGGCGCCGGTCAGCGCCGGCATTGCCTCGGGTAGCGGCAACCGCTGCGGCACCAGGCTGCCCAGTACCTGCACCAGGCCTTCCTGCGCAGCCATGCCCAGGCCGATGCCGAGCGCGCAGGCCGGCACCGCCAGCATCAGCAGCTGCAGCGCCAGGCCCAGCAGGATGTCGCGCTGGCGCGCGCCCAGGCAGCGCAGGATCGCCACCTGGTCGATGCGGCGCAGCGCGAAGCGGTTGGCCGCCAGCGCGGTGGCCACACCGGCCAGCAGCACCGCCAGCAGCGCGCTCAGGCCGAGGAAGCGCCCGGCAAGATCAAAGGCCTGGCGCACGCCGCGCTGGGTGTCGTCCACGCTCAGCAGGCGCAGGCCCTTGACCTGCGGCAGCAGCCACTGGCGCAGGGCGGCAACCTGATCGGCCGGTCCGGCAAACATCAGCCGGTAGTTGATGCGGCTGCCGGGGCCAAGCAGGCCTGTGCCTTCCACATCGGCGCGGTTGACCAGCAGGGTGGGGGAGAGCGTCAGCAGGTCGCCACCGGTATCCGGTTCGGCCTCGATGATGCCGGCGATGCGCAGCGTGCCGGCGCCGAATTCGAGGTCATCGCCGGCTTTCAGCCCCAGTCCCTGCAACAGGCGCGGGTCGGCATAGGCCTGGCCCTTGGGCGGCATGCCGGCATCGGCGATCAGGGCGCCGCCGGGTGTGGCCCGCACCCGCAGCGTGCCACGCAGCGGATAGCCCGCCTGCACCACCTTGATGCTGGCCATCTGGCTGGCATCACCGTTGAACAGCACGCTGCCGAAGCTGGCGATGCGGGTATGCGCCAGGCCACGCCGTTGCGCTTCGTCGGCGAATGCCTGCGGCGGATCATCGCGCCCGGCGATGCCGAGGTCGCCGCCGAGCATTTCCGCCGCGCTGCCGGTCAGCGCCAGGTTGACCCGGTTCACCAGCGTGCCCACGGCGGTCATCACCGCTACGCCCAGCACCAGTGCGGCGAACACGGTCAGCAGGTCACCGGCCAGGGCCTCGCGACGCAGCGCGCGCCACGCGTGCCGCAGCAGGTTCATGCCTGCGCCCCACGCTCGACCGGCAGCAGGCGGCCATTGTCGATGCGGTGGATGTACTGGCAGCGCTGGGCCAGGCGCAGGTCGTGGGTGACCAGCACCAGGGTGGTGCCGCTGCCGGCGTTGAGTTCGAACAGCAGGTCGCTGATGTGCTGGCCGGTGGCGTGGTCCAGCGAGCCGGTCGGTTCGTCGGCGAACAGGATGCGCGGGCGGGTGACGAACGCACGCGCCAATGCCACGCGCTGCTGCTCGCCGCCCGACAACTGGCGCGGATAGTGGCGGGCGCGATGGGCCAGCCCGACCTGGGCCAGCACTTCATCGACCCGCGCACGGTCTTCGCGCCCGGCCAGTTCCAGTGGCAACGCGACGTTTTCGGCGGCGGTCAGCGCCGGTAGCAGGTGGAAGCTCTGGAACACGAAGCCAACCTCGCGCGCGCGCAGCTGGGCCCGCGCTTCTTCATCGAGGTCGCCCAGGTCCTGGCCCGACAGCGCAATGCGGCCGCGGCTGGGCAGGTCCAGCCCGGCCAGCAGCCCGAGCAGGGTGGTCTTGCCCGAACCGGAGGCGCCGACGATGGCCGCGCTGGTGCCTTCATGGACGGTCAGGGTGATGTTGTCCAGTATGTGGACTTCACCCTCCGGGCCCTGCACGGATTTGCCGACCTGGTCGACGGCGATGGCGACGGGCGCGCTGCGGGGGGACAGGCTGTCGATGAGGAGACTCCAATGCGCAAGACGGGATGGAGCCGGCGAGCCGGCGCGATGGTGGTGCTGCTGCTAGGGTTCCTGCTGTTGCCGGGGCTGGCCTGTGCCAAAGGTCCGGCCCGCACCGTGCTGGTGCTCGGCGACAGCCTCAGTGCCGCCCACAATATCCCTGCCGACGCCGGCTGGGTCAGTCTGCTGCAACAGCGGGTCAGGCAGCAGTCGAAAACCCCGGCGCGCATCGTCAACGCCAGCATGAGCGGGGAGACCACCGCCGGCGCGCTGACCCGCCTGCCGGGCCTGCTGGCGAAGGAAAAGCCGACGGTGGTGGTGATCGCGCTGGGCGGCAATGACGCATTGCGTGGGCTGACCCCGGCGCAGGTGCAGGGCAACCTGGAAAAGATGGTGCAGGCCAGCCAGAAGGCCGGCGCGAAGGTATTGCTGCTGGGCATCGACGTGCCGCCCAACTACGGGCCGGCCTATCGCCAGCGCCTGGCTGCGGCCTACAAGGCGCTGGCCACGCAGTACGAGGTGCCGCTGCTGCCCTTCCTGCTGGAGGGCGTGGCCCTGCAGCCGGGCATGATGCAGGCCGACGGCCTGCACCCCACGGCGCAGGCGCAACCGAGGGTGCTGGACAACGTCTGGCCGCTCCTGCGGCCCCTGCTCTGAACGATTTACAACCCTCTTGACGGAACTTCACATCGCGTCCACCGTCGATCCGGCATGTTTCACAAAGCTGAAGTTAGAGGGAATCACATGCGTCAGACGAAGGAGACCTCCGGCTTGGTGCTGGTGGTCGAAGACAACCGCAACATCTCCGAGATGATCGGCGAATACCTGGAAGGTCGCGGCTTCGAAGTCGACTATGCACAGGACGGCCTGGATGGCTACCGCCTTGCGGCGGAGAACAGCTATGACGTCGTGGTGCTCGACTTGATGCTGCCGCGCCTGGATGGCATCGAAGTGTGCCGTCGCCTGCGCAACGATGCGCGCAAGTCCACCCCGGTGCTGATGCTCACGGCACGCGACACGCTGGACGACAAGCTCACCGGCCTCGGGTTCGGCGCCGATGACTACCTGACCAAGCCGTTCGCGATCCAGGAGCTGGAAGCCCGCCTGCGCGCGCTGATCCGCCGCGAACGTCGCCAGGTGGGTTCGGAGGTGCTGAAGGTCGCCGACCTGGTGCTCGATCCGGTCAGCATGCGGGCCACCCGTGCCGGTACCGAGCTGCAGCTGTCGCCGATCGGCCTGCGCCTGCTGACCATCCTGATGCGCGAATCGCCGCGCGTGGTCACCCGCCAGGAGATCGAACGCGAGATCTGGGGCAATGGCCTGCCGGACTCGGACACGCTGCGCAGCCATCTGTACAACCTGCGCAAGATCATCGACAAGCCGTTCGACCGTCCGCTGCTGCACACCGTGCAGAGCGCCGGCTACCGCATTGCCGATATCGCACAGCCGATGGCCTGATCGGGGCCGGGCCGGTGCAGCATCAGGCCCGGCCGGGCAACGACCCCGCATCGGGCACGGATGACCGGCCGGCGCTGCCGCCGGTCAGCGTCCGTGCACGACTACGGCGCAGCGCGCTGCCTATAATCGCAGCGCTCTGACCGGGACCCCGCAATGCCGCACGGCCTGCCGCGCAAGATCCGTATCGCCTTCATCCTGCAGGCAGTCCTGGCCAGCCTGGGCATCCTGCTCGGTGCCTGGCTGGTGTCGCTGGTCATCAAGCACAGCCTGGTCGGCGCCGCCCTGCGCGAGGAAGCGGCCTATTACTGGACGCTGCACGAGGCGTCGCCGGTGCAGCCGCCGCCCAACACCCAGAACATCCGCGGCTACCTGCTGGAAAGCGGGCAGTCGGCGCTGTCATTGCCGGCCAACCTGCGCAACCTGGAGCCCGGCTTCCACGAACTGCCTCAGGATGACCAGCTGGTGCTGGTCGATGTGCGCCCCGCCGGTCGCCTGTACCTGGTGTTCCTGCGTTCGCGTGCGGAGATGCTGGCGTTCTGGTTCGGCATCGTGCCGGTGCTGCTGACCCTGTTGGCGGTGTATGGCGCCAGCTGGGTGACCTATCGGGCTTCCAAGCGCCTGGTGTCGCCGGTGAACTGGCTGGCACGGCGCGTCTCGCGCTGGGACCCGGGCCACCCCGAAGCGGCCGATCTGGAGCCGAACAAGCTGCCGGCGGACATGCAGGGCGAGACCCGCCAGCTGGCGGCCGCACTGCATTCGCTGGCCAACCGGGTCAGCGCGCATGTGGCGCGCGAGCGCAATTTCACCCGCGACGCCAGCCATGAACTGCGCACACCGCTGACCGTCATCCGCGTCGCCAGCGACATGGCCCTTGGCGATGAAACCCTGCAGCCGCGCCTGCGCCGCAGCCTGCAGCGCATCCAGCGGGCTGGCCGCGACATGGAGGCGGTGATCGATGCGTTCCTGATCCTGGCCCGCGAGGCCGATGTCGAACCGCAGATCGAGCTGTTCGACGTCAACGACATCGTCCGCTACGAGGTGGACAATGCCAACGAACTGCTGGGGTCTCGCCCGGTGTCGGTGCACCTGCACAGCGACGGCCCGGTGCAGTTGCATGCGCCGCCGCGGGTGCTGCAGGTGGTGATCAGCAACCTGGTGCGCAATGCCTGCAGCTACACCGACGAGGGGCGCATCGACGTGCATGTGCACAACGACCGGGTGGTAGTGCGCGATACCGGTATCGGCATGTCTGCCGACGCCCTGTCGCGGGCCTTCGAACCGTTCTACCGCGCCGAGCCGAGCCGCCCGCAGGGCACCGGCCTGGGCCTGTCGATCGTGCGCCGGCTGTGCGACCGCTTCGGCTGGAAGGTCAGGCTGGCCAGCGAGCCAGGGCAGGGCACGGAGGCCACGGTGATCTTCCGCTGATCCTCCGACCCCATTGCCCGTGATTCAGTAGATCCACGCCATGCGTGGATGGGGTTGCGGTAGCGCCGGGCCATGCCCGGCGTCCGCAGTCCCTCAGTTGCAGTTGACCTTCGGCGCCAGCGCCTTGGTCCAGATCGCATACCCGGCCGGGGTCATGTGCAGCATGTCCTCGCGGAACAGCGTTGCATCCGGCTGGCCATCGGTGCCCAGCATCGGCGTGTAGATGTCGGTGAAGCCGGTGTTGGGCAGCGTGGCCAGGGCGGCCTTGATCAGCGTATTGGCCTCGTTGATCGCCGGCAGCAGATGCGCACGCGACGGGCTCGGCTTGATCGACAGGTACTCGACCCGGGTCTTCGGCAGGTCGCGATGCACGCGCTGCACGAAGGCAACCACATCGTCGCGCACCTGCACGGCGCTGCGGCCGCTGTTGAGGTCGTTGTCGCCCGCGTAGAAGAACACCTTGCACGGTGCATACGGCACCACGATGCGATCGGCATACCAGGTGCTGTCACGCACTTCCGAACCCCCGAAGCCGCGGTTGAACACCGGCTGGCCGGGGAAGTCGGTGGCCAGGCTCTCCCACATGCGGATCGAGGAGCTGCCGATGAACTCGATACCGCCACGCGGCGGCGGGCTGGCCTGGTCGGCGCTGGCGAAGTGGGCCATGTCGCTGGCCCAGGCCACGTTGGAGACCTGTTCGGGTACCCGCGGTGACTTGGCCGGGCCCAGGGCCTGGGCAAGGGGGGCGGCGGTCAGCAGGCCCAGCATCAGCAGGCAGGTACGGCGATGGGACATCAGGCGCTCCGGCAGGGTAGGGACGACCATGATAGAAGCTGGGGCAGGTCGAAGCTTGCCCCTGGCAGTCCGTTCACCGGGCCGGTGCCGGGCGGCGGCGGGCGGCCTTGTGGCAAAATGGCGGCCATCTGCCTATTCCTGTGCGCCCATGATCCCCTGCCGTGCGTCTGAGCGGTCGCTGCGCCGCGTCCCTGTTGCTGGATGTTCGCCCCGTGGCTGATCAGTTCGGCCATCTGCCGCGCGGCCCGCGCCGCATCTTCCAGGCCGCCCGCTGGTCCTGGCAGGGCCTGCGCGCTGCCTGGCTGCACGAGTCGTCGTTCCGGCTGGAGGTCTACCTGCTGATCCTGCTGACGCCGCTCGCGATCTGGCTGGGCCAGACGCCGGTCGAACGCGCGCTGCTGATCGGCTCGATGCTGCTGGTGCTTGCGATGGAGCTGGCCAACTCGGCCATCGAAGCGGTGATCGAACGTTACGGCAGCGAGATCCATGAACTGGCCGGCCGCGCCAAGGACATGGGCTCGGCGGCGGTCTTCGTGCTGATGATGAACGTGCTGCTGTGCTGGGCGCTGGTCGTGGTTCCGCACGCGCTGGCCGGCAACTACGGCTGAAACCCCATTCCCCCACTGCCTTGAAGAGTTTCCATGTCCTTTGAGTTCCTCGCCGACCCCAATGCCTGGGTAACCCTGTTCACGCTCAGCGCGCTGGAAATCGTGCTCGGCATCGACAACCTGGTGTTCATTTCCATCGCGGTCAGCAAGCTGCCGGAAGAGCGTCGCCCGTTCGCCCGCAAGCTTGGCATCGCGGTGGCCTGCATCACCCGCATCGCGCTGCTGGTGTCGCTGGCCTACCTGGCGCACATGGCGGCCAACCTGTTCACCGTGGCCGGCATGGGCATCTCCATCCGCGACCTGGTGCTGATCGTTGGTGGCCTGTTCCTGATCATCAAGGGCTGCATGGAGATCAAGGAGCTGATCAGCGGCGGCGAGGATGAAGATCCCAGCACCACCAAGGCCTCGGCCGTGTTCGGCTACGTGATCGCGCAGATCGCGGTGATCGACATCGTGTTCTCGCTGGACTCGGTGATCACCGCCGTCGGCATCGCCGACCACATCCCGGTGATGGTCGCCGCGATCTTGCTGTCGGTGATGGTGATGCTGCTGGCCGCCAACCCGCTGGGCCGCTTCATCGATGCCAACCCGACCGTGAAGATGCTGGCCCTGGCCTTCATCCTGATGATCGGTGCGGTGCTGATCCTGGACGGCCTGGACGTGCACGTGCCCAAGCCCTACATCTACGCCGCGATGGGCTTCTCGGTGCTGGTGGAGTGGCTGAATCTGCTGATGCGCCGCCGCGCCCGCGAGCACAACGTGCCGGGTGCCGGCAACTGGTAAGCGCGCCACAGGCGTGTGAGTCCCTCAGAACCCCCGGCATGCCGGGGGTTCTGCGTTGTGGGGGAGGTTGGCTCTGCAACGGCACTGCGGTTTTTGCACTTTTGGCTGCGTTCCGGCCTCCACTTGTGAATCAGGATCAACAGTGTTTTCCCGGGGCGAGGCTTAATCCGGCGCAGCAAAGCGCGCAGGCTACGCACTCCCGATTCCCGCCCCCCAGGACTCCCCCATGAATTCCAGAGCCGCCTTGCTGGCGCTTGCCGTTGGCGCCTTCGCCATCGGAACCACCGAGTTTGCCCCGATGGGCCTGTTGCCGGTCATCGCCGACGGCGTCGGCGTTGGCATCCCCACTGCGGGCATGCTGATCACCGCCTATGCCGTGGGCGTGATGCTGGGCGCGCCGGTGATGACCCTGCTGATGGGGCGTTTCGGCAAGCGCACCGCGCTGATGCTGCTGATGTCGATCTTCGTCGCCGGCAATCTGTTGTCTGCGCTGGCGCCGAACTACGGGATGCTGCTGCTGTCGCGCCTGGTCACCAGCCTCAACCACGGTGCCTTCTTCGGCATCGGTGCGGTGGTCGCTGCGAGCCTGGTGCCGAAGGAAAAGCAGGCTGCGGCCGTGGCCACCATGTTCATGGGCCTGACCATCGCCAACATCGGTGGCGTGCCGCTGGCGACCTGGGTCGGCCAGCAGCTGGGCTGGCGCCTGTCCTTCGCCGGTACTGCGGCGCTGGGCCTGGTCGCGATCACTGCGTTGGGCTTCGCGCTGCCCGCGTCCGCACCGGGACCGCGCCCGGACGTGCGCCGCGAACTGAAGGCGATCCTGCAGCCGCAGGTGCTGCTGGCCATGGCCACCACCGTGCTTGGTGCGGGTGCGATGTTCACGCTGTACACCTACGTCGCACCGGTACTGACCGAGTTGACCGGCGCCTCCAATGCCTTCATCGCGATGGCGCTGGCCCTGATCGGCATCGGCTTCACCTTCGGCAACGGCATCGGTGGGCGCATGGCCGACTGGTCGCTCGATGGCGCCACCCGTATCCTGCTGGCTGCCCTGGCGGTGCTGATGTTCGTGCTGCCGCTGGCTTTCATGAGCCACGCCACCGCGGCGCTGGGTGTACTGCTGTTCGGCGCGGCGACCTTCGCCCTCGTGCCGCCGCTGCAGATCCGGGTGATGCAGGTGGCCAGCGAGGCGCCGGGCCTGGCGTCGTCGATCAACGTGGGTGCATTCAACCTGGGCAATGCGGTAGGTGCTGCGCTGGGTGGTGCGGTGATCAGCTTGGGACTGGGCTACGCCGCGATTCCGGTGGCCGGTGGCCTGCTGGCCGCGTCGGGCCTGCTGCTGGCATGGCTGGGGCGTAGCCGCACTGCGGTGGCTGAGGCCTGCTGAGTGATATGGGGTTCCGGCAGGGCTTGCAGCCCTGCACCCGCTAAAGGCGAAGGCAACCGCCGAAGCGACAGCAACCGCAACAGCCGGCGCTGGTTTTCTGAGGGTTGGGCGGGGCGGTGTGGGTTGGCAGGACATGCCGTGAACCCATCCATGGGGGCTCGATGGCGCCATCCATGGCGCCAACGGTCCTGCCAACCCGCACCGCCCCACCTCCGACAGATTGCCGCGATCGGTCGGAACGGCGTTCTGCTTTGGTAGGTGTCGACCTTGGTCGACACGAATGCCTGAAGAACCGGCTTTTGCTTTTGATTTTTCTTTTGATCTTCCCGCGGTGCGCAGGAAATTGTCCGTGGCCGGTAGGGTGGGTCGGCTGGGGGCGTGAGCCGCATGGATGCGGCGACCGAGCTTACATGGACGTACTTGCAGCGGCCCCCAGCCGAACCACCCTCCCGGCCCACCCCGAG
>NZ_JBSRQL010000015.1:0-119125 GCF_054083135.1 Stenotrophomonas maltophilia group sp. LNF247
TCAGCGGCCGGCACTACCCGAAGCATCCGATGAATGGGCGGGCCGACCTACCCTGCCCGCCCTGCGGCACCTTCGGTATGCTGGCGCCCTTTCCTGAATCCGGCGCCGCGAGCGCACTGCCGATGAGCCTGTTCCGACCCCGCATGCTGCTGTCCGTCGCCCTGATCGGCCTGCTGGCCGGCTGCGGTGGCGACCCGGTCCGCCCTGCGCCGCCGCCGGCGCCAACCGTGGTACCGCAGGCCAAGCCGGTGAAGATCGGTATCGCCCTCGGTGGTGGCGCAGCCAAGGGCTTCGCCCACATCGGCGTGATCAAGATGCTGGAGGCCAATGGCTTCGAACCGGCCGTGGTGTCCGGCACCAGTGCCGGCAGCGTGGTCGGCGCGCTGTATGCCAGCGGCATGGATGCGTTCCAGATGCAGAGCAAGGCAGTGGCGCTGGATGAAGCCAGCATCCGCGACGTGCGCCTGTTCTCCGGTGGCCTGGTGCAGGGCCAGAAGCTGCAGGACTACGTCAACGAGCAGGTCGCCAACCGCCCCGCCGAGCGCCTGAAGAAGCCGTTCGCCGCCGTCGCGACCCAGCTGGAAACAGGCGAGCGCGCGATCTTCGTGCGCGGCAACGTCGGCCAGGCCGTGCGCGCCTCCAGCAGCATTCCCGGCGTGTTCGAACCGGTGAAGATCGGTGGCCGCAACTACATCGATGGCGGCGTGGTGAGCCCGGTGCCGGTCGATGCCGCGCGCCAGCTCGGCGCCGACTTCGTGATCGCCGTGGACATCTCCAGCAAGGCCAGCGGCAAGGCGCCGACCGACATGCTGGGCATCGTCAACCAGTCCATCTCGATCATGGGCCAGCGCCTGGGCGAGCAGGAACTGGCACGCGCCGACATCGTCATCCGCCCGAAGGTGCTGGACATCGGCGCCGCCGATTTCAGCCAGCGTGGCACCGCGATCCTGGAGGGCGAAAAGGCCGCAATGGCCGCGATGCCGCAGATCCGCGCGAAGATCCAGCAGCTGCAGCGTGCACGCGCCGCGGCCGCCGCACCGGCACCCGTGGCCGCGCCGAAGTGCGAGGAAGCCTCGCGCCTGGGCAGGCTGATGGGCCGCAAGGACAAGTGCTGAGCTGAGCCGGCGTGTCGCTGCCAGACAGCGACGCGCGCGTTCTAGCGCGCAGGCCGGTAACCGCTGGCCTGCTGCCGCTCGCGCCTGCGCGCCTGACGGGCCTGCTCCTGCAGTGTCGCCGTGTGCTGCAGTTGTTCCATGCCATCGGCCGGCACATGCAGCTGGCGTCGCGCACGGGTGAGTGCCAGATAGACCGCGCGCACCGGGTTGTGCCAGATGCGCCCGCCCTGCCCCGCACTGAAGCAACCGGGTGACAGTGAGACCACGTCGAACTGCAGGTTCTTCGCGTGTTCGGCCAGGCACAGCGCCACCCGCCCTTCAGCGGGCGTGTCCTGGTCATCGAGCGCCTGCAGCAGTGACTGCACCCGATCGGCAGACGCAAACAGTTCGACCAGCGCGCCCTGCCCTTCGTCGGCCTGCGTGGCCAGGAAGCGCTCCCACTCCGGGTCCGATGCGCTGGCGTGGCGACGGCGCCACGCATCCAGCGGGCGCTGCAACACACCGCGCAGCGCGCGCAGCGATGCCGGATGCAGGTAGGGCCGCAGCCCGAGCGCCTGCAGCTGCGCCGCATCGAGGGCCAGATCTGCGACGCTGCCATGGATGCGCAGGCCCTCGCTTGGTACCTGCGCCCAGTGGCGGTAATGCAGCACACCGGTGGCGCGGTCGGCGGCACCGACGAACGGCCCACTGTCCTGGCCCAGTCCATCCAGCGCCAGGGTCTGGTTGACCAGGCCCTCGACCTGGTTGCCCTGGCGCACCGACTGGTGCATTTCCAGCACCTTCGACGCGCCCCAGCGCGGCACCGTGCCGGACAGGCACTGATGCGGATCGCCCAGACTGACCACGCCAGGCGCATGGCCGGCCAGCAACTGCTTCCACGACGGGCTGAGGTCATGCGCCTCGTCCACCAGCAGCATGCCCATGTCCAGCGGCGGGGTAACGCCGCGCAGTGCCAACCACTTGCCGATGTGCGCCGGGCTGAGGCTCAGCAGCGTGCCCCGCTGCAGCTCGGCGTCGAACATGCAGCGCCAGACGTGCTCGGCAGCCGCCATGTACGGTGACACGTCGAGCATCGCGGCGGGCACCGAACGGTCGAAATGCTGGAACGCCAAGCCCGGTGCCGACGACGCGCACCAACGGTTGATGGCCTCGAACGCAGTCAGCAGCACCTGCTCCGGGCTGCGCCCACCGATGCCCTGCAGGCCGATGCGGCCGGCAATCTCGCGCGGCGTGCGGGTGCTGCGCCGGTAGCTGGCAACGAAGCCACCGGTGTGGCCGCTGCGCGCGGCATGCTGCGCCACGCGGTTGGCGAACTCGATCTGGGTCAGCAGGCGCACCGCGGTGCTGGCCGGCACGCGGCTGCGGAAGGCTTCCACCTGCCCACGCGAGGGCGCCACGTAGGTGTAGCGGCCGGGCCGCGCCTCCATCAGCGCCAGCACCAGGTGGCCCTTGCCGGTGCCGGCATAGCCATCGAGGTCGATCAGCTCATCGGGGTTGGCGGCGATGGCGCGCAGCACGCGGGCCTGCTCGGAGGTGTACAGGCCATGGTGTTCGACCGCACGCGCGTCCTCGGCGGCCACGTCATCCTGCGTGAGCGCCTCGTCACTGGAAAAGGTGGCGGGAAAGCGGATCTCATGCTCGGTCAGGGTTTCCTGGCAGGCCTGCTGCAGGGCCAGGCCCGGATACTCCAATGGCGACTGCGCGATGACGTCCTGCAGGATCTGCGCCGGCGCCAGCAGCACGCCGTGGGCGGCCAATGCGGTCAGCCAGGCATCCAGCTCCGGCTGGCCTCCGCCACCGGGGCCGGCCAGCTGCGCGGCGGCGCCTTCGTTGCCGGCAAACAGCGCGCAGGCATCATGCAGCAGGCGTTCGATCTCGGCCGCTGGATGCAGGCGCGTCCGGCACAACTGCGCGGCCATCAGCCCGGCCTGCTCCACTGCCGTCTGCGGCGGCGTGCCGTGAGCGATGTAACGTGCCAGCGACTTGCGCTGCAGCGGCAGGAAGATGGTGGTGGGCACCGGGTGCTGGAGTTCGGACATGCGTGGAACCGGAAAGGAACGCTGCGGCGCGCGCAGGGCGGTGATGCTCGGCTACCCGCCCGGCCGCGTCAAATCGCCGCTGCGCTCATTCCAGCTGCGACAACGGCAATGCCTGGAAACCCTTCACCGTGCGCAGCACGAAGCTGGAATTGGCGTCGGCCACGCCGCCGGCGTTGAGCAGGCGGTCCAGCAGGAAGTGCGAAAAGTGCTCCAGGTCGCGCACGTAGACGTGCAGCAGGTAGTCCATGTCGCCGGTCAGCGCATGGCAGGCCACCACCTCGTCCCAGCCCTGCACGCTGTCCACGAAGTGGCCGATGGCGGCCTGGTCGTGCTTTTCCAACTGCACGCGCACGAAGGCCTGCAGGCCCAGGCGCAGCTGCCGCGGCTCCAGCCGCGCGCCGTAGCCGACGATCACGCCCTCGCTTTCCAGCCGCTGCAGGCGGCGCAGGCAGGCCGAGGGCGACAGGTTCACCCGAGTCGCCAGCTCCGCGTTGGTGGCGCGCCCATCCCGCTGGATTTCAGCCAGCAGGCGTATATCCGTGCGATCAAACTGGACTTCTCCGGCCATTGCTGCTCCGCAACATGGTGACTGCGCAAGGATATTGCGCCAACAATGCCAATCGGCGCAACTTTTGCAACCCTGTTGCGCGCGCCCTGCCCTAGCATCGTGGCTATCCCTTCAAGGAGTGCCCCATGGACCTCGCCCAGCCCCGCCGCGTCGAACACCAGCAGACCGACAAGGGCTACGTGCCGGTGTACACCACCGCGCTCGTCGAGCAGCCGTGGGACACCTACAGCGCCGACGACCACGCCACCTGGAGCACGCTGTACCAGCGCCAGCGCGAGCTGCTGGTCGGCCGTGCCTGCCAGGAATTCCTGGACGCGCAGGACGAGATGGGCATGAACGCGCACATGATTCCGCGCTTCGACCAGCTCAACGAAGTGCTGGGCGCGGCCACCGGCTGGACCCTGGTCGGCGTCGAAGGCCTGCTGCCGGAACTGGATTTCTTCGACCACCTGGCCAACCGCCGCTTTCCCGTGACCTGGTGGATCCGTCGCCCGGACCAGATCGACTACATCGCCGAGCCGGACCTGTTCCACGACCTGTTCGGCCATGTGCCGCTGCTGATGAACCCGGTGTTCGCCGACTACATGGAGGCCTATGGCCGTGGCGGCGTCAAAGCCCACGCGATCGGCCCGGACGCGCTGCAGAACCTCACCCGCCTGTACTGGTACACGGTGGAGTTCGGCCTGATCGACACGCTCGACGGCCTGCGCATCTACGGTGCCGGCATCGTGTCGTCCAAGGGCGAGTCGCTGTACTCGCTGGAATCGGCCGCACCCAACCGCATCGGTTTCGACCTGCAGCGGATCATGCGAACGAAGTACCGCATCGACACCTTCCAGAAGACCTACTTCGTCATCGACAGCTTTGAACAGCTGATGCAGGCGACGTCGCCGGACTTCACCCCGATCTACGCGGCACTGGCCGACCAGGCGCACCTGCCTGCCGGTGACGTGCAGGCTGACGATCACGTGTTCCAGGCCGGCACGGGTGAAGGCTGGGCGGACGGCGGCGACGTGTGATGCGCGCTGCCGCGCGGCTATCCTGCACGGCATGACTGATGCATTTGCTTCGCTGCGCGTAACCGATGTCGCTTTCGACGACGACTTCATCCTGCTGACCCTGGCCGATGGCTGCCGTACCCGCCAGCCGCTGCGCTGGGTACCTGCGTTGTTCGAAGCCGATGCAGGGCAACGCGCGCGGTGGGTCGCCACCGCCGATGGCCTGGGCGTGAACTGGCCGGCGCTGCTGCCGGCGCGCGAGGCTGGCGTGGTCGATATCCTCAACCAGGTCTGGGAAGACCGCTACGAGGCCGCGCTGGCGCGACTGAAGGCAGCCGCGTGGACGCTGGATGCGCTGTCCGACGAAGACCAGCAGCTGGTGGCGCTGTGGCGCATGGAGGCCGACATCAACAACGGCGGCTTCATGCAGTTCCTGTGCAACTGGGGCGACCCGACCTGCCAGCTGGCGTTGCGTGCGCTGCAGGCGATGGGCGCGGCGAAGACCCACGCGATCCTGGCCGGCATGCGCGGGCTGGTCGACCGGCTGGAAGATGACCCGGCGGTCAAGCAACTGACCGACCTGTACGGCGCGATGACCGAACAGGAGCAGGAGACGCTGCACGCCTTCGACGAAGCCTATTTCGAGCGACCGGAAGACTTGGCCAGGTTGGGGCTGAAGCACTTCGGCCCGGAGCCTGTCGAACGACGATGACCATGCACGCCGGCGCTGTTCCGTAGAGCCGAGCCCATGCTCGGCTACGTTTCAATCAGCGCGGGTACACCAGCAGCACCACCAGATCCTCCTCACCCACCTGCTGCAGCGCATGGTGGCTGCCCTTGCGGGTCAGCAGCGCGTGCCCGGCGTGCACGTCGTACTGCCTGCCATCCAGCACATAACTGCCCTGCCCACTGACGATGTAATAGATCTCGTCCTTGTGCTGCGGATGCAGGCCGATGCCCGCGCCTTTGTGCAGCACACGCTTGCGCAGCACGAACGGCAGCCCTTCGGCATCGGCGAAGAACGGATACGCCGTGGTCGGGCCGGCACCGCCGTGCGGGCCTGCTTGCGTGCGCACAACACTGTCTTCGTGCACCACCTGCGAGGGCAGGGCTGGGTCGCTACCCTGCCCTTCCGCCACCACGTCGCAGTCGATATCCCGCACCAGCGCCGGCTGCAGCGCGGGTAGCAGCGGCACCGCCTCGCGCACTACCAGGCAGGCCACCGCATGTGCGCCGGCCACGCTTAAATGGGTGCCGTCGGCCTTGTTCTGTTCGGGCACGAACAGGAAGTAGGGTCGCGCGCCCTCCTCACCCAGCGCGCGGATCCAGCGCATGCTGCGGTCATTCAGATCAATCAGCGCAATCTGCTCGCGCGCGGCCAACGCCTTCATCGACTGCGTGTAGCGGCCATGCGTATCCAGCAGTGAACCGAAGTCGTACAGCAGCCGCGCCACCGGCGTGACCAGCACCGGCGTGGCGCCCTTTGCGCGGGCCACCTGTACGTAACGCATCAGCAGGCGTGGGTAGTCGCTGTCCGGATCGGTGTAGCGCGTGCGGTCTTCGAACTTCGCATCGTTGTGGCCGAACTGGATCAGCAGCACGTCGCCTTGGCGCAGCTCGGCGGCGATGGCCTCCAGGCGCCCTTCCTCGATGAAACTGCGCGTGCTGCGCCCGCCCTTGGCGTGGTTGTGCACCTCCAAGCGCGCCAGGTCCAGGTAGCTCTGCAGCGCCTGGCCCCAGCCGGCCTGCGGCGCGCGCTCGGGGCCGTATGCGGCCGCAGTGGAGTCACCGGCAATGAAGACCCGCACGGGCGCCGCCTGCGCGGTGGTGCACGACAGCAGCAACAACAAAGGCAACAGGGTGCGCATGTCCGGTCTCCGGTAGTGCCGGCCGCTGCCCGGCAACCTCATGAACGGCGGAAGCATTGCCAGGACGCCGGCCAGCGGCCGGCACCACCGCGGATCACGCGTCAGCGCGCCAGCCAGCCACCATCGACCGGCAGCACGGCGCCGTTGATGTAATCCGACGCCGACGAAGCCAGGAACACCGCCGCACCGGCCAGGTCATCCGGCGTGCCCCAGCGACCGGCCGGGATGCGCTCCAGGATCGCCTTGTTGCGCGCTTCGTCGGCGCGCAGCTGGGCGGTGTTGTCGGTGGCCATGTAGCCCGGGGCGATGGCATTGATGTTGATGCCCTTGCCCGCCCACTCGTTGGCCAGCAGCCGGGTGATGCCGGCGATGCCGCTCTTGCTGGCGGTGTACGACGGCACGCGGATACCGCCCTGGAAGGACAGCATCGAAGCGATGTTGATGATCTTGCCGTGGCCCTGTTCGATGAAGTGGCGGCCGGCGGCCTGCGAAATGAAGAACGCGGACTTGAGATTGACGTTCATCACGTCGTCCCAGTCCTGCTCGCTGAAGTCCACCGCATCGGCGCGGCGGATCAGGCCGGCGTTGTTGACCAGGATGTCCAACCCGCCGAGGCCTTCGATGGTCTCGCGGACCACGCGCGCCACCGGCTCGATGCTGATCAGGTTGGCTTCGATGGCCAGGCAGCGGCGGCCCAGCGCGGTGATCTTTTCGATGGTATCGGTGGGCGGGGCGATGCCGGCCACGGCCACGTCGGCGCCAGCGGCGGCCAGTGCCACGGCGATGCCCTGGCCCAGACCGGTATTGCCACCGGTTACCAGAGCGACCTTGCCTTCCAGGCTGAAGGGATTAGCCATTTCGTATGCGTTCCTTGATAGAGACGAGCGGTGTCGACGGCCGGCACACGGTGCGCGGCGGCCAGGCGGGCTTACTTGAGCTGGCAGATGTCCAGCACGTGCATGTCGGTGTAGTCCAGGTTCTCGCCACCCATCGCCCAGATGAAGGCGTAGTTGCTGGTGCCGGCGCCCATGTGGATCGACCACGGCGGCGACACGACCGCTTCGTTGTTCTGGATCACGATGTGACGCTGCGCGGCCGGCTCGCCCATGAAGTGGTAGACGCGGTCGCTGTCACCCAGGTCGAAGTAGAAGTAGACCTCGCTGCGACGGTCGTGCAGGTGCGGCGGCATGGTGTTCCACACGCTGCCCGGCTTGAGCACGGTCAGGCCCAGCAGCAGCTGCGAGGACTGGCAGGTGGCCGGCACGATGTACTGGTAGATGGTGCGCTCGTTGCTGGTTTCCAGCGCGCCGCGGTCCAGTGCAACGGCGTCCTTGATGGACAGCTGCCTGGTTTCGAAGCGGGCATGGGCCGGGGTCGAGGCCAGATAGAACTGGGCGGGGTTGGCGGCGTCCTGCGAGGCGAACACGACCTCCTTGCTGCCCATGGCCACGTACAGACCGTCCTTCGGACCCAGCGTGTAGCCGGTGCCATCCACGGTGACCGTACCAGTGCCGCTGCCGACGTTGATCACGCCCAGTTCCCGGCGCTCCAGGAACGGGTGGCCTGCGGCCGAAGCGGGTTCGGTCTGGGTCGGCAGCGCAAGCGGTGCGTCCACCGGGGCGGCGCCACCAATCACGAAGCGCTCGTAGTGGGTGTACTTGAGGGTCACCGCACCGGCGTTGAACAGGCCATCGAGCAGGTACAGGTCACGCAGCTGGTCGTTGCTGGCACCGTGGATGGCATCGGGATGGGTGGCGTAATGGGTCTTGCTGTACATGGCGTCTCCAGAGCGGGGGGCGGGCCGACGGGTCGGCCCCGGCGCGGTTCACGGTCGATTCTAGCCAGACAGGAAACCGGTGTCATTTTGCGTCGCACGATGCCGGGATGGCCCGGGCAGGGCGCGGTGGATCGGGTGGATGGGGCAGGGGCGTGTCACGACCAGAGGTCGTGACCTGCAGGATTGATCCTTGGGGATCAATCCTCCGGCGGCTGGCAGGAATCGCGGACGATCAGGTGCGGCCGCACGCTGGCAATGGGCAGCGCGGCCTGGCCTTCGGGCTGGATCAGCATCGCCGCGGCGGTGCGTCCGGTATCGCGCGTGTGCCGGCGCACCGAGGTCAGCGAGGGCCACAGGCGCGAGGCAAGCGGGCTGTCGTCATAGCCGACAATGGACAGCTGGCGCGGAATGTTGATGCCCGCGCGCAGCGCCACCTTGTAGATACCGGCGGCCATTTCATCGTTGCCGGTGAAGATGGCGGTCGGGCGGCGCTTGCCCAGCAGCAGTTTCTCGGCAGCGGCGACACCGGATTCGAAGGTGTAGCCGGCCTCGATGATGCGGTCCTTCGGCAGCTCGATACCGCGTTGCGACAGTGCGTCGATGAAGCCGGCGGTACGTTCATGGGCCGAACGGTAGGCGCTGGGACCGGTCACCAGGGCAATGTCACGGTGGCCGAGCGAGAGCAGGTAGTCGGCGGCTTCGGCCGCACCATCGCGGTCATGGGTGACCACCATCTGCGAGCTTTCGTCCAGCGGCAGCGCTGCCACGCGGGTAAACCGGCAGCCGATCTCATCGAGCATGTCCGCCAGCGCCTGGTCTTCCGAGGCACGCGGCACCAGGATCACGCCGTGCAGCTTCTGCTGCTGCACGAAGCGACGCACGCCTTCGATGTAGCCGGGGCTGCGGCTGTCACAGGGATGCACCACCAGCTCGAAACTGGATCCACGCAATGCATCCAGCGCGCCGTACTGCATGTCCACGATGTACTGCGCGGTGGGGTTGTCGTAGACCATGCCGATCAGGAAGGAGCGGCGGAACGCCAGCCCGCGGGCCAATGGATCGGGCGTATAGCCCACTTCACGCATCAACGCTTCCACCTTGTCGCGCGTGTCCTTGCGCACCAGTGGCGAGTTGTTGATGATTCTTGAAACCGTTTTCTTGGATACACCCGACAGTCGCGCGATGTCGTTGATGGTGGCTGCCTTGCCCTTCGCCAATGCCGGCGTAGCGGCATCGTTCTTGTTGCGCACTGACATGTTTTGAACCCGGTAAGTCTGGGGATTCCGGCTCCGCGCTCAGTCCAGCGCGCGGTAGCGGAAGTTGCGGAAGGTTACCGCACCGTCGCCGGCCGCATACAGCGCCGGCTTCAACGCCAGGAACCTGCCCGCGACATTGTGATGGTAACCGGACACTTCCATCTGAACCGGATACTTCTGCCAAGTGTGCCCGTCGGTGCTGGAGTGGAAGGTGACGATGTGGCGGTTGTTGGTCACCCGCAACCACAGCCGGCCGCCGCGGCCCGGGGCCGGTCGGGCAGGGCGCTCCTCGCCGTAGCGATGCATGATGAACGACTCGCCGTTGCTGCCCACGCCCGCGTACAGCCGGTCGCTGTAGAACAGCAGCGCGCCGCCCACGGCACCGGGGGCGATCTCCATCTCCACCTCGAACTGATAGGCCCGGTCGCCGGCGATGGTGGTCAGCGGCGAGGCGTCGCGCGGCGTGCTGCCCTTGCCCTGCAGGACAAGGCCGTTGCCACTGAAACCCAGCCGGCGGTACTCATCCTGCGCCGGGTTGAAGAACGCCCACTGCGGGCCAAGCGTGCTGCCGCGGAAATCATCCGACAGCGCCATGCCATGCGGCGACAGCGCCTGTCCGGCCGGCTTGCGCAGTGGCTGACCAAGGTCTCCGCCCGTGGCCCGGAACCAGCCGTCAGCGGTCCATTCGATCGGTTCGAGCAGGGCCTGCCGACCCAGCGTCCAGAAGCCGTTCTCGTACCCGTGGTACATCATCCACCAGCGTCCATCGGTCCCTTCGATCACCGTCGCGTGGCCGCGTGACCACCAGGGCTCGGCCGCCGACTGCGTGCGCGTAATCGGGTTGTTGGGCGCGTTCTCCCATGGTCCGTGGATCGAACGCGAGCGCGCGGTGATCACCATGTGCCCGGTCGGCGGACCGGCGGTGCCGCCCACTGCCGTGGTCATGTAGTACCAGCCGTCGCGGACGTGGATCTTCGGGCCTTCCTGCGCGTAGGCCTCAACGTCCCAGTCCTGCGGGTAGCGCCAGCCGTCATAGACGTGTTTCGGCGTGCCGACCACGCTCAACCCGTCGTCGGCCAGCTGCACGTAATCACCGCCACTGAGGAACAGGTAGCGCTTGCCGTCTTCACCCACTGCATGGCCGGGATCGATGTAGCCACCCAGGCCGATGTCGATCGGCGCGCTCCACGGGCCCTTGATGTCATCGGCCCAGACCACGAAGTTGCTGCGGCGCTCGCCGGTGCGGGCCGGGAAGTAGATGAAGTAGCGCCCCCGATGCTTGACGATGTCCGGCGCCCAGATCGCCCCCACGTTGCGGGTGACCGCATGTCCCAGCGGCTGCCAGTTCACCAGGTCGCGCGAGTGCCAGATCGGGAGGCCGGGGTAGGCGTCGAACGACGACAGCGTGAGGTAGTAATCGTCCCCGTCCTTGAGCACCGAGGGATCCGGATGGTCACCGGCCAGCACCGGATTGAGGAACGTGCCATCGCCCCGGTCCGCCTGGCGCTGGTGTTCCAGCCCCCGCGCCCACTGCGCCGGCGCGCGCGCGGGCTCCGCCGCGGGTGCAGGCCGTGCCGGCAGCAACAGCACAAGCAGAGTGATGGTGGCGGCGATACACAGTGCACGCATGGCAGTCTCCTTGTGGCTCAGCCGCGCAGCGCGGCGGGCAGCCACAACGACAGTGAGGGGAAGAAGGCCACGACCAGCAGCACGGCGAGCGCGGCGAACCAGAACGGCCAGATCGTGCGCATGCTCTGGCCCACGCTGATCTTGCCGATGGCCGTGCCGATGAACAGCACCGAGCCCACCGGGGGCGTGACCAGACCCAGGCCACCGGTGAGCACCAGCACCAGGCCGAAGTGGATCGGATCGATGCCGTAGGCGCGCGCCACCGGCAGGAAGATCGGCGTGCAGATCAGGATCATCGGCGCCAGGTCCATGAAGGTGCCCAGCAGCAGCAGCATCACCACGATCATCAGCAGCACCATGAACTGGCTGTGCGCGAACGACTGCAGGAACTCGACGGCGGCTGCGGGCACCTGCAGGTAGGCCAGCAGCCAGCCAAACACGGCAGCGGTGGCGATCACGAACAGGATCACGCCCGTGCTGCGCGCAGCGTGGATGACGGTGTCGAAGAACTCGCGCCAGCGCAGTTGCCGGTACAGCACGGTGGTCACCAGCAAGGCGTAGACCACGGCGATGGCTGCGCTTTCCACTGCGGTGAAGATGCCGGCACGGATACCGATGAAGATCAGCGCGACCAGGCCCAGGCCGGGCAGGGCGGAGACGATGCGCAGGGCCACGGCACGCCAGCCGGGAAAGACCTCCACGCCATAGCCGCGGCGACGTGCGACCGCATAGCCGGTGACCATCAGCGCCAGCGTCATCAGCAGCGCAGGGACAATGCCGGCGGCGAACAGGTCGGCGATGGACAGGCCCCCGCCGGCGGCAGCGGAGAACAGGATCAGGTTGTGCGACGGAGGCACCAGCAGCGCCACCAGCGCGGCGGTGATGCTGACGTTGACGGCGAAATCGCGGTCGTAGCCGCGCTTGACCATCTGCGGGATCATCGTGCCGCCGACCGCCGAAACGTCGGCGATGGCCGAGCCGGACACGCCGCCGAAGAACAGCGAGGACAGGATCGAGACCTGGCCGAGGCCACCGCGCAAGCGCCCCACCAGCGACGAGGCCAGGGCGATCAGGCGCTCGGAGATGCCGCCGCGCATCATGATCTCGCCCGCGAAGATGAACAACGGAATGGCGATCAGCGAGGCCGAGCCGGTACCGGCCGAGATCTGCTGCACCAGCACGATGCTGGGGATATCCAGGTAGAGCAGGGTGGCCAGCGCGGCAGCGGCCAGCGCGTAGGCCACCGGCACGCCGAGCAGCAGCAGCACGGCAAACACGGAGAACAGGATGGTGATACCCATGGATCAACGATCTCCTTCAGCGTCTTCGGCGCCGGTGGCGCGGGCCTGCAGCGCGTTCCACGCACGGTTCAGCGCGAACAGCAGCATCAGCCCGCCGCCCACCGCCAGTGGCAGGTAGTTGATGCTCTGCGGCAGATCGGCGCCGGCGGTCTTGATGTCCAGGCCGTCGAGCAGCAGATCACCCGACCAGAAGGCGATGAAGCCTCCCAGCACCGCCACCACCAGCTGCACCAGCACGTCCACCGCACGGCGCAGGCCGGGGCCCAGGCAGGCATGCAGCAGGAAGAAGCCGAAGTGGCGGTTGGTGTGCACACCGCAGGCGGCACCCAGGCTCATCGCCGTGGCCAGCAGCAGCAGCGTGACCGGCTCGGTCCAGCTGGGCGAATCGTTGATCACGTAGCGCGCGAACACCTGCCAGCCCTGCACCACCACCAGCCCCAGCAGGGCAGCAACGGCGCCGTAGATGGCGATGTCGGCGATGCGGTCCAGCAGGCGCTGGCCAGGCCCGGTGGCGGGCGTCGTCGTCTCGATCATGGCAGTGTCCTCAGGCGGCGCGGATGCGGTCGACCAGCGCGGCGATCTCCGGCTGCTGCAGGTACTGCTGCAGCAGCGGCTGGGCGGCGGTGCGGAAGGCGGGCATGTCCACCTCGTTGGCTTTCACCCCATAGGCCAGGACGGCGCGGCGTGCGGCGTCCTCCGACGCATCCCACTGCTCGCGCATCACCTTCACCGACGCGCGCGCGGTCTGCAGCAGCAGCTGGCGGTCGTCAGGCGACAGGCGTTCGAAACTGGCGCGCGACATCAGCAACACATCCGGCGCGTACGAATGGTCGCTCTGCGACCAGTAGTGCGCCGCTTCGAAGTGGCGGCTGGAATGGAAGCTGCGCATGTTGTTCTCGGCGCCGTCGATCATGTGGGTTTCCATCCCGGAGAACGTGTCGCCCAGCGACATCGGCGTCGGATTGGCGCCGAGCAGGCGCATCAGCTGGATGAAGATGTCCGATGAGGCGACGCGCAGCTTCAGGCCGTGCAGGTCCTTGGGCGAAACGATGGGGTGCTTGGTGTTGTAGAAGCAGCGTGCACCGGAATCGTAGATCGCCAGGCCGACCAGGCCGCGGCCCTGGAAGCCGCGCAGCACGGCTTCGGCCACGCCGTCATCCAGCGCGGCACGCTGGTGCGCCACCGACGTGAACACGTAGGGCAGGCACAGCGCCTGGGTCAGCGGAAAGGCATTGTTCAGCGCACCGGCATACACGCGGGTGATATCGATGGCACCGAAGCGCGCCATGTCGATCGCCTCGGATTCGCGGCCCAGCTGGCCGGAGTGGTACTGGCGCAGGCGCAGGCGACCGTTGGTTTCGCGCTGCAGCGTTTCGCCGATCCACTTCACCGCGGTGACGGTAGGGTAGTCGGCCACATGCACGTCGGTGGCGGTCAACAGCGCGCCACCGGCCATATCGCCGCCCGGCCCGCGGCCACAGGCGGCGAGCATCGGGGTGGCCAGGGCAGCAGCGCCACCGGCCAGGAAGTTACGTCGTGTGATCATCTGCGCCCTCCCGCGCGTGTTCACCAGGGCAGCCCCGCGGTCATCCCGCGGGCACGGCCCGGCAGGCAATGTCACCGAAGCCGGCAAAGCGCACCAGCGCCGTTTGTCCTGCCTCGATATCGTGGATGCCGGTGGCATTGCCGGTGGCGATCAGGTCGCCCTTGCGCAGCGGCCGGCCACGCAGGGCCGAACGGGACAGCGCAAAGGCATAGGCCGCGCGCAGGCCACCGGGCAGGCGGGTGGCGCCACCGGTGCCGACCACCTCACCTTCGATCAGTGTCTCGGCACGCAGCGAGTTTTCGTCGCGTGCGGTCCAGTCGACGATCTCCGGGCCCAGCACCAGGCCGTTGTTGTTGCCAAAGTCGGACACCACCACGCGCGGACCAAGTTCGTTGATGGTGGCCAGCGGGCTGCTGGCCACTTCCACGCCGATATAGAGGCGCGCAGGCAGCGCTTCGGCCTGTTCCGGGGACCAGTCCAGCTGTCCGGCCGGCGCGTCCTCCAACAGCTCCAGCACGTACTCTGCTTCGACTGCGCCGAAGCCCCCGACGAAGACCGGGATGTCGGTTGTTCCACCGGTATCATTCCAGAGCTGACGTTTGAAGATCGGCCCCAGCAGGCGCTCATCGCCGGAGCCGTCGCGGCGCTCGGCAGCGATGTAACCCACCTTCCAGCCGACCACCGTATCGCTCCACAGGCCAATGGCCTGGTCCTGCACGTGGTAGGCAGCCACCAGATCGACGGGGATCTCTCCGGGGAACGCGGGCAGGGCCTTGCCTGCGCGGCGTGCATCGGTGAAGGCGCGGGCGATGGCGGCTGCACCGTCCGGCGCCGGCCTCTGCCCCTGTGTGCCGTGTTCGTTGCTCAAGAACGGTCTCCCTCTGCGTTGTTGCACTGCCCATCGACAGCGTCTGCAGGAGGTGTATATGGTAAACCGGTGTCATCACGCAAGCCGCAGCGCATCACACCCGCTTCCGGGGCGCCTGCGGCACGCTGCCCACCCTTCGCTGGAGCCCGGTCCGCCATGCGTCTGCCCCCTCTTGTGCTGTTCCTGTGCGTTCTGTTGACGCTTGCCCCGGCACGTGCCAGCGACGTCCCGCTGCGCGACGGCCAGCGGCTTGCCGGGGAGGTGGCGGGCGAACGCCTGCCGCTGTGGCCGGACGGCCAGGTACCTGGCCAGAGCGCTCCGGCACGGAAGGCGCGGGTGGTTGAGCGCAGCGCCGATCCGGCCCATCCGGACCGGTTCGTGGACGGGATCGATGCGCCATACATGATCGTGCACGCGCCGCCACGTCCGAACGGGCAGGCGGTGCTGGTCATTCCGGGCGGCGGCTACCAGCGGGTGGTAATCGACAAGGAGGGCAGCGCGCTGGTGCCGGACTGGGTGCAGCGGGCAGGCTTCACCCTGTTCGTGCTTCGCTACCGCCTGCCGCAGCCGGGCAGGGACCGCCAGGCGGCGCTGGCCGATGCCCAGCGTGCGCTGCGGGTCGTGCGCGACCAGGCCGCGCGCCGCGGCCTGGAGGCGGACAATGTGGCGGTCATGGGCTTTTCCGCCGGCGGCCACGTGGCTGCGCGGCTGGCCACCGGCTTCGATGCGCCGGTCTATCCCGCACGCGATGCGATCGATCAGCTGAGCGCGCGCCCGGCACGGGCGGTGCTGGTCTACCCGGTCATCGACATGGGCGCGCATGCGCACAGTGGTTCGCGCGGGCGATTGCTGGGCGAGCGCCCTGACCCCGCATTGGCGACGCAGTACTCGGTGCAGGAGCACGTGCGTGCGGACATGCCGCCGACGATGCTGATCCATGCCAACGACGATCGCGTGGTCAGCGTGCACAACAGCGAGGTGATGGCGCAGGCGCTGGCCAGGGCGGGCGTCGAGCACGAACTGCATGTGTTCGCCCATGGTGGCCACGGCTTCGGCATGCGCCTGCAGCCCGGCTCCACCTTGGCGCAGTGGCCAGCGCTGGCGCAGGCATGGCTGACAGCAGGAAAGGATGCGGAGCGCAGCCGATGACGGGAGCACCCGACGATCTGCAGCGCCGCCGTTTCCTGCGCGACAGCGCGCGCTGGGCGCTGGCCACGGCCACGCTGGTGGCACTGCCGGCAGCGGCGATGCCCGCTGCACGCGACGAACGCCTGCCGATCGTCCGCGTGCGCGGGGGGCGCCTGCGCGGCCAGCATGAACAAGGCGTGCTGGTATTCCGCGGCGTGCGCTACGGCGCCGATACCGGCACCCATCGCTTCCAGCCACCACGCCGGGAAGCGGCATGGAACGGGATCGCCGATGCACTGGACTATGGCGCGGCCGCACCGCAGGGCGGCGCGGAAGGCCCCGGCAGCGAAGACTGCCTGTTCCTCAACGTCTGGACCCCCGCACTGGGGGATGGCGGTCGCCGCCCGGTGCTGGTCTACATACACGGGGGTGGGTTCAACAACGGCTCCGGCAGCGATCCGCTGTACGACGGCAGTGCGCTGTGCCGCCGCGGCGATGTGGTGGTGGTGACCCTCAATCATCGGCTGAACACCTTCGGTTACCTGTACCTGGGCGCACTTGGCGACGCACGCTACGCCGCGTCGGGGAATGTCGGCCAGCTCGACCTGGTGCAGGCGCTGCAGTGGGTGCGCGAGCACGCGGCGATCTTCGGCGGTGACGCTGGAAACATCACCGTGTTCGGCCAGTCCGGGGGCGGCGCCAAGATCGCCACGCTGATGGCGATGCCGGCGGCACGCGGCCTGTTCCAGCGCGCGTGGACGATGAGCGGGCAGCAGGTCACCGCGGCCGGCCCGCGTGCCGCCGCGCAGCGCGCTGCCATCGCAATGGAGGCAGTGGGTGCAAAGGACCTGTCTGCCCTGCTGCGGCTCCCGGCCACGGATCTGCTTGCAGCCACCCGTGCCCGCGATCCATCGCGGGTGGAAAGCACGTCGCTGTACTTCGGGCCGGTACTGGACGAAGTCTCCCTTCCGGTGCATCCGTTCTGGCCGCAGGCGCCGCGGCAGTCGGCCAGCATTCCGATGGTCATCGGCAATACGCGCGACGAGACCCTTGCCTTCCTCGGCAACGATCCGGCCAACTTCACCTTGACCTGGGAGACGCTGCCGGCACAGCTGCAACGCCAGCAGTTCGTGGATCTGCTGCCGCAGACGGTGATCGCCGAGTACCGGCGCCTGTACCCGCATTACACGCCTTCGGAGGTGTTCTTCGCGGCCACTACCGCAGGACGTTCCTGGCGCGGCGCAGTGGAGGAGCTGGAAGCGCGTGCGCGCCAGCCCAGCGGGGCCGCGCCCACCTGGGCCTACCAGCTGGACTGGGGCTCACCGGTGGAGCAAGGCCGGCTGCGCGCCTTCCACACGCTGGACATCCCGCTGGTGTTCGACAACGCCGGCCTGCCCGGCGCACGCACCGGTGGCGGCGCGGACGCGCATACGCTGGCGGCGACAATGAGCGACGCACTGATCGCCTTCGCGCGCAACGGCGACCCCAATCATCGCGGAATGCCGCAATGGCCCCCCTACGCGCTGCCCCGGCGGCAGACCATGCTGTTCGATCGCCAGAGCAGCGTGGTGGACGATCCTCGTGCCGGCGAACGTGCGCTGTATGCAAAAGTACCGTTCGTGCAGCGCGGCACGCAGTGATGACACCGCGGTGCAAACATTCTGTTAACCCCTCTCGGCTAGAGTCGGGGCATGGGAACGATGTCCTTGCCACCGTCATTCACCGGCCGGGAGCGGCTGTTCGCTGCGATCGATGCCGCGGTGATGCTGGGCACGCCGGAGGCCATCACCGGTGCGCTGCAGCAGGTGCTGCGCGAGGCCATCGTCGATCCGTCCATCCAGCTGCCCCCCTGCGTGCGGCGCCCGGTCGAAGGGCATTACGCACGCCGTGAACTGCACCGCAGCCCGACCCTGGGCTACAGCGTCATCGCCATGTGCTGGGGCCCAGGCCAGGGCACGCCGCTGCACGACCACGATGCGATGTGGTGCGTGGAAGGCGTCTGGCAGGGCGAACTGATCGTCACTCCCTATGCGCTGATTGAACAGGATGGCGAACGTCATCGCTTTGCCGCCCAGCCCACGCTGTACGGCCACTGCGGTAGTGCCGGCAGCCTGATTCCGCCGCACGAGTACCACACGCTGTGCAACGCCAGCGACGCGGACGTGGCCGTGTCGCTGCATGTCTACGAGGGCGTGATGGAACGCAGCGCGGTGTTCGAGCCATTGGATGATGGCTGGTACCAGCGCCGGATGAAACGGCTGGAGACCGAGGCGTCCTGACCCACGCCGGATCACGCCCGGCGTAATGCAGGCATCATCGCGGCACGCCGACCACGTTGTTGAGCCGGGTCACTTCCTCGCCACCGTCGGCCAGCGCCACGCGCACGCGCAGGCCGCTGCGGTCACCGGCCGGCAACGGCAGCCAGACCTGCACGGTCTTCGGCTGCAGGTCACGGGGTGCCCCCAGTGCCGGCACGTCCGTGCGGGCGATCTCGCGACCGCGCGCGTCTTCCAGCATTGCTACGGCCACGCCGGTGCCGACATGGCCCAGGCTGTGCACGGTCACCTGCAGCTGGCTGCCGTCGATGCGTACGTCGCCGCGACCCACGCCCAGGTCCGGCCGTGTTTCCACCGGTGTTCCCTCGGACACGCGTTCGAACTCGAACACCTCGGTACGCCCGGGACGGAACTGCAGCGCCACCGAAGCGCTGGTTTCCAGCTGTACGCGGCGTTCGGCGGGCGTGCCGTCGATGTGGCCATCGCCATCGGCATCCACGCCGCTGCGTATCCGCCAGGTCCCGCTGGCCACGTTCCAGCCGGTCATGTCGGCGCCGATGGTGCGCGTGCCCAGGTTGTAGCTGGTAACGGTGAAACGTTCACGCGACGGCGCATGCACCAGCAGGGCGACCTGTTCGGCCGCTCCATCGCGGTCGAAGCGCCAGCTGACGGTGTGGCCGGGCCAACTCTGGTTGCGCTTCAGCGCGATCCCACCCAGGCGTGCGCGCTGGAGGAATTCACTGGGCGCTTCCACGCGGTCGGACCACCAGTGGCCCTCGGTGTTCATGTACGCGCGCTGCACTTTCGCCTGCAGGCCGTCGGCATGCAGGGCGGCGATGTATGACCTGTCGCCGCTGGCCTGCCAGGCCATCAGGCTGGCGAAGCCGGTTTTTCCCGCGTCGGCCTCGGCGCGCAGCAGCGGATACCAGTCCTGTTGCCGGCCCAGTACGTCCACGACGTTCTCGCCCAGGTTGGCCAGTGCGCCCGGGCCGCCACGGGCCACGCGGTAGTCCAGTGCCTGCAGGTACTTCGCATCGCCGCTCCAGCGCCACGCCGCCCAGAAGGTGTGCATCGTGTCGCCACTGCCGGAGCCGTTGTTCAACTCGCCGCCGCGGGTGGCACCGCTGGCCCAGTTGATCTCGTTGGGCAGGGTGAAGCGTCCCTTGTCGTCCTTGCCTGCGTGGGCCAGATAGCCATCGGCCAGGCCGATCACCAGCCCGCGGCCGGTGGGATCGGCGTTGTACTGGCCCAGCAGGAACGCCGGGTGCAGCACCGGGAACGAATACGGCTTCTGCCACTGCCAGTTCGGTTCGCGGTAGACCTTGTTGCCACCGAACCAGTTGCTGGAGAACAGCAGGTGGCCCTGCGGGTTGCGCAGGATGATGCGCTCGTCGAAGGCCTTCACCGTTTCCATCAGGCGTTCCAGCGTCAGCGGATCGCCCCAGTTGAGGTAGAGCATGGCGCTGTTGGTGTTGATGCCTTCCTCATAGGAATGCAGCTCGTCGGTCTCGATGGTACTCAAGCCGTTGCTGAACATGCCGTTGCGGTACACCGCGTCGGACAGCGCGGTCAGCGAGGCGTTCAATCGATCCGGCTGCACGCCCATCAGGGCCAGCCCCGGCCACTGCTGGGTCAGGTCGGAATCGTCCGAAATGCCACCACCGAAGTCACCGTAGGCCACCTGCCGTTCGTCGATCCACCAGTCGACGAACTGCCGCACCTGCGCCAGGTCCTGCACCTGGTTGAATGCCCACGCCGGCACGCCCCTGGGCACGGCAGGCGCCGTGTAGGGCGGGCGGCCCTGGCTGTTGTAGCTGATGTAGTTCCAGTACAGGCGGCCGAGTTCATGGTCCGGATCCACCCGCAGCAGGTCGCTCAGGTCCGCGTACACGCGCGCGTACAGGCGCTGGCGCTTGGACGTGGTGTGCTCTTCCACCAGGAAGCCCCAGTTGTCGCGGACCTGGTTGAAGCGGTCGGCCACGTGCTCCTTCAGCGCGTCGGCACGCGGCTTGAACACCAGCCGGACCTGCGCACCGTCGAGGGCATCGGCATCGAAGCCTGGTGCGGCCGAGGCGATGCTCAGCCACAGGCTGTCCGGGGTGAGGATGCGATCGCGCAGGTCCAGCCACAGCGTGCGCGCCTGCCGTGGCGGCACCGACACCGATACATCGATCATGTCGCGCGCCGGCCAGATCGGATCCTTGATGCGGATGTTCAGCGGGATCAGTCCATCGTGGGTGGGCGGCAGGTCCAGCGCGGGAAGGTCGATGGCCACGCCGTCCAGGCCGTCGTGCATGTTCTCCCAGCTGTAGGCCCAGCTGCGGATCAGCGGCTGGTTGGCCGGCGCGTCACCCACCCCGGAAGGAATCAGCACGTGCACGATCGGCTGCGGATGTGCGGGCAGGGTGCCGGCATCCCGGCGGCGGGAACCAGCGCCCTTCGGCAGCGCCATCACCGTGCTGCGTTCGGCGGCCGGGAAACGTCCGTCGATGTAGCGGCGCAATGCGTCCAGGTTGGTGTAGTCGGGCAGCGCCCGGCTGTCGATGATGTAGGTCTGCTTCACCGTGCCTTCCGGCTCGGTGCCCTCGCTCACGTGGTAGGCCCAGATTTCCTGGATCGGTGTTTCCTGCTCGACGTTGCTGAAACGCAGCACGCCGCCGCGCTGCGCGGCAATGTCGTCGACGCTGCGCACCACGCCGCGCGGGCGCGTGACCAGCACGTCGGTGGCATGTCCGGCGTCGGGCCCGTGGGAAAGGGTGCCGAAGGCCGCACCACGGATCTCCACCCGGTTCACCGTTTCGGTGGCCGGCAGGGTCAGGTCCAGGTGCTGGCCGCCTTCCACATAGGTGTTCCAGTCCGGAAGCTGGAAGTAGTCATTGCGGCCGGGCAGGCGCGAGCGGTTGTAGACGCCCGGCCAGGTGGTTTCGGCGATGCCATCGGTGGCCTTCCACATCCACGCCTTCAGGTCGCGGGTGTCGGCGAATTCGATCTTGCGGATGCGGGTGCCGCCGGCCGCCAACGCTGGGGGTGCAGCCCCTTCCCAGCCGAAGCGGTGGCGCCAGGCGCGCGTGCCATCGCCGATCGCCACGGCGCTGGCTGGCTCGCGGCCGCGCGCCAGCGTTGCCACCGCCGGCGCATCCAGCATGCGGTCGTAGACCCGGATGTGCTGGAAATCGCTCCCACGCAGGAAGTTGTAGCGACTCTGCACCTGGTACGGTGCCATTACCCGCCCGGCAAGGCCGAGCTGGTCCAGCGCGGCATCGTAATTGCCGGTGGCCTGCGCGCGCGCCACTTCGCGGCCATCGATGAACAGGCGCACGCCGTGGTCCTCATCCCAGGCGAAGGCCAGGTGCAACCACTGGTCGGGACGCGGCAGTGCATCCATGCGGAACGACACGCGTGTGCGTGCCAGGTTGGCATCGGTGACGAAGGCATCGAAGCCGTGCCCGTTCCAGTCGATGCGCAGCCAGGCCATGTCCCAGCTGCTGTGGTCGGCGTAGCCGACGCGGAAGATCACGAACGGCGCTTCACCCACCGCGTAGCGTGAACGCCAGTCGAAGGCCAGCGTGCCGCGCTGGGCCAGGATGTTGCCCGGCGCGTCCCAGGCAAGCACGCCGTCGTCTTCCCATTGGATGGCCTTGCCATGCTGGCCGTCGTCGACCACCGCGACCTTGTCGCGAAAGTTCGCTACGGCCTCACCGTGAGCGGTCACGGCCTGCAGGCCGTGATTGGCATCCACATGGAAGAGCAGGGTGGGGACATCGGCGGCGGCCGTCGCGGGGCCTGCAGCCAGGGCCACTGCCAGCAGCAGGCAGCGGGACACGGTCGTGCGGTGCGGCATGGAGACATTTCCTTTCAACGGGCGACGGCCGGCGGCGGGCCGCCGGACCGTAGCAAGGCCACGCCGCAGCGGCACCTTGCGGCGCAGCAGCGGTCATGGCGAACCGCGGCGCGTATCGGTACGCGCCGCCGGCGTTGCTCAGAACTTGTAGCGCACGCCCAGCAGGAACTGGCGGCCGGTTTCGGTGTACTGGAGTGGCAGGCGGCCGGTGGCGGGCGAGTACACCCATTCATCCGAGGCTTCGTTGGTCAGGTTGATGCCTTCCAGGCTCAGTTCCAGCTGGTCGCTGATCTTGTAGCGGATGGACGCATCAATGACCGTGGTGCCGGTCATGCCGTGGTAGCCGTCCAGGTTGAAGCCGGTTTCCTGACCGGGCACCTGGGTGAGGTAGTCATCGCGGTTGGTGGCGGAGACGCGGCCAGCGAAGGTCTCGCCTTCGTAGAACAGCGTTGCGTTCCATGACGATTTGGACAGGCCCAGCAGATCGTTCTTCATCACCGGCTGGCCAGCCGAGTTGATGTACTGGATCTTCGATTCGACCCAGGTGTAGTTCAGCTGCACGCCCAGGTTCGACCACTTGCCCGGCAGGAAAGTGAAGGGCTGGGTGTAGTTCGCCTCGGCGCCGTACAGCTCACCGCCGGGGGTATTGACTGGCCGGGTGAAGGTGAAGTCGTCGGTGGGCGAGGCGCCGGTACCGGTCAGCAGTTCGGCAGGCAGGCCGCTGTCGGTGTACGGGCGGTTCTCGCGCAGGGTCTGCACCGAGGTCTCGATGTCCTTGTAGAACAGGCCCAGGCCCGCCATCGCGCCTTCGGCGAAGTACCACTCGAAGCCCAGGTCGACATTGGTGGCGCGCGTCGGGTCCAGGTTGGGATTGCCGCTGGAGATGGTGCGCGCACCACCGGCCACGGCCACGGTTGCACCTGGCGTTAGGCTGCCCAGGCCCGGGCGGGTCATGACCTTGGCCGCACCCAGGCGGATCAGGAAATCGGGCGTGACCTCGGCCACCAGGTTGAACGAGGGCAGGGTGTCATCGTAGGTGCGGGTGGCGGTGGTGGAGGTGGTACCACTGGCCAGCGTCGACAGCCCGGTGGAGGTCTGCCTGGTGCGCACGTAGCGGACGCCGAAGTTGCCCGACAGCGGCAGCGAGCCGATTTCGGTGCTGAACTCGCCCATCAGGTAGGCACCACGGTCCTTCTCTTCCACGCTGCGCACGTTGTTGGCGCGCGGCGCGACGGCATAGATGCCGCTGTTGCTGTAGATGTCGAACTGGTCGGCGATTGCATCCAGGTTCGGCACCACCCAGTTGGATGGATTGCCATTGATGCCCTTCAGGCCGGCCTGGTTGATCATGTCCACGGGCACGATCCTGCTGCCGCTGGCGAAGGTCGGCACGGCCAGTTCGCTGGCACGGCGCAGTTCGGTGGTCTTGAACGTGTAGTCCTTGGCAAGCACGCCGCCCTTCAGGCGGAAGCCGGGGCTGATGTTCCAGTTGAAGTCGATCTGGCCGGTATCGAAGTCGTTGTCCACGTACTGCGGGCGCAGGCGGATTTCCGCCAGTTCCCAACCGTTGGGGTCGGTCGGGTCGATGCCGTAGTTTAGGATCGGGAAGCGGCTGTTGCCACGGTAGTCGTAGCTGTAGCCCTTGACGTCGTACTTGTCCATGATGACGGTGGTCTGCACTGGATTCTCGTGCCTGGAGCGCGAGATGCCCAGCTTGCCGGACACGGTGAAGTCGTCGCCGAAACGGTGCTGGCCGTTCAGGCTGATCTGCTTGAACTCGGTGCTCCACTCGTCGTGGCGGTTCTCGGTACGGATGTCGACGTTGTCGAATTCACCGTACAGCAGCGCGCCGTTGCGGATCTCGCCGTTCCTGACGATGGTGCTCGGCTTGCCGACCAGGCGCGGGGTGCTGCTGCTGCCACGGCTGAAGGAAATCGCTTCGATGTACTGCTCGTCGCGGGTGGCATCGATCTTCGAGTACAGCATGTCCAGCGATACTTCACTGGCATCGCTGGGCTTCCACTGCAGCGAGCCGGTCACGCCCAGGCGCTTCTGCTCGTGTTCCATCTGCACGTAGCGCGGGAAGCGCGGGTGGAATACATCAGCGGCGCGTGCGGCGGCGAACGGCGATGACGCAGCGAAATTGCCATTGCTCGGGCCGTTGGCCCAGCGGCCAGTGTTGGAGCCTTCCTCCAGTGCCTGGCGCTCGGAGTAGGCCACCGACAGGAGAGCGCCGAAGGTACCATCGGCGAAGGTGTTGGAGACCAGCGCGGCCAGCCGCGGGTCGGCCTTTTCGGCCATCTGGTTGTAGCCGGCCTGGCCGCTTGCGGCGAAGGTGAAGCCGTCGTAGTCGAACGGGCGCGCGGTGCGCAGGTCGACAGTGGCACCCAGCGAGCCTTCCTCGACGTCGGCCGAGGCGGTCTTGCGCACCACCAGCTGCGAGAACAGGTCCGAGGCAAACACGTTGAAGTCGAAACCGCGGCCGCGGTTGGTACCACCGCTCTGGTCACCGGCGCCGACGGTGGTCAGCGCTTCCATCCCATTGATGCGCACGCGGGTGAAATCCGGGCCCAGGCCGCGCACCGAGATGTTGCGGCCTTCGCCGGCTTCGCGTGTGATCACCACGCCCGGAATGCGCTGCAGCGATTCAGCCAGATTGAGGTCGGGAAACTTGCCGATGTCTTCGGCGACGATGGCATCGACCACGCCGGCCTCGCCGCGCTTGATGTCCAGCGCCTTTTCGACACTGGCGCGATAGCCTGTGACGTTCACCGTGTCCAGGTCGGTAGCGGTCTGCTGCTGGGCGGCCGCGCTGGTGGACAGGGCGAGTCCCACCCCCAGGGCCAGCAAGGTAACCGGTGTCTTTTTTCCATGGATCCGAGATTGCATGCCTTTCCCCTCTCCCAAAGGTCTGGTATCGCAGCTGCGCGGCGAAATGACACCGCTAGTCAAAACCGACGTTAGCAGCACCACCGGGATCGGGCATCTTGCACCGCAACAGATTTGCAATGTCTCCAAGACGCTTGCAGGACAAAGGTTTCGACATATCGCCCAAGCGCTCTCAAGGCGTCTTCGGTCTAGAATGACACCGCTAGCCAATCGCCACGCCCCTCGCGTGGTCCACTTACACGCCATGCAGTGTCCCATGCTGGTGGCACGCGTGAAGGAGCTGAGATGGGTCGTATCGTGTGTTTTGGAGAGTTGTTGCTGCGCCTGGGTGCCCCCGGCAACGAACTGCTGCTGCAGTCGCCGCAACTCCAGGTCCATGTGGGAGGGGCCGAAGCCAACGTGGGTGTCTCGCTGTCCCGGCTTGGACATCAGGTGGCCATGGTCAGCACCGTGGCCGGCAATGCGCTGGGGGCGCATGTACTGGGTGAACTGCGGCGGCACGGCGTGGATACGCGCGGTGTGCGCGAGGACGCCGAGGGCCGCATGGGCCTGTACTTCCTCACCACCGGCGCGGTACAGCGCGCGAGCGAAGTGGTCTACGACCGCGCGGATTCGGCGTTCGCGCGCAGCACTGCAGCCGACTACGACTGGCCAGCGCTGCTGCAGGACGCGCAGTGGCTGCACGTCTCCGGGGTCAGCCCGGCGTTGGGCCCGCACGTGGCGGCGGCCACGCTGGCGGCGGCGCGCGCGGCAAGACAGGCCGGTGTCCGCGTCTCCTTCGACGGCAATTTCCGGCCCCGCCTCTGGCAGCGCTGGGGAGGCGATGCGCAGGCGGTATTGCGCGAACTGTTCGCGCAGGCCGACATCGTGTTCGCCGATTACCGCGACATGGAGGTCGTACTGGGCACCCGCTTCACCCAGCCGGACCTGATGGAGCGGATCGACGCGGCCGCTGCCGCCGCGTTCGGTGCCTTTCCGCAACTGCAGTGGATGGCCTGCACGCAGCGGCAGGTGCTGAGCGTGGACCACCATGTGCTGGGCGCTGTGTTGCTGGGTTGCGACGGAACCCGCGCACAGGCCCCACTGCGTCATCTGCAGGGCATCGTCGACCGCATCGGTGGCGGTGATGCCTTCGCGGCCGGCATCCTGCATGGCATCCTGTCCGGCCTTGATGCCGACGCCACCGTGCGGTTCGGCCTGGCCGCCGGGGCGCTGAAGCACTCCATCCCCGGCGATTTCAATCCTGTCAGCGAAGCTGACGTGCTGGCCCTGATGGGCGAGGAGCGATTCGATGTCCGCCGCTGATCCGCGCGTACGCGCGGTCCTGAAACTGGCACCGGTGATTCCGGTGTACACCCCCGAAAACGTGAATGACGCGGTCGAAGTGGCCCAGGCCCTGTTCCGCGGCGGCCTGCCGGTGATCGAAGTGACCCTGCGCACGCCGCAGGCGCTGGACGCGATCACGGCCATGGTCGAGGCCGTACCGGACGCGGTGATCGGTGCCGGCACCGTGCTTACCCCGGCACAGATGCAGGCGGCGAAGCAGGCCGGAGCGCGTTTCGCGGTGTCCCCCGGCGCCACGCCGGCACTGTACGCGGCCGCGCGCGATGCCGACCTGCCGTACCTGCCCGGTGCGGCCACGGCCTCGGACCTGATCCTGGGCCTGGAGCACGGCCAAGACACGTTCAAGTTCTTTCCCGCCGTGCAGGCCGGCGGTGCCGCGCTGCTGGCGGCCTGGCACGGTCCATTCGCCGACGTGCGCTTCTGCCCGACCGGTGGCATCAGCGCGCAGACCGCGCCGCAGTTCCTGCACCTGCCCAATGTGCTGTGCGTGGGTGGCTCGTGGTTGACCACGCCGGCACTGCTGCAGACCCGCGACTGGGAGGCCATCGAGCGCCTCGCCCGCGAGGCCTCGGTGCTGGCCAGCTGAACCCGACGCACGGATCTTCAAAGGTTTGATCGTGATCAAAGCGCCGGCCTCGTGCCGGCGTCATTCTGTGGGCAAGCGCACTACGGAGATCCGAACATGAATTCCACCATGAAGGCCGCTGTCGTGCGTGAGTTCGGCAAGCCACTGGTCATCGAGGAAGTCTCGGTACCACGCCCGGGGGCGGGCGAGGTACTGGTCAGGATCGAGGCCTGTGGTGTCTGCCACACCGACCTGCACGCCGCCGAGGGCGACTGGCCGGTCAAACCGAACCCGCCGTTCATCCCCGGTCACGAGGGCGTGGGGCACGTCGTGGCCGTGGGTGGCGGGGTCGGGCACGTCAGGGAAGGCGACAGGGTCGGCATCCCCTGGTTGTACTCGGCGTGTGGCCATTGCGAACACTGCCTGGGGGGCTGGGAAACGCTGTGCGAAACGCAGCGCAACACCGGTTACTCGGTCAACGGCGGCTTCGCCGAGTACGCACTGGCCGATGCCAACTATGTCGGCCTGCTTCCAAAGGACGTGGGCTTCGTGGAGATCGCGCCGGTGCTGTGCGCCGGCGTGACCGTCTACAAGGGCCTGAAGGTCACCGACACCAGGCCCGGTGACTGGGTGGCGATCTCCGGCATCGGTGGCCTGGGCCACATGGCCGTGCAGTACGCCCGCGCAATGGGCCTGAACGTGGCGGCGGTGGACGTGGATGACAACAAACTGGCGCTGGCGCGGAAGCTCGGCGCGCAGGTCACCGTCAACGCGCGTACCACCGACCCGGCCGCCTTCCTGAAGAAGGAGATCGGTGGCGCACACGGTGCACTGGTCACCGCGGTGTCGCCGAAGGCGTTCGAGCAGGCACTGGGCATGGTCCGCCGCGGCGGCACTGTCTCGCTCAATGGCCTGCCGCCCGGCAACTTCCCGCTGGATATCTTCGGCATGGTGCTTAACGGCATCACCGTGCGCGGTTCGATCGTCGGCACCCGCCTGGACCTGCAGGAATCGCTGCAGTTCGCTGCCGAGGGCAAGGTCGCCGCCACCGTCAGCACCGATCGCCTGGAAAACATCAACGACGTGTTCGCACGCATGCACGCAGGCACCATCGAAGGCCGCGTCGTACTGGACTTCGCCGCCTGACCCTCCGTGCATGGCCGCCGCCGCTCCGTCCCCCTCTCCCACGGACGCGGCGGCCATGCCGATTCATCGCCAGCGGGCACCCGCGCGGCCGTACAATGCGCGCATGCCCGGCGTGCTCAAGATCCTGTTCCTGTCCATCGTTGCCCTGCTCGGCGGTGTACTTTCACTTGCGCTGGTGAGCAGCGTCGCCAGCTGGCTGCCGCCGCTGCTGGGCATGCCGCCGGACAACAACAGCGCGCAGCTGGGCTGGGACCTGGCCTTCAGCGTGCTCGCTGGCATCGCGGGTATCGCCTTTGCCACCTACTACGCGCCCTGCTGGCCGCGTTCGCACGGCTTCTCGATCTGGTCGCTGATCGCGCTGGGCTGCGGCTACGCGATGTGGACGGCGGGTGCGGATTTCCCGCTCTGGTTCGTCATTTCGCTGCTGGCGTCGCTGCCGCTGCAATTGCTGGCCGGCTGGTGGTTTGGCCGTCGTCCCTCGCGCGATGCAAGGTGATGCCGCCCCTGCAGAGCCGAGCCTGTGCTCGGCTTTCATGCACATTTACACAGGCAGCCGAGCATAGGCTCGGCTCTACAGGTCCATCCGCGGCAGCGTCTGCTTCAACGCATCGATGCCCTGCCACGGATCCGCTTTCAGCCGCTTCGCGCGCGCCAGCGCCTTGGCCATCGAAAACGCATCCGCCGCACCGACGCGTGCCAGTTCCTCCCAGCGCAGCGGTACCGCCACACCGGCACTTTCACGCGCACGCAGCGACCACGAGCACACGCTGGTGGCGCCCCGCGTATTGCGCAGCCAGTCGATGAAGATGACGCCGCCACGCTTGGCCTTGCTCATGGTCGCCACGTAGTGGTCCGGCGCGCGCTCCGCCATCGCCCGGGCAAATGCCTCGCAGAACACCCTGGCCTGTTCCCAGTCGGCCCTGGGCTTCAGCGGCACCACAACGTGCACGCCCTTGCCACCGGACAACCGCACGAAGCTCTTCAGGCCGGCCTCCTGCAGGCGGTCACGGACGTCACGCGCAGCGGCCTTCACCTGTGCCCAGCTGACGCCTTCTCCAGGGTCAAGATCGAACACCAGCCGATCCGGATGCTCGGGGTCGGCGACGGTTGCACCCCAGGGATGCAACTCCAGGGTGTTCATCTGCACCAGCTGCAGCAGGCCCCGTGCGTCGTCGATGTAAACGTAATCCTCGCGCCCGCTCTTCTGCTGCAGCGGCACCGCATGTACCGCATCGCCCAGGCCGGCACCATGGTGCTTCTGGAAGAAGCAGGCCTTGCCGACGCCGTCCGGGCAGCGCAGTAGTGACAGCGGACGCGCGCTGATTTCCGGCAGGATCCAGCGCGCCATGCGCTGGTAGTAGTCGGCCACGGCGCCCTTGGTCAGCTTCTGCTTTGGAAAAACCACCCGCTCCGGATGAGTAATCTGGACCTCGCCTCCAGCTTCGGTATCTGCGATGTTCATTCCAAGGTCCTCCTTCGGCGTGTCGCTGCGCAGCCGCTTGAAACCAGCCTGGCGCAGGTAGGCCGCCGCGTCGGATCACCCTGCGCGGGCGTGTCGTCAGGCGCCGGCGTCTGCCCTGCGCCGCCGCCAGGTCGGCGCTTTCGCCGGTACTGCTCCAGCGACATGCTCAACCTGCCTTGCGGCGTGCAGCGGTCTTCTTTGCAGCTTTCTTCGCAGCCTTCTTGGCTGCCTTCTTTACCGTGGATTTGGTGGCTGCTTTCCGCGTTGCCGTCTTTTTCGCTGGCGTGCGCTTGTTGGCATCCAGGCTCTTCTGCAGCAGCGCCATGAAATCGACCACATTGGTGCTGGCGTCCTCGCGCGGTGCAGGCTCATCGTCGACCCGCGTGGTACCCCCCTTGGACTTGATGCGCTTGTTCAACACCTGCTGCAGGCGCTCGCGGAATTCATCGTGATACTGCGACGGATCCCAGTCGCCGGCCATCGACTCGATCAGCTGTTCGGCCATCGCCGTTTCCTTGCTGGTGATGCGGTAGTCGGACAGCTTGCCGGTGGGCAGCTTGTACTCCTCCGGATCCACCAGTTCCTGTGGATAGCGCAGGATCATCAGCACCAGTGCGTCCTCATGCGGCATCACCGCGCACAGGTACTCGCGTGTGCGCACGACCACCCGCGCGATACCGACCTTGCCGGTGCTGCGCAGGGTCTCGCGCAGCAGCACATAGCCTTTCTCGGCCTTCTTGCCGGGCACCAGCAAATACGGTTTCTCGTAGTAGCGCGGATCGATCTGCGATGCATCCACGAACGATTCCACTTCTACGGCCTCGTGGCTTTCTGGTGCCGCCGAACGGATATCGCCTTCCTCCAGCACGACATAGCTGCCCTTGTCGTACTCGTAGGCCTTGACGATGTCCTTCCAGGGAACTTCCTCGCCCGTATCGGCGTTGACCCGCTCAAAGCGGATCGGCTTGCGATCGCGGGAGTCGAGCATGCGGAACTGCAGATCGACCTTGCGCTCTCCGGACATCAGTGACACCGGCACATTGAGCAGGCCGAACGAGAGCGTGCCAGTCCAGATCGGGCGGGCCATGGGCGTACCTTTGGCGGGGCAGGGTGCCCAGCGTGGGCCGGAGGGCGTAAACCAACCGTGTCCGTGCCGTGCACGTCAGGTGGCGCGACCACTTGGCTGTAGAGCCGAGCCCGCGCTCGGCTGCTTCAAGTGCCCGCCACTACTGCAGCAACGGCCTCACCGCCGCCGCCGGGATATGGTCCAGCGCGCGCCAGGCGTCCTCCACGACCGGGCGTGCCTGCGACCAGCCCAGCCGCGACTGCCCGCGCATCTGTTCCCAATGCTCGGCCAGTTCCTCGCAGGTATCGGCAGCATCACCGCGTGGCCAATCCGCAGCATGGGTCGTCAGCGCGAAGGCATATACCGGGCACAGATCGCGCCAGTTGCGGTGGCTTTGGCCACGCCTCTCCTCGTAGTCGCTGATCATGTACTGCAGGTAGTCCTGCGCCACCGCCTGCGGATCTTCCTGGCGGCGCGTGCGGCGCTGGGCAGTGCGCTGGCCGAGTGGATCGAGCAGGGCGTTGAACACGGACGGTGCGGGTCGTTCAAGACGGGGCATGGACGGCTCCTGCAGCGGGGGCGGGTGGGCAGGAATACGCGCGGTGCCGTTACCGGGGGGTGAGCGAGATGTTCATGACGCCAGGTTCGCAACGGCTTTACCTGCGGGGCGGTGTAGTGGAATCCCCCCAAGGGCAGGTACCAGACCATGAGCCGAGAGACCTCGCGAGACCCGCTGCGGGAGAACCACCCGCCCATTCCCGGCGAGCAGCGCGGCAAGCGCGATGCCGACAACGCCGACTACCGCGGCACCGGCGCGCCGTTCTTCGATGCCGAGCACGACCACCTGCCGGTGAAGCACGAGGCTGAACAGGCCGCCCAGGACCGCAAGGATGGCGGTGACCGCCACCGGGGTGGCCAGGAGAGCCCGCTCAAGCGCCGCGAGCGCAAGCAGCGCGCCAGCGACAACCAGGACGAGGCGCTGGAGGAGACGTTCCCGGCCAGCGACCCGACCTCGCCGTTCGTGCCGGCCAAGGCCCCCGACTGACCGGTAGTGCCGGCCGCTGGCCGGCAACGTCTGGGCTGCCCTACACAAAGCGATGCCGGCCAGCGGCCGGCACTACCAACTCAGCGCCACGACCACTGCAGGCCGACGTTGGCTCGCCGTCCCGGTCCCGGCTCATAGAAGCGCCCGTTGCCGTCATTGACGATCACCGAGCCGATGTAGGCCTGGTCCAGCACGTTCTCCAGCCGCGCGAAAGCACGCAGTTCACCGCTGGGCAGGGTCCAGCGGCGTCCGCCCTCCACGTGCAACAGGGCAAAGCCCGGCGCCCGTTCGGTGGCGACGTCGTTGACCACGGTATCGCTGCTGGCCGTGGCCTCCAGAGCCCATTGCCAGTCGGCGGGGCTCCACTGCAGGCGTGCGAACGCCTGCTGGCGCGGCACACCCGGCAAGCGACTGCCCGCCGCGACCACGTTGTTCGAGGTCAGGTAAGGCGAGCGCACCTGCGCCTGCAGCCAAGTCCAGGCCAACTGCAGTTCCAATTGCTCGGCCAGCGGCTGTCGGTACTGCAGTTCCACGCCCTGGCGGCGGGTGCGGCCAATGTTGCGATAGGTGCTGCGCCCCCCGGTGTTGCTGGCAACGGCCAGCTCATCGTCGGTATCTGCACGGAACAGGCTGATATCGAGCTGGATTCCGCCCTGCGCGTGCCACTTGCTGCCAATCTCCAGATTGCGGCTGCGGGCGGCCGCCAGGTCCAGTGCCAATCCCGCCTGCCCGTCGGCGCGATAGCCCAGTTCGTTGAAGGTGGGGGTTTCGAAACCGCGGCCGACCGCAGCATGCAGCCGCCACTGCGGGTTGGCCTCAAAGCTGATCCCGGCCACCGGCGTGGTGGCCTGGTAGCGCCGGCGGCCACTGTCATCCGGGTTGCGGCCGATGATGTAGCGGTCGTCGGATTCGAAGCGCACGGTGCTGTGGCGCAGGCCAGCCAGCAATGACCAGCGTGGACTCCACTGCCACCACGCCTGCGCGAACTGATCGACGTTATGCACGGTGTCGATCTGGTCTCTGCGCAGGCGCCCACGTACGCCCAGCGTGCTGCCGATGAAGTTCTCGTAGCCGGTCCGATGCTGGCGCTGGCGGTCGGCGCTGAGCCCGGCCACCAGGTCCAGCGGTCGCCCGGCCAGATCGCCGTGCCAGCCCCAGCGCGCGTCCAGCCCGCCGTAGCCGGCGTCCAGATCGATCACGCCGCCGGCATGCAGCGGATTGGCCTGCGCCGTGGGCGGAATGGGCAGGAACTGGGTCACCGCGCGCTGCCCGGCATAGCCCATCAACTGCCAGCGCTGCGCTCCCGTTTCACGGGTCCAGCGCAGGCCGGCCTGCTGCTGGCGCACCGATTTGCGGGTGTTGTACGGGTGCGCCACCGCCGTGGCCTGGCGCGGATCAGCCGCCACCTGGGCACGGGTCAGGCCCAGCGGATCCTGTGCATCGGGGGCATCGAGCGCATTGAGCAACAGCTCCAGCCGCCCACCGCCCAGCGCACCACCGATGCGTGCGTTGAGCGATTCACGGCGCGCACGGCTGTGGTCGCGCCAGCCATCGGTGCGGAGGTGATTGGCGGCGATGTTGTAGTCCAGCAGTTGGCCGGCACCCTTCAGCTGCGCGCCGACACTGAGCGTGTTGTCGGCGCCAGCGTTGAGCCGCAACCGCCACGGGTCGCCGGCCTGGCCCTGCGCGCTCCAGACCTGCAGCACGCCACCGGAGGAGTTGCCGTACAGCGCCGAGAACGGCCCGCGCAGCACGTCGATGCGCTCGGCGCCCAGCAGGCTGGCGTGTGACAGCTGGCCCTGGCCATCGGGCATGGTGGCCGGCACGCCGTCGATCAACACCCGCACCCCGCGCACACCGAAGGTCGAGCGCGCGCCGAAGCCACGGATCGACAGCTGCGTGTCCTGCGCGAAGTTCTGCCGGTCGCGCGCCAGCAGCCCCGGTACCCCGGCCAGCGCCTCGGACAGCTGCGCGCCGGTGCCAGCGCGGCTGGCATTGATCCAGACCGTGTCTTGGCTGGCCGGCAGCGCGAACGGGTCGATGCCCGGCACCCGTGCGGCCTGTACCTGCACCGCAGGCAGGGCGGTGGGCGCAGGCTCGGCCACCGCTGTCCAGGGCGACAGCAGCAGGGCAGACAGCGGAAGGCAACAGCGTCGTGCGGCGGGATTCATGATTCAGGTTGATGGATCGGGCGGCAACGCACGCCATGGTACGGGGCCGCGGATGACGATGGCGGCGGCCAGCCCCGGCAGGCTTTGTTACGATGGGCTGTTTCCGGCCGAAAAGCCGCGAACCGCGTGGCGCAATTCCTCCCCCTTTCCGTCTACCGAACGAGTACCGCCGTGTCCTTCTTTGCAAACGTGGAACTGGTCCCAGGCGACCCGATCCTGGGCCTGACCGAGGCGTACAACGCCGACAGCCGCCCGACCAAGGTCAACCTGGGTGTGGGCATCTACTACGACGAGAGCGGCCGCATTCCGCTGCTGCGCGCCGTCAAGCAGATCGAGCAGCAGCTCGCCGCTGAAGCCAAACCGCGCGGCTACCTGCCGATCGATGGCCTGCCGGCGTACACGCAGGCCACGCGTGAGCTGGTGTTCGGCAAGGATTCGCCGCTGCTGGCCGCTGGCCGCGTGACCACCGCGCAGACCGTTGGTGGCAGCGGTGCGCTGCGCGTCGGCGCCGACGTGCTGAAGAAGCTGCTGCCGCACGCCACCGTTGCGCTGAGCAACCCGAGCTGGGAAAACCACCGCGCCGTGTTCAGCGCGGCCGGCTTCGAGGTGCTGGATTACACCTACTTCGATCCGACCACCCACGGCGTCAACTTCGACGGCCTGCTGGCGGACCTGGGCAAGCTGGAAGCCGGCACCGTGGTGCTGCTGCACGCCTGCTGCCACAACCCCACCGGTGCCGACCTCACGGTCACCCAGTGGAAGCAGGTCGCACAGCTGCTGAAGGACAAGCAGCTGTTCCCCTTCATCGACATGGCCTACCAGGGCTTCGACAAGGGCATCGAGCAGGACGGCGCCGCGGTGCGCATCATCGCCGAAGCCGGCATCGACAGCTTCATCGTCGCCAACTCGTACTCCAAGTCGTTCTCGCTGTATGGCGAGCGCGTGGGTGCGCTGTCGATGGTGGCGCCGACCGCCGCTGACGCCAAGGCGGTGCAGTCGCAGGTCAAGCGCGTGATCCGCACCATCTACTCCAGCCCATCCACCCACGGTGCTGCGCTGGTGGCCGGCGTGCTGACCCACCCGGAACTGCGCGCGATGTGGGAGCAGGAGCTGACCGAGATGCGCGAGCGCATCCATGCCCTGCGCCAGGGCCTGGTCGAGAAGCTGGCCGCTGCAGGTGCCCCGCAGTTCGGCTTCATCAACGAGCAGGCCGGCATGTTCTCCTACTCCGGCTTGAGCCGTGAGCAGGTCGAGCGCCTGCGCGACGAGTTCGGCATCTACGCCGTCGGCACCGGTCGCATCTGCGTGGCCGCGCTGAACCAGAACAACCTGGAATACGTCGCCAAGGCCGTGGCCACCGTCGCCAAGGGCTGAAGCAACGCTCCAGTGGCTTGAGGACAAAGGCGCCGAAAGGCGCCTTTGTTTTTTGCTCCTGCTCTTGCCTTTGCCATCCCCACCGCGCTCGCGGGGAACCCTGACGCTCGCGGGAGGGGGAGGCGATGCAGGACCGTTGGCGCCATGGATGGCGCCATCGAGCTTACAGGGACGTACTTGCAGCGTGTCCTGCATCGCCTTCCCCTCCCGCGAGCCTCGACAAAAGGAAGGCGCCACGAGCGCAACGCATCTGGAAACGATTACGCCTTCCCGCGCTCACGCACGCCCCCGCCATACGGGCGACAATAGGCGTTTTCCCGCTGCCGAGACCTGCCCGCCCATGTCCCGTACTTCGTTGACCCGCTTCCTGATCCAGGAACAGCACGCCGGCCGCATCAATGCCGACCTGCGCCAGCTGATCGCCGTGGTGGCCCGCGCCTGCACCAGCATCTCCATCGCCGTCAGCAAGGGCGCCCTCGGTGGCGTGCTCGGCGATGCCGGTACCGGCAACGTGCAGGGTGAAGCGCAGAAGAAGCTGGACGTCATCAGCAACGAGATCCTGCTTGAAGCCAACGCCTGGGGTGGCCACCTCGCCGCCTGCGCCTCGGAGGAAATGGACCACAGCCAGCCGGTGCCGGACATCTATCCGCGCGGTGATTTCCTGCTGCTGTTCGACCCCCTCGATGGCAGCTCCAACATCGACGTCAACGTCTCCGTCGGCACCATCTTCTCGGTGCTGCGTTGCCCGACCAATGTCGAACTGCCGGGCGATGACGCCTTCCTGCAGCCGGGCAGCAAGCAGATCGCCGCTGGCTACTGCATCTACGGGCCCAGCACCCAGCTGGTGCTGACCGTCGGCCATGGCAGCCACGCCTTCACTCTGGACCGCGAGAAGGGCGAGTTCGTGCTGACCACCGAGAACATGCAGATTCCGGCGGCCACCCAGGAATTCGCCATCAACATGTCCAACCAGCGTCACTGGGAAGCGCCGATGCAGGCCTACGTCAGCGACCTGCTGGCGGGCAAGGAAGGCGCGCGCGGCAAGAACTTCAACATGCGCTGGATCGCCAGCATGGTGGCCGACGTGCATCGCATCCTGACCCGCGGGGGCATCTTCATCTACCCGTGGGACAAGAAGGATCCGTCCAAGGCCGGCAAGCTGCGCCTGATGTACGAGGCCAACCCGATGGGCCTGCTGGTCGAACAGGCCGGCGGTGCCGCCTCGACGGGCCGTGAGCGCATCCTCGACATCCAGCCCGACCACCTGCACCAGCGCGTGCCGGTGTTCCTGGGTTCGCGCGAGGAAGTGGCCGAAGCCGTGCGCTACCACCACGCGCACGACGACGCACAGGGCTGACGGCCTATCGCCTGACAGACGTCATGGCAGTTCGATGACATGACCGTGGGGTGACACCAAGGGCGGCAAACGGCACCATCAAGCCGTTGCCGCCTAAGGAATGCACGCATGCACGAGCAGGGCCCGGTCGATTTCATCGAAGTCATCCACAACGCCGTCCCCAGCGAGGTCTGCGCGGCCATCGTTGAACGCCTGCGCGCCACGCGTGGCCTGCAGCCCGGTGCCGTGGGCAGTGGCGTGTTCCCGGAACTCAAGCACAGCAAGGATCTGCGCATCAGTGGCCTGGACGGCTGGCAGGATGTCGACCAGCAGCTGCAGATCGCGGTGTTCAACGGCCTGCTGACTTATCTACGCCGTTATCCACAGGCGTTGATTGCGCCGCTGATGTTGCAGATCCAGGACAGCAACGGCCAACCGCGACGCCTGTCTGCCGAGGACTTCCCTGACATGCCGCCGCAGCAGCTGGCCGACCTGGCCCGCACCTGCCTGCGCCCGGGTGCGATCAACCTGCAGTGGTACGCAGCGGGCGAGGGCGGTTATCCGTACTGGCACTGCGAGCTGTACCCGAAGGATGCGCAGGCCGAGACTCTGCACCGACACGTGTTGTGGACGCTGTACCTCAACGACGACTTTGACGAAGGCGAGACCGAGTTCCTGTTCCAGGGGCGGAAGATCGCACCACGCACCGGCAGCCTGCTGATTGCGCCGACGGCGTTCACCCATACCCATCGTGGCAATCGCCCGCAGGGCGGGGACAAGTTCATCGCGACGAGTTGGATCCTGTTCCAGAGCGCGCAGAAGTTGTTTGGGGGAGGGTGAGGTCATCGTACTTCTCCCGATTGGAGCCGATATCCAGGCAAGTTCGTTATGCCGTCGGTGGTTTACCGGGCCTCAGGATAGCAGTAGTAGTCGCCGCCCCTGTCCGAGTCCCAGTAGGTTCCTCCATAGAGCTTCACCGTACTGCCCCTTGTCGTCAGCTCTACCGAGCGCGCCAGGCGATCCTCGCAGAAGACCATCAATCTGTAATGGCGCTGCCGTTTGTCTTTCTGCAGTCGCCACCGCTTCTCTGCGGCTTGTTTGATGAAGAAAGCGGCGATCTGCTCTGGATCAGATTCGAGTTCGGCGTCGAAGACGGCCCCAAGAACGTGACCTTCGGTAAGAACTTAACGTTCGTGGGATGGCTCCCTGAAGGAAGTTCAAAGGTCTCGGTAGCAGCGCGCAGTTCTGCTTCTGTTGGCTTTCCGGTCCAATCGGCACCTCCGGTGGATCCGAACATTGAAAGATAGGTACCGCCTATCAGGCCCGCAATGACAGCGCACAGGAGCAGATGGCGCAGCGGTACCTTTTTCATGGCCCATTCCCCGACTGCCGTTGTTCGCCGCCACTTGAATCCCGCAAGGCTTCAGTCGTCTTTGCACCGAGCACCGGATCATTGATGCTCGACGGACCGGGTCGCTTGCGAGGACGACGTCGATACAGGATCCCTCCCGCTGCCCCACCAAATACGGCCATGCCGAGGCCGACCAGCTCTTCGCTGCCTAGCGGATCCGCTGACAGCAATTTGGCCGCTGTCAGTAGAAGAAAGTTCAATGGGAGCATCCACAGGAACGCGATGCCCAGCCAGTAGATGATCTTCATTTCATGCGCTCATGGATCCGGAAGCATCGACTTGAACCAGTAGGCGGATATGCTTCGCATCCATGATGCTGAACTCTTTCGTCTCTAGCTCGCGCAGCTTGCGCATGTCTATTCCATGGTGTCGAAACATCGAAATCAGCTCTCTTACGCTGGCCTCATCCATAGCCGACCGATCCATGGAAACAATGCTCCTGCTGAGAGATCCTTGGACGGGAGCTACACCTTGCGCCCTCACCTCTGGAGAAAAATTCATCTTCGTCCAGCCGTAAATGAAACCTCAGGAATTTGATTTCCAACCTCAACATGTCCAGAGCACGGAAAAGTTGCTGGGCGTAGACTGATTCACCCGACTATTGGGAGGGACAAGGGATAGCCAGGGATTGGAGACCCAGCCTTGCCATACACTTGGCCTTCTCGACAGAGATTTCCTTGCATCGACATGTGCACTGTAGATCGAATGATGTGTCCTCGATTCAATGCAGCCTTTCGAATCGAGGACACATCGTCCCAGCCCGTATTCGTCTCCGGCACTGCATGGCCACTCCCTCAGTAGCCTAATGCTGTGCTCCACTCTGTATAGAGATATGGGAATTGGCAGCGACTAATGTTGATTGTTCCCGTCTGACCGGCACTTCCTAATAAATCCATCTCTGAACTCGTTGGGCCTTTGCGCACTGCCATTCGTCGTTAGGCGAACAAAAAGTGGCCCCTGGGGCTGTCCAGTTGCCATCGCGAACAGCGCACTCTGACCTTCTGGTCCATCGTGCACTGCAATCAGCGTGAACTCGCCTTTGGCGTACTCTCCACGGCGGCGCTCGCCGATTGTGAAGCCGGGATGTCCACCAATCAGTACGTCAATACGGCGCTTCCCGTCTACGAACACCCCGGTTTCAAAGTCAGGCCCAGGAGCGTCGGATTGAAAGCGCATGCCAGATTGAACCTCTGCGCATACGTTGAATCGCTTACTTATTGGGGCCAGCTCCTTGGCGTGGCAGCCCAGCATCATATAAGCGACTAAACAGCACAGTATGGCGGTCCTATTTGCACCCACACCCTTTGATAATTGCCTCATTGCCCGCCTTCAATACGTCTTCTATGTTTTTTTCATTGACGGAGTTCATGTTAATCACTCTGCCCATGATTCCGGTTCCGTAATCAGGCAATCCCATCAGATGCCCTGCTTCATGAGCGAAGGTGGCTGCGCCCCACTGTCCAGGCAGATACCATACGCCCTCATTCATCCACACCCGATTTACCCAAGACTCATGATCGCCCTGGCGAATCGACACGGCGTTGGTTCTGACAGGATCGTACTTGTCCATTTGCATGACAACCGTCGTGACCTGGTACTTCCCGAATCTCCCAGTCCATGCCTTTTCGATTGCACTGGCCATCGCAGCCGCCTGAGCATTGCTTCCATTCTGGAAATTGATAGGCAAAGCGATGCCAACATTATTTCCTGATTTGGTACATGCATATGCGATAAGCCCGAGAGGATCGACATTGCTCATGGGATTGCCACCAACATATGCGTAGGTGTTGGCGCCACCTGCCAACCCGATCGGATCACTCTGCACATACCGGCCGATGCTCGCGTCATAGTCGCGGAAGCCGCTGTACCAGAGGCCGCTTTCCACATCGTAGTACTGGCCCGGGAAGCCAATGTTCAACCCGCCAATCTCATCCTTCTGGACACTGCGCCCATAGGCGTAGTTGTACGCCTTCCAGACGGTCTGCTGGCTCGGGCTGGTGACGAACTCCGGGCGTCCAAGATGATCGGTATGCACATAATTGTGCTGCCCGCTGCGAGCCAAACCCACCAGTTCACCTTCGAACCAGAAATAGTTGGTCCACACGCCATTGTTCAGCTCGGTCATAAGCTGGTTTTGGCCAACGTAGAAGTAGCGACTGTTGGTGTTCTGGTTGATCTTTGCAACGCGCTGCCCCTGCGCATTGAGCACGTAATCAGTCGCAGTGCCACCTATGTTGCTGCGGCTCATGCGATTGAATGCATTGTACTCATAGGTGCTGATCCGGCTGCCTGCGGTCTCGCTGATACGATTTCCCAATGCGTCGTACTGGTACTGACGGCTGCCGTCCTGGTTGGTGTAGTTCAGCACCCGGTTGCTCCCCGGGTCGATGCTGTATTGGGTCAGCTGATTGCCTGCCTGATAGCGGTCGTGATTGCCGCCGGCATCGTAGGAAAGATTGTTGATGACACCGAAGCGGGTCAGCTTGGTCATACGACTCAACGCGTCGTAGCCGATCAACTGGGTCATGTTCGGGTCGACAGCGTCGACAATGGCGGTGATTTCGCCATCGCCGCTGTACTGATAGTCCCAATAGCTGACCTTGCTGCCATTGGGTCCCCAGACCGACATTGCGGTCAGCCGCCCCTCCTGATCATGGTTGTAGCCCCGGGCAAGCCCGTTGCCATAGGCCAGCCACTCATGCGCTCCCGTGACCTTCCAGTTGGCCTGGGAGATGATTGAGCGTTGAGTCCCGTCGACCGTCGCCATCAACGCACTTGGTTTTCCTTGGGAGCCATATGTGTAGGTCGCCTTGTCACCGTTGGGATAGGTGATCTGGCTCAGGCGATTGATGCCGTCGTATCCATAGGTGGTGCTGTAGTCCGTCTTCTGACCAGACAAATCGGTGAAGTCGCGCCGTATCTGCAGCTGTCCGTTCGGTGTATAGGCAAAATGGGTGGCGGTTCCGGGCCCTGAAGTGCCGCACAGCTGACCTTTACCGTTGCCGCACCAATCGTAGCTATAACCCATTGTTCGGCCTTCTGCGCTCGCAGAAGTCATTCGTCCCAGACCGTCGTAGCCGAAGGAGACGACGCTGCCATCGGCCCGCGCCGTCGATGTCCGCAGACCTGCAGCATCGTACTGGTGCTGTGTCGTTCCCGTATCCGGACTCACCTGTTTCCACATCTGGCCGAAACCATCGAATTCGTAGGTGGTAACGAGATTGCGGGGATCGCTCACACGGATGGGGCGATCTGCCAGGTCGTAGGCAATCTGGGTCGTGCCCCCGGCGGCGTCGATTGATTTGATCAGGCGTCCACGCGGATCGTAGCTCATTCGGGTGACGCGATTCTGCGAATCGGTCACCTGGGTGACGCGTCCCTCCGCGTCATAGGCATAGCGTACGTTCTGTACCCCATTGCCGCGCTCGACGATCACGCGGCCCAGTTCGTCGTACTCATATGTGTTGACGGAGACAACAGCGTTCAGCCCGATCAGGGCAAGCGTCAGTGCTGGCATATGGATGGTCCTTTCTTACCGAGGGCGTTCGCAGACGCTGCGACCGCAACTTCCCTTGTTGTTCTCGACCGACTGAAAGACGTTTGCTTCCACGGCCCAAGCCGCACCACCGGACGCAGTTCTCGCGCAGTACCTGTAGTTCACCCTCTGGATAACAGCATTCGATGGGATGAGGGGTAAGGTCAGTGTGGTCATCACATCGGCGCCTCGCAGGTGGTGCTGTTTGGCGGGCAGTACCAATCCGCGTTTTCTACCGCGATCATGGTGTAGGGCCGGGGTCCCCAAGCCCTACCGCTGGTCGCCATCTGGGCAATATATGCAAAGCTCCTGATCCCGATGCCATCGTGGTAGGGCGCAACGTCGATGCTGAACGATGCAATCCCTCCAGGGGATACTGGCCCAGCCAGTGCTCGGGATTGATCCAGCTGGTCCTGGCCCCATGCAAGGTAGGTGTTTCCGTCCCATACGACGTTGCCTGTGTTGCGGACCTGTATGGTCAACGTGCTTTGCCGTCCATTGGTGATGTTGGTGGGATAGGCGTTGAAGGAAACGAACTCCGCACTCCGCACAACGGCCGGAACGGTGAAAGTGCCCGAGCGATTGATGGTCAGGTTCGGACCGCCAACAGGCGAGATACCGTGCACGTATAGTGCTTTGCCCCCGTGATTCGATCGTACGTTGCCGTCAAGAGGAATCTTGAACCAATAGGCACTTCCGCGTGCCTGGCACGCGTTGGCAACGTTTCCGTCGGTCGCCAAGTTGGCGCGGCCCGAAGCGACGAATGTACCGCCACCAGCTGCGCCACCGGCATAGACGTGTACGTCGATCGAGGCGTCCACGCCAACTGAGCAGGCCCAGCCTTCAATGAAGAAGTTCCAGTTGCCGTCCTGGGTCACGCCGCCGATGTCACCAACGATGGTTGCCGTTGGAATCGCAAACACGCCTGAGTTCGCGAGCGGTCGATCCTGGCCGCGGCCCTGCGGAGATTGGCCGTAGACGGAGAACTTGCGACCGCCCAACTGTTGCCTCTGGGCTAGCGATATCGGCAGCTGATACCTATAGGCACTCCCTGATGCTTGGCAAGCGGCTGCAACTCCTGGCTCGCTGGCAAGGTTTGCTTGAGTGCTACCCAGATAGACGTTGCCGTCGGCGTAACCGTCCACCTGGATTGACCCAGCCGAGCCAGTGGAACAAGCCCAGCCACGTACGAACCAGTTCCACTGCGCATCATGAGTGATTTCGTCAATCACGCCGCTCACCATCGAACCCATTGGATAGTCGGTTTGTGAAACCTCGGTGCGCGTGCGATTGGAAGCGTTGTTGTAGCTATGATGGGTCCACGCCCACTTGCCGTCCCCCATCGAACGGACTTCCTGTGTCAGGCGGCGCCCTGCATCGTAGCCGTAGCGGACTGTCACGCCATCAGGCTGGGTAAGCGATGCGATGTCACCTGCAGCGGTGTAGCCAATGGCGGTCGTCGCCCAGCCGGTTCCCGAACTGGTTCTGTCGGATACAACGCGGCCACGGCCGTCATACGTCAACTCTCGCACACCACCATTCGCGTTGACGATGCGCCCCGGCAGCCCCAGCCCGTTGTAGTTGGAATAGCTGATCGTATGACCAAGCGCGTTGGTGACACTGGTCAGATCGCCCTGACTGTTGAAAACGGAGGTGACGTCGTCCTGCGCAAGCGGTCCATCGACTTTGATGGAGGCCTTCAATCCGTTTGGGTGATAGGTATACGTGCTTCGGGTCACTCGCGTCTGGCTGGGCACTCCACGTGCCGTCAGATTGCGCTCGGTTGCGCTGGCCACGTTTCCGCGATCATCATAGGAATAGGCAACTTCAAGATCACCCACCACCGTTGTCTTGAGGAGTCGGTTGCGCGTGGTATCCCACTCCTGCAACGTCGTACGTTCGGCCGAGCTGCCGACCGCTTCCACCCGCTTCAGCAGGTAACCCTGTGCGCTGTAGTCGAAGTTGGTCAGATTGTCCTGGAAGTCATGGACCAGATCAGGATATCCGTTGGCGTCATAGCTCTGCTCCTTGTAGCTGGCAGGGCAGTTCGGCGAGGGATCACCCTTGGTCGATACCATCTTTCCGTCCTTGAACGTGTAGGTGGTGCTACGGCCAAGAGGGTTGATCACAGTGACATCAATATCGACGGGCCGCGTAAGGCTCGGCGCAGCGGCGGCCGTCATACCGAGAGCGCTCTCCATCGGCAGCGAATCAACAGGCAGCGAGCGCGGTTGATAGCAGATGCGTGAGCCTCCGGTGCGCTGTTCGCACCATCCACGCTCTTCGTCGGCGCGCACACCGCCGGGTCGAGTCGGCGCGGGCGGCGGGAGCACCGGTTCGGTGCTGCGCACGGCATAGCTGAAGCGGAATCGCTCAATACCACCGTTGTGCTCCGTGCTGATGGCGCGCCGCTCCGCGTCGTACGCAAACGTGGAATAACGCACGCCATCAAAGGACTTGCCAGTCAGGGCACCCGGGAAGCGGGCATCTTCGTAGTGGTAGCTGATCGTCGTCGCTGGTGTGCCTGGCAGCGTCGAGCTGGCAAGCCGGCCACGTCCGTTCCCGAAAACATTGGGGGTATAGGTGTAGCGATAGATGTTGCCGGCTGGATCGGTCACCTGGCTGACCTGTCCGTTGGCCCAGCCAAAGCTGACGCTGCGTCCCGAGGAGTGCGTCACCTTCTGCAGGTAACGGTCAGCATAGGAGAACGTCCAGCTCACGCCCTGCTCATTGCTGAGTCGGGTGATATAGCCCTCGGCGTTGTAGGTCTCCGTACCGTTGTTTTCGTTTCGAAGCGTAAACGTGCCATCGCCGTTCGCGGAGAGGTACGCGATGGGCTGGGCCTTGTCCTCATACCAGCGACCGCTGGCCGGATCCTTGAGGTACTTGATGCGACGACCGTCGGGCCGTTGCACCCACGCCAGCTGATTTGCATCGGTGAATGCGAGCGAATAGTCGAAGTTGCTCAGCCAGTGATTGCCGAACAGCCCGGTCGCGCTCCAGTAGTGATTGTAGTTGCGCTGCAGGAACAGGCCCATTTCGCCCTGGCTGGCGAAATCAAGTTCTGGTTCGACCTTGTTGCCGCTGTAGAGAACGACAGGATTGCCCTTGCGGCCGTTGCAGTCCTTCTCTTTGTCATCGGTCGGCTGCTCCTTCGCGGTTTCGGTCGGAATTGCACCGCCGCCGCCGCCATTGTCCATTTGAGACTCGGACAGGTGGACACCACTGCCGCCGCCAAATCCAAAACCACCTACACCGCTACCTCCAGCAGGGCGTTTTGCGGTGACCTGAACGGTTTCGAGAGTGTTTGCCGCAGTTGCCAATGTCATCGGCAGGGAAAGGAGCGGCAGAAGAAGAAGACGGGACTGCAGAGTGTTCCGTGTTGCGACGTGCATCATGCGCTTGCCTATCTCCTCATCCGAGACCGAGTCATTCAGTCATCGGGTGTTCATGTTTGTGGCGAGTGTATGACGGCCCTATGGCAGCTTGCAATAGATGGAGACGTACTTTCATTGGCATTGCACGTCGCTGGACGAGCGAAGGCAGGCAGCCGAGTGGTGCGTGCGTCAGAACAACGACCCCTGCGGCGAATCCTTCTTCGGCGGCAACGGCTTCAGGAACCGGCTGCAATCCAGCTTCGGCCAATGGCTGTTCTGCGCATTGAAACCCAGACGCTTGCGCGCCAGCTTGAAGCGGTTGTTCAACAGATCCGCATACACACCTTGGCCGCGCATGCGCGTACCGAACTGGCTGTCGTAGTCCTTGCCGCCACGCAGCTGCTGGATGGTGCTCATCACATGCGCGGCACGATCGGGATGATGGGTGTCCAGCCAGTCGCGGAACAACGGCGCCACTTCAAGCGGCAAGCGCAGCAGCACGTAACCAGCGGTACTGGCGCCAGCGTCGTGCGCAGCCTCCAGCACGGCCTCCAGCTCGCTGTCGTTGATCCATGGGATCACCGGCGCCACCATCACACCGACCGGAATGCCCGCTTCATGCAGACGCTTCATCGCGCGCAGCCGTGCATGCGGCGCCGATGCGCGCGGTTCCAGCTTTGCGGAAAGATGCGGGTCCAGCGAGGTCACCGAGAAGTGCACGCTGACCAGGTTCTCCGCCGCCAGCGGTGCAAGCAGATCGATATCGCGCTCGACCAGTGCGTTCTTGGTGATCAGCGAAAAAGGATGCTTGGTTTCCAGCATCACTTCGATCAGCTGGCGGGTCAGCTTGAACTTGCGCTCGATCGGCTGATACGCATCGGTGTTGATGCCCAGCGCGATCGGCTGCGGCACGTAACCCGGCTTCGACAGCTCCTTGCGCAGCAGTTGCGGCGCATTGGTCTTGGCGAACAGCTTGGTCTCGAAGTCCAGGCCCGGCGACAGGTTCAGATAGGCGTGCGAGGGGCGCGCGAAGCAGTAGGAACATCCATGCTCGCAGCCGCGGTAGGGATTTACCGACTGGCTGAAGCCCACGTCCGGCGAGGTGTTGCGGGTGATGATGCTACGCGCGGTCTCGGCGCGTACTTCCGTGCGCAGGCGCGGGGCGAGGAATTCCTCGCTCTCGTCCACCGCCCAGCCGTCGTCCACCGCCTCGCTGACGGTGCTTTCAAAGCGCCCGGCAAGGTGGGACGTGGAACCTCGGCCCTTGATCGCGATACCCATTGCGGCAGATTACGCCGCAGCCGTCTCAATGGCTGCGACGGCTGCCTGAAGGGTTCAGGGCAAGTCTGAGCCGAGCGTGGGCTCGGCTCTACAGTGGATACGGATACCTTTTGTAGAGCCGAGCCTACGCTCGGCTGCAATACATCAAAGCAGCGCCAAGTACCCGCGCACGGTTGCATCCAGCCCTTCATACAGCGCCTCGCCGATCAGCGCGTGGCCGATCGACACCTCCAGCACGTCCGGCACGTGGGCCAGGAAATCGCGCAGGTTGTCCTGCGACAGATCGTGGCCGGCGTTCACGCCCAGGCCGACGGCCTGCGCACGGCGTGCAGCAGTGGCGAACAGCACCAGCATCGCGTCAGCATCGCCGGCCGCGTGGGCTTCGGCGTACGGGCCGGTATAGAGCTCGATGCGATCGGCCCCGACTTCGGCCGCCTGCTCCAGCAGCGGGTTGCCCGCGTCGACAAACAGGCTGACGCGGCAACCCATCGCTTTCAGTTCGGCAATCAGCGGGCGCAGCCGCTCGGCATCCCGCTCGAAGTCGAAACCATGATCGGAGGTGATTTGGCCGTCCCCGTCAGGCACCAGGGTGGCCTGCGCCGGGCGGGTCTGCGCGCACAGCGGCAGCAGGCCGGGGTAACCCTCGCGCGGCGGCGCGAACGGGTTGCCTTCGATGTTGAACTCGACACCGCGCGCGCGGGTCAACGTGGACAGCGCAAGCACGTCCTCGGCGGTGATATGGCGGCGGTCCGGTCGCGGATGCACGGTGATGCCATGCGCGCCGGCATCCAGGCAGGCCTGGGCGGCACGCACCACGTCCGGTTCGGCACCGCCGCGCGAATTGCGCAGGACGGCGATCTTGTTGACGTTGACGCTGAGCTGGGTCATGGAACGGAACTACTTGGAAAGAGGGGACGGATCGTGGTCGATGGGGTCTTCATCACGGCGGGCCTGGGCCTGCTCACGCAGGCGGCGCAGTTCTTCGGCATCGACCAGCGTGGACGGATCGCGCTGCAGATCACCGAAGCGGGCCACGTAGCGGCCACGTACCCAGGCCAGCAGGAAGGCGAGGGCGGCCAGCAGGCACAGGCTCATCAGCCCGGCGTTGGGAGTCTTCAGCGCGAAGGCGAAACAGCCCAGCGCCAGCAGCAGGTACAACCAGTACATAGTCGGGCTCCCCGGGTGATCGGCGCAGTGTAGCGCTGCGTCAGAGCAGCGGCGAGGCCAGCCGGGCGAAGGCTTCCGGCAGGCGGTGCAGCCACAGCGAGCGGCCGGCCTGGTCGTGCACCCGCGTGGAACGGTCGAATTCGCCCTGCAGCAGTTCGGCCAGGGCAGCCACCCGGTCACGGTCGCTGATCATCATCGACAGCTCGAAGTTGAGCCGGAAGCTGCGGTGGTCGAAGTTGGCGCTGCCGACGATGCAGACATCATCATCGGCGATGAAGGCCTTGGTATGCAGCATGCGTGGGCCGTACTCGTAGATCTTCACCCCTGCGTGCAACAGTTCATCGAAGTAGGAGCGGGCGGCCTGGGTCACGAACCAGGAATCGCTCATCTTCGGTACCAGCAAGCGCACATCCAGGCCGCCGAGTGCAGCCGAGGTCAGCGCCATCCGCGCCGCTTCACCCGGCACGAAATACGGTGTGACCAGCCACACGCGCTCGTGCGCTTCCTGGATCGCCGCCACATGCAGGCGATGGATCGTTTCCCAGCCCGAGTCCGGGCCGGAGACCAGCACCTGGGCGTTGATCGCACCATCACCGCGCAGCGGCATGTCGGCTGGCCACAGGCGGGCGATGTCCATGCGCGAGGGATCCTGCCCGCTGGCGTAGAGCCAGTCCTCGGCAAATACCAGCTGCAGGCTGCGCACTACATGGCCGCGGATGCGCATGTGCAGGTCGCGGTAGGCATCCGCCCTGCGGCTTTCATCCTCGTCGTCGGTGATGTTGATGCCACCGGTGAACGCCAGCCGGCCGTCGACGATCACCAGCTTGCGATGGGTACGCAGGTTCAACCAGGGGCGCTTGAACGGCTTCAGCAGCTGCCGTGGGTGGAACCAGATCGCCTCACCACCGGCGTCGAGCAGCGGCTGCAGGAAGCGGCGGGGCAGGGCGGAAGAGCCCACGGCGTCGAGCAGCAGGCGAACCTGCACGCCGGCCTGTGCGCGTTCCACCAGCGCGTCACGCAGGGCGGTGCCGGCATGGTCCGGGTTGAAGATGTAGTACTCCAGATGCACGTGGTCGCGTGCCTGTGCGACGGCCTCAAGCAGCGCCGCGTAGGTCGCCGCGCCGTCCACCAGCCATGTCACTTCGGTGGCGCTGCTCGGCGCAAGCCCGGTCGTGGCCTGGGCGATCTTGGCCAACTCGGTGCAGTCGGCGTCGGGTGGGCAGACGTCGCTGTAGTGCTCCATGCCCGACCGCGCGCGGCCACGGCGCAGACGCTGCCGCTTCACCTTCTGCGGGCCCAGCAGGTAGTAGATGAAGAGGCCCAGGTACGGCAGCAGCGCCAGCGACAGGATCCAGCTCAGCGTCGCGACCGGCTCGCGCTTCTGCAGCATGATCCAGCCGGTCAGCGCGAGCAGGTACAGCAGGTAGGCCACCGCCAGGATCGAGCCAAGGTGGGCGATGCCGTCGAGCCAATGACGCACGGAGTCGAAGAGGGCGAGCATCCGCCGATCATAGCGGTCCAGGCCGGCAGGCATAAAAAAAAACGCCCCTGTCTCCAGGGGCGTCTGCAGTCGCGTCATGACTGTTGTGTTGCGGTGTAGCGATTACTGCTGCACAAAACCGATCTTCTTCATCTGAGCGTTCTTCGCAGCGGCCAGAACCTTGGCCATCACGTCGTACTCGGAATCCGGGCTGGCGTCGATGCGCAGTTCCGGCTGGTTGGTCGGGTCACGCTGGACCTCCTGCTCCATCCGCTGCTGCAGCTCACTGGTATTGATCGGGCTGTTGTTCCACGAGACCTGGTTGCTGGCGTCGATCTTCAGTTCGATCGGCGGCGGCGGTTCGACCAGCTGCGGCGGTGGGTTGAGCACGCGCTGCGGCAGGTCCACGGCGATCGGGTACGTCATGATCGGCGCGGTCACGATGAAGATGATCAGCAGAACCAGCATCACGTCCACGAGGGGCGTGACGTTGATGTCTGCCATGGGGCCCTTGCCACCACCACTACTGAATGCCATGGCTTATTGCCCCTTTTCTTTGGTCGCGACGAAGCCGACGTCAAGCATGCCCTGCTCCTGCGCGACCTTGGTCAGGTCGTTGATGACACGCATCTTAGTGGTGCGGTCACCACGCAGGTTCAGCGGCGGCTGCGGGGTCTGCTGGGCGGCGGTCGCCAAGCGCGACTCGAGAGTCTGCTTGTTGATTTCTTCGTCGTTCCAGTAGATCGAGCCGTCTTCCTTGACTGCCAGGGTGATCGGTCCGGAACGCTTTTCAGCGTCTTCCGGCTTCTGGATCAGGTTGGCTTCCGGCAGATCCACCTTGACCTTGTGGGACATCAGGGGCGCCGTGATGATGAAGATGATCAGCAGCACCAGCATCACGTCCACGAGGGGCGTAACGTTGATGTCGGCCATGGGGCCGCCGCTGTTACCACTACTGAAAGCCATAACGGGCTCCGTCTAGATCTTGGTGACTACTTACGTTCGTCGCTGGGTGACGCGCGCCGCAATCAGCGGACGCGCGAGCCGGTGGCGAAGAAGTCGTGCAGGTCGTGCGCGAAGGTATCGAACTTGCTGATGGTCGCGCTGTTGATCTTGCTGAAGAAGTTGAAGGCGAACACGGCCGGGATCGCGACGAACAGACCGATCGCGGTCATGATCAGCGCTTCACCCACCGGGCCGGCAACGGCGTCGATCGAAGCGGAGCCGGTGGCACCGATCTTGATCAGCGCGCCGTAGATGCCCCACACGGTACCCAGCAGACCGACGAACGGGGCGGTTGCACCGACGGTGGCCAGCAGGGTCATGCCCGACTGCAGCTTGTTGCTTTCGCGGGTCACGGCCTGACGCAGGGCGCGGTCGACGAACTCCGAACGGCTCAGGTTCTCACCCACGCCGCCGGTGGCGCCGCCTTCAGCGCGCTGGTGGTGGGCAGCCGCCTGGGCAGCGTCCAGGGCGATCTTCGAGAACGGCTCGGAAGCCGGCTGTTCTTCCATCGCACGGATGGCGTCCTGCGCGTTCGGGGTGTCCCAGAACAGGCTGACGACGCGATCGGCGGCGCTCTTCAGGCGGGTAGCACGGAAGATGTTGATGACGGTCCAGTACCAGGACATGGCCGACATGACGACCAGGGTCAGCAGCACGACCCAGGAAACCGCGAAATCACCCGGCTTGGTGGTCATTTCGTGGATCAGGTGCTCGAAGCCCATCTGCGACAGGGCGTTGGACGGATTGCCCCCGGCAGCAGCGGCGATGAAAATTTCCTGCAGCATGACGCTTACCTTTGTTGTGTGTGGTGATAAAGGGTGTAGCTAAGCTAAACAATCGAACCGGGAGCGGGGGTGGCCGGCGGCCACCCGGGCGCATCAGTTCAGCGCAAAGTTGACCGGAACGCGAACGCGACCTGCCGTCTTCTTACCGCCTGCTTCAGCGGCGTTGAAGCGCCACTTGCGAGCCGCTTCCATCGCAGCACGGTCCAGGTCGCGGTTACGGCTGGACTTTTCCACCGTGACATTGGTGACGTTGCCGCTGGCATCGACATCAATGATCAGGATCACTTCGCCCTGGATACCCGCGCGGAAGGCTGCCGGCGGGTAGCGCGGCGGATTCATGGCCTTCGACGAGATGTCCACGCTGGCCTCGATCGAGGTCGGCGGTGCCGGCGGTGCCGGCGGCGACGGCGGGGTGACGATGTCGTTCGGGCGCGGCTCCGGCACGTCCACGACCGGCGCCTGCGGCGGCGGCGGGACCGGCGACGGCTTCGGCGGCGACAGATTCTTCACCGGCGGCGGTGGAGTATCCGTCGGCGGCGGCGGCGGCGGCGGCGGGGGCGGCGGCGGCGGTGCGTCGACGATGGTCACCATGACGTTGCGCTCCTTCTCCGCAACGGCCTTGGGAGCCACGGCGGGAATGAGGAGCATCATGAAGGCGGCCAGATGCAGGGCAATTACAAACGCGATGCCGACGATGCGAGGCCAGCTCAGCCCCTTGTCATCGGGTTGTTCGTACCGGTGAACGACTAGTTGTTCCGTCATGCGCCAAGAGCTCAATAGTGGGGCCGGGATGCCGGGGGCGGAATCCCTGATCAGCGGTGCATGACACCGCAGGAACCTCCAAGCTTATACCAATCCTGAGCGCCTGCGCATCAACTGTGCAGGCATTCAGGCGTTATTCCTACTTACTTCAGGTTGATGATTTTCTTGGCATCAGCCTGGTTCTTCACACCCTTCGCCAGCGCCTGCTGGGCGGCCTGCTTGGCCTCCGGGATACGACCTTCGGCATGCAGGACGCGTGCCAGGTTCAGGTAGGTCTCACCGTCCTTGGACAGCGGGGCAGCCTTCTGCCACGCATCGATCGCCTGCGGCACCTGGTCGGAGTAGTAGTAGGACTGGGCCAGCGCCAGGTAGACCTGGTAATCCGGCTTCAGGATGCCCTTCTGCAACCCTTCGTTGATGACCGCGATGACGTCCTTTTCCTTGTGTTCGGTGTTGGCATAGATCGAGTACAGCTGCTTGTACTCGCGCTCTTCGGTGAGCTGGCCGCTGCTGCGCAGCTTGTCCATCACCGCGGCGGCCTTTTCCATCTGGTCGGCCTGCATGTACATGCTGGCCAGATTCAGCTGGGCCTTCTTGTCGTTCGGGTTCTTGGCGGCCAGAGCCTCGGCTTCCTTCACCGCTTCGCCGGACTGGCCGGCTTCGGCGAGAGCCGCCATCAGCAGCTGGTTCCAGTTGTCCTTCGGTTCGGTGGCACCGGCGATGGCCTGCTTCAGCACCGGGATCGCTTCCTGGTAGCGCTCCAGCTGGTACAGCGCCTGGCCCTTGGCGATCAGCTCTTCCGGCTTGGTCGACTTGCTCTCGGCGAAGTACTTGTCCAGGGTCGCCAAGCCTTCGGCGGTCTGGTCTTCCTGCAGCTGCAACTGGCCCAGCATCAGCATGGACTGGAAGTGGCCGTTGTTGTCCAGGCCGTTGAACTGCAGGACCTGCTTCAGGTAGGCAATGGCAGCCGGGGTATCGTCGGTCTGGTAGGCAGCCTGCGACGCCAGCTGCGCGGCCAGCGACTTGTCATACTCGTTCGCGGCGCTGTCAGCCAGGATCGCGTCGGCCTGCGTGCGCGTCTCCGGGAACTTTTCCTTGTTGTAGCTGTCAATCATTTTCTGAAGCTTGCTGCCCAGCTTGGCCGATGCCTTGACGGTCGGCTCCTGGCGGGTCGCGTTGGGGTACAGCGCTTCGGCCTTGGCCTGCTTGCCGCCGCGGTTGCCACGCTCGGAGGAACGCGAGGATTGCGCGAAGGCATCAGTGACCACGGCGCCGGTCAGGGCGGTCGCGACGAGGACGGAAAGCACAGCTTTGTGGTTACGGAAAATCATCGTTCACCTCGATCGAACCGCCGGATAGCGGCAAAGTCGGACTGTCAGAAAAATCTGAGCCGCCAAACGTATCAGAAACAGATGGCGTGAGAAATCGTTTTATGTGCTGCAATACAGCATAGAACTGCGCACTCATCCGCACTTTGGCCGCAGCCCGGCGGCCTGCGCCTGCTGGTAGACCGGCGTCAGCCCCGGCGCATCGCGCCGCAGTTCCTGGATGCGGTTGGCCGGATCAGGGTGGGTGGACAGCCACTGCGGGCTGCGGCCACCACTGGCAGCCATCATGTTCTGCCACAAATCGACCGCCTGCGCCGGGTTGAAGCCGGCCTGGGCCATCAGTCGCTGGCCGATTACGTCGGCCTCACTCTCCTGGGTGCGCGAGCCGGGCAGCAGGAAGGCCGCCTGCGCGCCCATTCCGCCAAGCTGGTTGACCGTGCTGGCGGCACCTTCACCGTACGCCGCACCGGCCAACGCACCGAGCACGGCCAGTCCGGTCTGTGCGCCCATCTGGCGGGTGATGCGCTCTTCGTGGTGACGGGCAATGACATGCCCGATTTCATGGCCGATTACGGCAGCCAGCTGATCCTGGTTCTTGGCGACGGTGAAGATGCCGGTGTTCACGCCAACCTTGCCACCGGGCAGGGCAAAGGCGTTGGGCTCCTTGTCGACGAACACGGCCGTCTCCCACCGTACGCCACGGTATTGAGGCGGCAGCTGCGCGACCAGAGCGTTGACCACGCACTGCACATAACCGTTCTGGCGGCCGTCGGTGCTGATCTTTTCCTTCTGCTTGGTTTCGGCGAACGCCTGTGCGCCGAGCTGGTCCAGCTGTGCCTGCGACACACCGCCCACCATCTGCCGGCGGCCGGTAGGGGAGGTCGTGGTCGCGCAGGCGCTGACCAGGGTGGTGATGACAAGGGCCAGCAGCAGTTGTTTCATGGGTCCACCCCCGTGTTCATATGCGCAGTGTGTAGCGTAGCGGCTTAATCTTTCGTCAAGCGGACACGGCGTTACGTTGCCCCGAAAAACACAAGCGCGGCAAGCGCCACGCCGTTGTTCAGGGCGTGCGCGGTGATCGCGGCCCAGAGCGTGCCGGTGCGCTGGTACAACCAGCAGAACGCGGCGCCCATGCCGCCATAGACCAGCCACAGCTGTGCGATTTCGGCCGGGCCGTTTGCACTGGTGCCAGGGATTTCATGGATCAGGGCGAAAGCAAGGCTGCTCAGTACAACACCCAGCCACGGGCGCCCCGCCTTCCACAGGCGTCCAAACAGCACGCGGCGGAACAGCAGTTCCTCGTAGGCCGGTGCCAGTACCACCGCGAACAGCATCAGGAACAACGGGAAGCGCGCGATCGCGCTCTGCATCAGCGCCAGGTTGGTGGGGACCGGTTCGATGCCGAACTGCTTGGCCAGGAAGGCGATACCGTTGCTGCCCAGCACGATCAGGGTCGCCACCAGCAGGGTCCAGCCCCAGGTGGAGGGGCGGCGCAGTGCCTGGCGCGACGCATGACGTTCGGCGGCGTTGGCCGGCCGTCGCCAGAAGTACAGCAGCAGCGCGGCGCCGCCGGTGGCAAACAGCGCCATGAGAATCTGCGCAAGTGCGCCGGGCTGGCCCAATGACGCCGCCACCGAACTGGCGTCGGGTGCGCCAGCGCCGGCCTGCGCGGTCGCGTAACCGACCACCACGCCACGGTACAGGCCCCACAGCACGCCGCTGATCAGGCTCAGGCCGAACAACGTGACAGCGGCGATGCCCAGGTCGATGAAGAACCCCGCCAACGGCGAAACCGCACGCGGCGCGACAGAAGACGGCGGAACCGGGGGCGGAGCGGAAACCGGGGCGGATGCGGACATCAGGTACCTGCGTTCAAGAGTCGAAAGCCGGCGCGCCTCCCCGCGCGCCGGCCGTGTCCGGATTGTGTCAGATATCCAGGTTTGCGACCTTCAGCGCATTGTCTTCGATGAAGTCGCGACGCGGTTCGACGACATCGCCCATCAGCGTGCTGAAGATCTGGTCGGCAGCGACAGCGTCTTCGATGCGCACCTGCAGCAGTCGGCGGGTCTCCGGATTCACCGTGGTGTCCCACAGCTGCTCCGGATTCATTTCACCCAGGCCCTTGAATCGCTGGATCTGGCGGCCGCGCTTGGCCTCCTCGAGCAGCCAGTTCTGTGCCTTGGCAAAGCTGTCCACTTCGATCGACTTGGCGCCGCGGGAAATGGTGGCGCCTTCGCGGATCAGGCCGTGCAGCAGCTTCGAGGCCTGATGGATCGCGCGCAGTTCGCCGCTTTCAAACGCCGACATCGGCAGCACCTGGACGTGCTGTTCGCCCATGTGGCGACGGGTCACCAGTACAGCGGCCGGGCGCTCGTCGTTGGCTTCCTGCAGTTCCAGCGTAAAACGCGGGCTGCCCAGGCTGCCCTGGTTGAGCCGCTTGGCAAGTGCATCCAGCCCTTCGCCTTCACCCGCACTGCGCAGGCTCTCCAGGTCCATCGGCACGAAATCGACCAGCGCTTCAAGCAGGTTGCGGTCGTAACGATGTGCGTTGCGCTCGATCGAATCCAGCGCGGCCGCGTAGGCCAGAAGCAGCTTCTCCAGCGCAAGGCCTTCGATGCCCGGTTCGCCGGTGGCCGGCACCAGCGTGGCGTTTTCCACCGCGCTGCTGGCCAGGTAGCTGTCCAGCGCCGGGTCGTCCTTCAGGTACAGCTCCTGCTTGCCCTGCTTGATCTTGTACAGCGGGGGCAGGCCGATGTAGACGTAACCGCGCTCGATCAGTTCCGGCATCTGACGGTAGAAGAACGTCAGCAGCAGGGTGCGGATGTGAGCGCCGTCGACGTCGGCGTCGGTCATGATGATGATCTTGTGGTAACGCAGCTTGTCCGGGTTGTACTCGTCGCGGCCGATGCCGGTGCCCAGCGCGGTGATCAGCGTACCGACCTGGTCGGAGGACAGCATGCGGTCGAAACGCGCGCGTTCCACGTTGAGGATCTTGCCGCGCAGCGGCAGCACTGCCTGGTTCTTGCGGTTGCGGCCCTGCTTGGCCGAACCACCTGCCGAGTCACCCTCGACGATGAACAGTTCGGACAGCGCCGGATCCTTTTCCTGGCAGTCGGCCAGCTTGCCCGGCAGGCCGGCGATATCCAGCGCGCCCTTGCGGCGGGTCAGGTCGCGGGCCTTGCGCGCGGCTTCACGCGCGCGCGCGGCGTCGACGATCTTGCCGGCGATCGCCTTGGCTTCGTTGGGGTTTTCCTGCAGGAACTCTTCCAGGCGCGCACCAAAGGCGTTTTCCACCGCCGGACGCACATCGGAACTGACCAGTTTTTCCTTGGTCTGGCTGGAGAAGCTCGGGTCCGGCACCTTCACCGACAGCACCGCGATCATGCCTTCGCGCATGTCGTCGCCGGTCAGGTTGATCTTGGCCTGCTTGGCGATGCCGTTCTGCTCGATGTAGTTGTTGAGCACGCGGGTCAACGCACCGCGGAAACCGGCCAGGTGGGTACCGCCGTCCTTCTGCGGAATGTTGTTGGTGAAGCAGTACATCGTCTCCTGGTAGGAGTCGGTCCACTGCAGCGCCACCTCCACGACGATGCCGTTGTGCTCGCCAGTGACCGAGATGACGTTCGGATGCAGCGGGGTCTTCAGCTGGGCCAGATGCTCCACGAAGCTGCGGATGCCGCCTTCGTAGTGGAAATCATCGCGACGGCCATCACCACGCTCGTCGGCAAGGACGATCTTGACGCCGGAGTTCAGGAACGACAGCTCGCGCAGGCGACGGGCCAGGATGTCGTAGTGGAATTCCACGTTGTCGTGGAAGGCGACGGTCGACGGCCAGAAGCGCACCGTGGTACCGCGCTTGGTGGTGGTTTCCAGCTTGGCCAGCGAGGTCACGGCGGCGCCGTTGCTGAACTCCTGCTGGTAGTGGAAGCCGTTCTGGAACACATCCACCACCAGCTTCTGCGACAGCGCGTTGACCACGCTGACGCCGACGCCGTGCAGGCCGCCGGAAACCTTGTAGCTGTTGTCGTCGAACTTGCCGCCTGCGTGCAGGACCGTCATCACCACTTCGGCAGCGGACACTTCGCGACCAAGCTTGGCGCTCATCTGCTCGTGCTTGCCGGTCGGAATGCCACGGCCGTTGTCGGACACGGAGACCGAGCCATCGGCGTGGATGGTCACTGCAACGTGGTCGGCGTGGCCGGCCAGCGCCTCGTCGATCGAGTTGTCGACCACCTCGAACACCATGTGGTGCAGACCGGTACCGTCATGCACGTCACCGATGTACATGCCGGGACGCTTGCGGACAGCCTCCAGGCCTTCCAGGGCCGTAATGCTGTTGGCGTCGTAGTTGCCGTTGTTTGCCGGGGTGTTCTGTTCGTCGCTCATTGCGCTTGCCGTAGGCTCCGCAGGTCGGCCACCGCGTGGAGCGGTGTGCCGAGAATGAAAGGATTCCAACCCGAATTATACCAGCCGGGGTCGAGCGGCCCTGGTGTGCCCACTATGGCACAGCCACGATCTGTGCATGTTCCACGTGGAACCGGGCAATATGGGTCAGCGCCTGCAGCGCTGCCGGGGTTTCGGTGGCGGTGATGAAAATCTGTGCCGGTCCGGTGAGCAGGCGCTCCAGTACCCTGGCCTGATGGGTGCGATCCAGTTCCGAGGCCAGATCGTCCAGCGCGATCACCGGCCATTCCCCGCGCTGTTCCGCATAGTCCTCGGCCTGCGCCAGCAGGCACGCCAATGCCGTCAGCTTGGCCTGGCCTCGGGACAGCGAATGGCGACCAGGAATGCTCTGGAAATCCACGCTCCAGTCTGCCCGGTGTGGGCCGACCGAGGTATACCCGGCCTGCCGGTCGCGTTCCCGGGCCAGAAGCAGGGCGTCGGCCAACGGAAGTTCATGCCGCCGCCAGCCAGGGCTCAGGTCCAATCCCTGGATGCCCAGTTGCGGCGCCAGGTTGGCGGCCAAAGCTACAGTGCGCCGCTGCAGACGCTCTAGGTAGTGCTGGCGGCGGCTGGTCAGCGGTTCTCCGGCCTCGGCCAGCTCGTGATCCCAGGTATCGAGCATCCGCAACGGCCCGCCCTGCTTGAGCAGGGCGTTGCGCTGCTTCAGCGCCCGGGAGTAGCGGCGCCACAAGGACAGAAAATCCGGTTCCACGTGGAACAAGCCCCAATCGAGGAAGCGGCGGCGGGGTTCGCCACCACCACTGACCAGTGCGTGGCTTCCGGGCTCGAACGTCACCACGGCCAGTGCTGCGCAGAGATTGCCCAGCTGCGCGACATCTTCCCCGTCCAATCGCCCCTTCCAGTCCTGGCCACTGTGGCGCAACCCGGCCTTCCGGCGGTGCGGCGGGTGGTTCGCGCGTTGTTCGTCCCATTCGACGAAGATTTCCAGGGCTTCCTGGCCCTGGCGCACCAGACCATCGCGTACCCGGCCTCGGAAGCTCCGCCCATACGCCATCAGATGCAGGGCTTCGAGCACGCTGGTCTTGCCGGCACCGTTGTCACCGGTCAGCAGGTTCAATCCCGGCTGGGGCGACAGGTCCACTGCACTGAAGCGACGCAGTTGATGCAAGGCGAGGCGGCGGATCTGCATGGGGCGCGAAAGACCATCCGCACGAGGCGGTAGAGGGGCAGGGAATCCATCAGCTTACTGCATCGGTCAAGCCGGGCGCGGTGGCAGGCCGGTTGAGCCGAAGGTGCAGCTTCTGCACCCATCGATGGACGCGTTCCACGTGGAATGCGGATGACGCGCTCGCACGTTCCGGGCTGCAAAGGCCCGAAATTTCTTCAAATCTGCGCGAGGTTCCAGCGTCCAGGCCCTCGGATTTCGCCGATTTCGCGAGCACTGCAGGGCCACCCGCTGGACACCTCGCGGGTGGCTCCGACGGATGACCCCGCCGATTCCTTCAAATCTGCGATCCGATGCCTTGGAGGGTTCCACAGATTTCAAGAAATTCAGGACGCTCGTTCCACGCTGTCCACAGCAGGGATGTATGACTTATACACAAGGTATGGGCAATCTGTGGATAAAAAAGCCCTTTTGTTAAGCGCTCAAAACTATCCACAGGTTCCCCCCCAGCCCGAGGACCCTCTATACAGGGGGTTTCAGACTCATAAATCCCTTTAAAAACAAATAGATAATACATTTTTCCACGAAATCTGGCTCTACCATCACCACCACGCTTTAGATTTATACCCAGATTTAGAAGCTAGGATTTCCCCAAATTGCCCCCGAGCCGGTCTGTGGACAGTGCAGTTTGCAGAAGCGGAGGACCTCCTCCAGGAAGAGGATCTGCTGCTTCCAGCAGTGAAGATCAGGACAGCGAAGTGGGATATGCGAAGAACTCGCTGCCAGAACCCCAAAAACATGGAGCCCGACGAGCACTGCAAGGCGCCCCCCCAGGGTCCTGGATCCTGAGTTGCTTCGAGCAAGCGAGATCGAGTTGGTCTGGAGCCAAGCAGGGCGCGTCCGGACTTTCTCCGATCTGTTTCGACAATGCTCCACGTGGAACATAAAAAAACGCCCGGGAGGTCCCGGGCGCTTCTGGGTTCCACGTGAAACAGCGTTTCCGTCAGAGACGCAGCGGCATCACCACGTGGCGCGACTTCTCGCTGCTGGACTCACGCACCAGCGCCGAGGAGTTGGAGTCGCGCAGCTGGATGATCACTTCCTCGTCGCGCAGGGCGGAGAGGGCATCCAACAGGTAGTTCACGTTGAAGCCGATGGCCAGATCGCTGACCGTGGTGTCGGCCTCGATCTCTTCCTGGGCTTCTTCCTGTTCCGGATTGTGCGCGCTGATCTTCAGGTTGCCCGGCGAGACTTCCACGCGAATGCCGCGGTACTTCTCGTTGGACAGGATCGCAGCGCGCTGCAGCGAGGCACGCAGGGCTTCGCGGTCCACCTTCACTTCGCGGTCGGCGCCGATCGGGATCACCGCTTCGTAGTCCGGGAAACGGCCATCGATCAGCTTCGAAGTGAAGGTGACATCGTCGCGCTTGACGCGGACGTGGCTACGGCCAACTTCCAGCTCGATCTCGCGATCGCCGCTTTCCAGCAGGCGCTGCAGCTCGGTCACGCCCTTGCGCGGCACGATGATCTGGCGCTTGGAACCGCTGGGCTTGGCCAGGTCGGTTTCGCAAAGGGCCAGGCGATGACCGTCGGTGGCGACGGTGCGCAGCGCATCGCCGCGCAGGTCGAACAGCAGGCCGTTGAGGTAGTAGCGCACGTCCTGCTGGGCCATCGCGAACGCGGTGCGCTCGATCAGCTCCTTCAGGGTTGCTTCGCCGATGGCCACGCGCTCGGTGGCTTCCACCTCGTCCACCGACGGGAAGTCATTGGACGGCAGGGTGGCCAGGGTGAAGCGGCTGCGACCGGCCTGCACGGTGATCTTGTCACCGGTCTGCGAGACGGTGATCCGGCTGCCGTCGGGCAGGGCGCGGATGATCTCGAACAGTTTGCGGGCGGGAATGGTGGTTTCGCCGTCCTGGGCATCTTCAACCGCGATCCGCGACACCATCTCCACTTCCAGGTCGGTACCGGTCAGCGACAGCTGGCCGTTCTGCACCTGGACCAGGAAATTGGCCAGAACCGGAAGGGTCTGGCGGCGTTCGACCACGTTGACGACCTGTGCCAACGGCTTGAGAAAGGCTTCGCGCTGCAGTGTGAAACGCATGTGGTTCCGTGCCCCTATGCTTTAAAAAATGTGGAATAAATCAAAAGCTTGGTGGTGCTGGTAGAGACAGAATCGCTGGAAAACAACGCTAAGTCTTTGTAAATAAAAGAGTTTCTGGCCTCGAAACCCTCTGTATTACCGACCCCCAGAGGGTGGGGAAAGCTGTGGATAACTCCAGCGCGATTTCAAACGCCATTCTTATCCACAACGTGTCCCGCGCTTGCTACCGGATTCTGCACCGTTTTGTGCGATGACGCCTCATCGGCATCCGTGCATCATTCGCTCAGCTTCCGGATCAGCTTGTCCCAGTCCTCGCGAAGCTTGCCGTCGGTTTCCATCAGGGTCCGGATCTGGCGGCAGGCATGCAGCACCGTGGTGTGATCGCGACCGGCAAAGGCGTCGCCGATCTCGGGCAGGCTGTGCTCGGTCAGTTCCTTGGTCAGGGCCATGGCGACCTGGCGCGGGCGGGCCAGCGAGCGGGTCCGACGCTTCGACAGCAGATCCTTGATCTGCAGGCCGTAGTAGTCGGCAACGGTTTTCTGGATGTTGGGAATGCTGATCGCCTGCTGCTGGGCGCGCAGCAGGTCGCGCAGGGTTTCCTGGGCAAATTCGGTGGTGATCGCGCGGCCGGTGAAGTTGGCGCGGGCGGTCAGGGTATTGAGCGCACCTTCGAGGTCGCGCACGTTGGAGCGCATCTTCTTGGCGATCAGGAACGCAACATCATCGGGAATCTCGGCGCCACGTTCGCGCGCCTTGGCCAGCACGATCGCGGCGCGGGTCTCGAAGTCCGGCGGTTCGATCGCGACCGACAGGCCCCAGGCAAGCCGCGACTTCAGGCGCGCTTCCAGGCCTTCGACCTCGCGCGGATAGCGGTCGCAGGTCAGGATGATCTGCTGCTTGCCATCGAACAACGCGTTGAAGGTGTGGAAGAACTCTTCCTGGGTGCGGTCCTTGCCGGCGAAGAACTGGATGTCATCGATCAGCAGCGCGTCGACCTGCTGGAACTGGCGCTTGAACTGATCCATGGTCTTTTCCTGCAGGGCCCGGATCATCGCGCTGAAGAACTGTTCCGAACGCAGGTACAGCACCTTCGCGCCCGGATTGGCCTGGCGCATGGCGTTGCCGGCGGCGAACATCAGGTGGGTCTTGCCCAGGCCGGTGCCTCCGTACAGCAGCAGCGGGTTGTGCGCGCGGTCGCCCGGCTTCTGCGCTGCCTGGAAGGCGGCGGCCAGGCCCAGCTGGTTGCTGCGGCCTTCGACGAAGTTGGCGAAGGTGTAGTGATTGTCCAGATTGCCGGCAAACGGCACCTGCGGTTCGCTGGACACAGGCGCCGACGACGTGGAAACCGGCGCGTTCTGCGTCTCTACAGGGCGCGGGCGCGAGCCGATTTCAAGAAAAACGTCGCTGAAACCGGCGAAGTGAGCCAGCAGTTCGCGGATCCGGGCCAGGTACAGCTCGCGGACCTGGTCGACGATGAAGGCATTGGGTGCATACAGCACCAGGCTGTCCACGCGCAGATCGGCCTGCAGCGGCTTCAACCAGGTATGAACGTCTTCCGGCGGGAACTCCGCTTCGAGGCGCTCGAGACTACGGGACCAGGCATCCATCAGCAATAATCGTCCGGTGGCCGGTGCATGGACGCGACAAGGCGCCCAGACACAGGCCGGAAAGGGGGGAAATGGATGGCTCAGACTACCACCGAGCGCCCGCCTTCGGAATGCTTGTCCCCTACTTATTCACAAAAACATCCACAGCTATTGCACAGCCCGGTGAATTCGCGTAGTCCCCAGGGGTTGACGTGAGGGGGGAGACCTCTCTAGAATTTCCGGTTCTTTCCGTCCCATTCATACGAGAGGCCCCCAATGGCCACGAAGCGCACCTACCAGCCCAGCAACCTCAAGCGTAAGCGCGACCACGGCTTCCGTGCCCGTATGAAGACCGCTGACGGCCGCAAGATCCTGTCGCGTCGCCGCGCCAAGGGCCGCAAAGTCCTGAGCGCCTGATTGCCATGCCGCACATCGCGGCAGACGCAATCCCTTCGACAGTGAATACTGCAGACCCGCGCAAGCGATTCCCTCGCTCTGCGCGGGTTCGCACGCGTGCCGAATACTCAACGGTCTTCAACGGCGCCCGCCGTGTGTCCGATCCGCTGATGACCCTGCACTGGCTGCCGGCTGACCGGCCGGCCAGGCTGGGTCTGGCGGTTTCCCGCAAGGTCGATCCGAACGCCGTCGGGCGTAACCGGATCAAGCGCGTCCTGCGCGACATCCTGCGTCAGACACGTACCGACATCCAGCCAGGCGACTTTGTCGTCGTGGCTCGTAGTGCTGCGCGTTCCGCCAGCAACGACGAGATCCGCCAGGCCTTCCTGCGCCTGCTGCGTCGCCTGCGTGCATTGCCCACGCCGGGCGTGGACGGCACAATGCCGCCGCCTGATGGCATCGCAACTCCTTCTTTGACCGAGCCGGCATCGCGTCCCGGCCCCGCCGAGCCTGTCCGCTGATGAACCAGACCCGCGTATTCCTCATTTTTGCCTGGCTGATGGTGGCCGTGCTGCTGTGGATGGAGTGGAGCCGTGAAAAGGCTGCTCCGACCCCGGCACCAACCACCACGTCGGCCCCGGCCGCCGCACAGAGTGTTCCGGGCGCGAACCCCGGCGCCATCCCCAGCGCCCAGGTGCCGGGCGCCCCCGGCCAGGCCGCCGCACAGGCCCAGGCCAGCGCTACCCCGGCCAGCCAGCGCGTGACGGTCACCACCGACGTGCTGCGCCTGGTGCTCGACGGCGGCCGCGTGCTCGACGCCGAGCTGCTGCAGTTCCCGCAGACCAAGGACGAAGGCAGTCCGCCGGTCCGCCTGCTGACCGAAGACCCCGCCCACCCGTACAGCGCGATCAGTGGCTGGGCCAGCGAAGACAAGAACACCCCGGTTCCCGGCGCCGACGGCTTCAAGCTGGTGGGTGACACCACCGACTTCGTGCTGGCCAAGGGCCAGAACGAACTGCAGATCCCGTTCGTGTGGACCGCCGACAACGGCGTGACCATCAAGCGCACCCTGACCGTCTCGCGCAACGAGTACGCCGTGCGCTTCAAGGACGAAGTCAGCAACGCCGGCACCGCGCCGTGGAACGGCTACGTCTACCGCACCCTGGACCGCACCCCGACCATCCTGTCGCGGAGCATGACCAACCCGGATTCCTTCAGCTTCAACGGTGCCACCTGGTACGACAATGACAAGAAGTACCAGCGTCGTGCGTTCAAGGACTACCTGGAAGACGGCACGCTGAACCAGAACATCACCGGCGGCTGGCTGGCGATGCTGCAGCACCACTTCTTCACCGCCTGGATCCCGCAGAAGGACCAGACCGCACACTACGTGCTCTCGCAGGTGGCCGGTCGTGACCTGATCGAAGCGCGTGGCCCGGCCTTCACCGTGGCGCCGGGCCAGTCGACCAGCACCGAAGCCCGCCTGTGGGTCGGCCCGAAGCTGGTCAACCTGATCGCCAAGGAAGATGTGCCGGGCCTGGACCGCGTGGTCGACTACAGCCGCTTCTCGATGATGGCGGTGATCGGCCAGGGCCTGTTCTGGGTGCTCAACCAGGTGCACAAGCTGGTCGGCAACTGGGGCTGGGCGATCGTCGGGCTGGTGGTGCTGCTGAAGCTGGTGCTGTACCCGCTGTCGGCAACCCAGTACAAGAGCGGCGCCAAGATGCGTCGTTTCCAGCCGCGCATCGCGCAGCTGAAGGAACGCTATGGCGATGACCGCCAGAAGTTCCAGACCGCGATGATGGAGCTGTACAAGAAGGAAAAGATCAATCCGATGGGCGGCTGCCTGCCGATCCTCATCCAGATGCCGATCTTCTTCGCCCTGTACTGGGTGCTGGTGGAATCGGTCGAACTGCGCCAGGCGCCCTGGTTCGGCTGGATCCAGGACCTGACCGCACGCGACCCGTACTTCATCCTGCCGGTCATCAACGTGGCAGTGATGTGGTTCACCCAGAAGCTGACCCCGGCACCGGGCATGGACCCGATGCAGCAGAAGATGATGCAGTTCATGCCGCTGGTGTTCGGCGTCATGATGGCCTTCATGCCGTCCGGCCTGGTCCTGTACTGGGTGGTCAACGGCGGCCTGGGCCTGCTGCAGCAGTGGTGGATGACCAAGCGCCATGGCGGCGAGCCGGTCCCGGCCACCACCGCTCCGGCCCCGGTCAAGAAGAAGTAATCCCGACCGCAGGTCACCTGCTTTGTAGAGTCGACTGTTAGTCGACTGGCGGATGAGCAGTCGACCCACAGTCGACTCTACCGCACCGATCGACGCGAAAAGCCCGCCGCAAGGCGGGCTTTTCGCATGCGGCGTTAGAATCGCCGGCACATCGTCCCTCCCGCCCTCGAGTCCGCCATGCCGCGTGCGTCGTCGTTCCGCCTGTTCCTGCCCTCGCTGTTGTTGACCCTGGTCGTTGCCGGTTGTGGCGACAAGGATGCGAAGGCGCCGGCGACCACCGTCACCCAGGCGAGCGCGCAGGCCGCGGCCGCCGCCGATCCCGCGGCCGCACCGATGCTGGTGGCCCTGAAGAAACAGCTCGACGGTTACCGCCGGATCATCGTGCTGCTGGCAGACGAGGAACAGCAGTCGGCCGCCGACCGCGGCACCTCCACGCGTGTGGGCCAGCAGCTGTTCCACGATGGCCTGGAACAGCGCACGGCGATCGCCGCGCAGTTCGACACCCTGCTGCGCGGCTCCAGCCCGCAGCGCTTCGCCACCCTCGGCACCGTGCTGGACTACATCGAGTCGGCGCCGGAACTGTTCGACGCCGACCGCCTGGCCTTCCGCGAAGTACTGCGTGATCTGCATGAGCGGGTCAGCACCGATTCCTCGCTGCCGGCGGTGAAGCTGCACCAGCGCATCGGCGAGGACCTGGAGGCGCTCGATGAGATCGAGCGCAACTACAACCAGGAACTGACCCGCATCTTCAGCCGCTTCGAGCGCACCCGCGCCATCGCGCTGAAGCGCGAGAAGTGGGAGGACTACATCGCCCACCTGCACAAGGACTACAGCCGCGAAGCGATCCTGCGCGACTACGGCGTGATCGAGCCATACCCGATGTCGATGAAGGACAGCGACCGCGAGATCTTCGGCCGCGACCTGCCGGCCAAGACCGTGGTGCTGACTTTCGACGACGGTCCGCACAAGGCCTATACCGATGAAGTGGTGGCCATCCTCAAGCGCTATGACGTGCCGGGTGTCTTCTTCGAAGTGGGCCGCAACCTGGGCAAGGTCGAGGCCGACGGCAAGGTCAGCCTCGGCCCGATGGCGAAGATCAGCCGCAACCTGATGGAAGAAGGCTATGCGGTCGGCAACCACAGCCTGACCCACGCCCAACTGTCGCGCACCACCGGTGACGCGCTGCGCCAGCAGGTGCTCGACACCGACACGCTGCTGAAGGATGTCGACAGCAAGCGCGCGCCGCTGTTCCGCTTCCCCTATGGCGCGCGCAACGCCGAAGGCCTGCAGCTGCTCAACGAGGCCGGACTGAAGTCGATCATGTGGAACATCGATTCGATGGACTGGGCCGACCCGGTGCCGGAATCGATCGTGCAGCGCGTGCTCGACCAGGTGAACAAGGAACAGCGCGGCATCATCCTGTTCCATGACATCCACGATCGTGCGGTAAAGGCGCTGCCGCAGATCCTCGACCGGCTGATCGCCGATGGCTACCAGTTCGCCGGCTGGAATGGCCGGGACTTCACGGTCGCCCGTGCGCGCAAGGGTGACGCCAGCGCCGCCACCGTCACCACCGGCTACGAGAAGTCGTGGGCGATCGTGGTCGGCATCGACAACTACGCCAAGTGGCCGAAGCTGGAATACGCCAGCCACGACGCGCAGGCGGTGGCCGATACCCTGACCGGGCAGTTCGGCTTCCCGTCCTCGCAGGTGATCGTGCTGAAGAACGAGCAGGCCACCCGAAACAACATCCTGGCCGCCTTCCACGACCGCCTGGCCGATGACCGCACTGGCAGGAACGACCGCGTGTTCGTGTTCTTCGCCGGCCACGGCGCGACCCGCCAGCTCGCCTCAGGGCGCGACCTCGGCTACATCATCCCGGTTGATTCGGACCCGAAGGAATTCGCTACCGATGCCATCGCGATGACCGATATCCAGAACATCGCCGAGAGCATGCAGGCCAAGCACGTGATGTTCGTGATGGATGCCTGCTACAGCGGCCTGGGCCTGACCCGTGGCGGCCCGTCGTCGTCGTCGTTCCTGCGCGAGAACGCGCGTCGCAGCGCGCGGCAGATGCTGACCGCCGGTGGCGCCGACCAGCAGGTGGCCGATGCCGGCCCCAACGGCCACTCGGTGTTCACCTGGGTGCTGCTGCAGGCGCTGGCCGGCAAGGGTGACCTCAACGGCGACGGCCTGATCACCGGTACCGAGCTGGCCGCCTACGTGGCGCCGGCCGTATCGGCGGTCTCGCACCAGACCCCGGCCTTCGGCAGCCTGCCCGGTTCGCAGGGCGGCGAGTTCGTGTTCCAGGTGCCGGACAGCCAGGAATTCCTCAATGCCGATACGCTCCAGCTGACCGCCGATGCAATCGCACTGAACAACAAGGTGGATGCCGCCAGCGAGGCCAAGGGCAGCCAGGCGCCGGTGACGGTGGCTGACCTGCAGGGCGGCAAGGCCAAGCTGGTAGTGCCCTCCGCCGGCCCGGCGTCCGACCGCCAGCGCGCGCAGCAGGCCAACGACCGTGGCCTGCAGCTGTACCGCGAGAAGCAGTACGACGAGGCAGTCGCGCAGTTCACCGAAGCACTGAAGCTGCGTCCGGACTTTGCCCAGGCCGCCAACAACCTCGGTTTCGTCTACTACCGCCAGCAGCGCTATGCCGAAGCGGCGCGCTGGCTGGAGAACACGCTGAAGATCGACCCATCGCGCGCCGTGGCCTATCTCAACCTGGGTGATGCCTACTTCAACGCCGGCGACAAGGCCAAGGCGAAGCAGGCCTACACCACCTACCTGGCGCTGCAGCCGCAGGGCAGCGGTGCCGCGCAGGCACGCACGCAGCTGGAGAAGCTCTGAGCCATGAACGACGCGATCCGCACCGACACCATTGTGGCCATCGCCAGTGCCCCCGGCGCGGGCGGTGTCGGCCTGGTGCGCCTGTCCGGTCCGCGCGCAGCGGCGATTGCCAATGCGCTGGGGGCGCCCGCGCTGCGGCCGCGCCACGCGCACTACGCGCGCCTGCGTGATGCCGACGGCGAGGTCATCGACGATGGCATCGTGCTGTGGTTCCCGGCACCGAACAGCTTCACCGGCGAAGAGGTGGTGGAACTGCAGGGCCATGGCAGCCCGGTGCTGCTGCAGCAGCTGGTCGCGCGCTGCATCGCGCTCGGTGCGCGCCAGGCGCGGCCGGGTGAGTTCAGCGAACGCGCGTTCCTCAACGGCAAGCTCGACCTGGCCCAGGCTGAGGCCATCGCTGACCTGATCGCCGCCGGCGACAACCGTGCCGCACGCGCTGCACGACGCTCGCTGGATGGCGTGTTCTCGCGCCGCATCGAGGCCGTGGTCGAGCAGCTGGTCATGCTGCGCATCCACGTGGAAGCGGCCATCGACTTCGCCGACGAACCGCTGGATACGCTCGGTGGCGCACAGGTGCGGCGCGGGCTGGAACAGGCGCGCAGCGACTTGGCCCTGCTGCGCCGCGATGCCGAACGCGGTCGCCGCCTGCGCGATGGCCTGCACGCGGTGCTGATCGGTCCGCCCAATGCCGGAAAGAGCTCATTGCTCAATGCGCTGGCCGGCAGTGAACGCGCCATCGTCACCGACATCGCCGGCACCACCCGCGACACGCTTCGCGAGACCATCCGCCTGGACGGGCTGGAACTGACCCTGGTCGATACCGCTGGCCTGCGCGACGGCGGCGACGCCATCGAACGCGAAGGCATGCGCCGCGCCCATGTGGAGATCGAGCGAACCGACCTGGCCCTGATCGTCTTGGACGCGCGCGATCCGGCGGCGGGTGAAGCGGCGCTGGGCGAGGCCGTGGCAGCGGTGCCACACAAGGTCTACATCCACAACAAGTCGGACCTGCTGGATGCGCTGCCGATGCTGGACGACCCGGACCGTGTGTTCGTCTCGGCTGCGACCGGTGCCGGCCTGGAGGATCTGCACGCGCGCCTGCGTTTGATCGCTTCGGCCGGGGCAGGGGAGCAGGCGGATGGCGAGTTCTCCGCGCGCACGCGGCATGTGGATGCAATCGAGCGTGCGCAGGAGCACGCGCAGCGCGCCGATGGCGAGCTGGCGCAGGAGCACCTGGAACTGGCCGCCGAAGAGCTGCGGCTGGCGCATGACGCGCTGGGCGAGATCACCGGGCAGATGAGCGCCGATGACCTGTTGGGACGGATCTTCTCCAGCTTCTGCATCGGGAAGTAACTGTAGAGCCGAGCCCATGCTCGGCTGTTCTTCCAATCAGCCGAGCATGGGCTCGGCTCTACAGGTGCGGGCTTCCCCCACCTGTCACATTGCCGCCGCATACTGGCGCCCATCACATACCGCTTGGGGAAGTCGCAGTGAAGTCGTGGGGTTGTGCGTTGCTGTTGTCGCTGGCCGTGGCACCATCGGTGGCCATGAGTGCTGAATCCTCCACCCCGGCCGCGCACAAGGTGTCGGTCTATGGCCATCGCGGGGCGAGCGCGTTGCTGCCCGAGCACACCCTGGCCGCCTATGCGCAGGCAATCGCCGATGGCGCCGACTACATCGAGCCGGACCTGGTGATGACCAGGGACGGAATGATGGTGGCCCGCCACGAGAACGAGATCAGCGGCACCACTGATGTGGCCTCGCATCCGGAGTTCGCCAGCCGCCGCACCAGCAAGGTCATCGACGGCCAGAAGGTCGATGGCTGGTTCACCGAAGACTTCACCCTGGCCGAGCTGAAGACCCTGTATGCGCGCGAGCGCCTGCCGGAGCTGCGCAGCACCGCCTACGACGGTCAGTTCCGCATCGCCAGCCTGGACGAGATCCTGGCCTTCCTGGTGCAGCAGGCCGGGCGTGCCAACCGTGGCATCGGCCTGGTGCCGGAGATCAAGCACCCGACCTACTTCCAGTCGATCGGCCTGCCGATGGAAGACAAGCTCCTGACCGCGCTGCGTGGCAATGCCTATACCAACGTCGGCCCGGTCACCATCCAGTCGTTCGAGACCGCCAACCTGCGCTACCTGCGCGGCAAGATCCCGCGCGGCAGCAACATCCGCCTGCTGCAACTGCTGTGGAAGGGCGGCACCCAGCCGGCCGACATCGCCAAGGCCGGTGGCACGCTGACCTACGCGCAGATGATGACCCCGGCCGGACTGAAGGACATCGCCAGCTACGCCGACGGCATCGGCCCGGAACTGCGCTCGATCATTCCGCTGGATGCCAAGGGCGCGCTGAGCACGCCGACCACGCTGGTACAGGACGCACATGCAGTGGGGCTGATGGTGATTCCGTACACCTTCCGTCCGGAGAACCACTTCCAGGCCAGCAACCTGCGCAAGGGCGCCGACACCGCGCGCAATCCCGAAGGTTCGATTGCCGAGATGCACGCCTATCTGGCGACCGGCATCGATGCGTTCTTCACCGATGATCCGGCGCTGGGCCGGCAGGCGGTGGATGGCATGGGCGCGGCGGGGAACTGATCGACCCCTGGCCGCCGGGCATGGCCCGGCGCTACCCAGGGCGTCCACACGGTAGCGCCGGGCCATGCCCGGCGGCCCCTCGCTTCAACCGCGCGGTTCGTCCGGCCGGCGGAACGGAATCACCACGTAGTCCTGGCCCTCGCGCGGCTGCCAGAGCACCGGCACGCGCTGTGGCGACGGCGGCTCCAGCTCGTCGTCGGCCAGCGGTTCTGCCTCGTCTTCTTCGTCTTCCCAGCTGTAGCGCGGGCGCGGCGGCAGCGGGTCGGCGTTGCGGAACAGCAGCGCGGCGATGATGCCGGCGAAGGCGCCGCCCATGTGCGACTGCCAGGACACGCCATCGGCGTGTGGCAGGATGGTCATCAGCATGCCGCCGTAGAACAGCATGCCGATCAGGCCGGTGGCGATGGCGGTGCGGTCGCGGCGCAGCAGGCCCAGGCTGGCCAGCAGGAACATCAGGCCGTGGGTCACCCCGCTGGCGCCCAGGTGCACGCTGCCCGGATTGCCCAGCATCCACGCGCCGATGCCCGAGCCCAGCCACAGCAGGGGCAGGGCGCGTACGGTTGCTTTCGGGTAGACACTGCCAGCCAGCGTGCCCAGGATCAGGATCGCGATGCTGTTGGCGGCGATGTGCTCGACCGAGGCATGCAGAATCGGTCCACCGATCAGGCCAAGCAGGCCCTTGGCTTCCAGCGGTGCGACCGCCCACGGCCGCCAGTCGAAGGTGCCCTGCAGGGCGAACACGGCCACCAGCACCAGCACAGCGGCAAGGCTGAGATTGAACGCCCGCAGGATGCGCGAGCGGTCATCGCGAGGGGCCGGCACGTCGCCGGCGGGCAGGGGCGCGTTGTTGTCCATACCTCAGCAATGGCGGTGACTGGCGCGAAACCAAGGCCACCGCTGCGGGAGAGTGGGTGCGGCCGGCGGGACAATCCCGCCGGCCGGCCATGATCAGGCGTGGCCGGAGCCTTCCTTCGGCGGGTACTTCAGGCTCAGTACCACGGTGGCGGCGATGATGACCGCGACCACGCCCAGCGACACCGGGGTCGGGATCTTGAACAGGTCGATGATCATCATCTTGATGCCGATGAAGCCCAGCACCAGCGCCAGGCCATACGGCAGCAGGTGGAAGCGGTCGGCCATGCCGGCCAGCAGGAAGAACATCGCGCGCAGGCCCAGCACCGCGAACACGTTGGAGGTGAGCACGATGAACGGGTCGGTGGTGATCGCGAAGATCGCCGGGATGCTGTCCACCGCGAAGATCACGTCGGTGACCGCGATCAGGATCAGCACCGCGAACAGCGGGGTGAACCAGCGCACGCCGTCGCGCTTCACGCTCAGCGCGTTGCCGGCGTAGTCCGGCAGCAGGCGCAGGTGCTTGCGCATCCAGCGCAGGGCCGGGTTGGTCTCCAGGTCCGGCTCCTGGCCGGCGGCAAACCACATTTTCCAACCGGTGAAGAGCAGGAAAGCACCGAATACGTAGAGCAGCCAATGGAACTGGCTGATCAGCACGCTGCCGGCGAAGATCATGATCGTACGCAGCACGATCGCACCCAGAATGCCGATGATCAGCACCTTCTGGCGCTGCTCATCCGGCACCGCGAAGTAGCTCATGATCATCAGGAACACGAAGATGTTGTCGACCGCCAGCGCCTTCTCGACCAGGTAGCCGGTCAGGAATTCGAGGCCGACTTTGTTCGCTACCACCTGGCCGGCGGTCTCATTCAGGTAGTACCAGAGGCCGGCATTGAACAGCAGGGCCAGCGCGACCCAGCCGATGGACCACCACAGGGCCTCCTTGAAGGTGACCTTGTGCGGTCCACCATGGCGCATCAACACGAGGTCGACCAGCAGGGCGATGACCACCACCGCTGCGAAGCCGCCCCACAACCACACGTTACCGATCGTCTGCATTGGGAATGTCCGTTGGAAAGATGAATGCCAGGCCGGACGGCGAGGATCTGCAACGGAGGATCGGGAGGGGGATCCAGGGACAGAGCTTCGCCAGTACGGCGAAGGTCTCGCTCGCAGTTCCAGTCGGCTGGAACTGCCGTTGCACCGGAGCCTGCGGGCTCGAAATGACGGCGACAACGTCTGGGAGCTACTCCCCTTCTGCTGCCGATTCTGCGGCCTGGCCGGGCCGCCGTCAAATGCCGCGCCGGGCCCTGGATTTCCGGCCCCCGGTGCCCCCCGGCTACAATGACCGGATGAATACCCCCCTTCCGATTGTCCGCCTCAAGAATGCGTGGCGTTCCAGCCACCCGTGGATCTTCCAGAAACTGGTCGAGAAGCCGACCGTCCGGCCCAAGCCCGGTTCCATCGTCGACGTGGTCGGCATCGATGGCGAGTTCATTGGCCGCGGGTTCTACAACGGGCACTCGCGCATTGCCGTGCGCATCCTTGAGACCGACCAGAACGTGCCGGTCGATGCCGGCTGGTTCTCGCGCAAGATCGCCCAGGCGGTGTCGCTGCGCCGTGAGGTGCTGAAGCTCGACGCGGTCTCCGACGCCTGGCGCGTGGTGCACAGCGAAGGCGACGGCCTGTCCGGCCTGGTGGTGGATCGCTACGGCGACCTGGTGGTGGTCGAGTTCTTCGCCGCCGGCATGTTCCGCCACCGCGAATGGATCTACGACGCCCTGCGCGAGCAGTTCCCGGGCTGCCGTTTCCACAGCTTCGCCGACGAACACGTGCAGAAGCAGGAGAGCTTCGACTTCCACGGCAACACCACCACCGAAGCGGCGGTGATCACCGAGTACGGCATCAAGTTCCGCGCCGACCCGGCCGGTGCACACAAGACCGGCTTCTTCGCCGACCAGCGCGAGAACCGCGAGTGGCTGAGCCAGCAGGTGGAAGGCAAGAGCGTTCTGGACCTGTGCTGCAACACCGGTGGCTTCGCCGTGTACGCAGCAGCGCGTGGCGCCTCGGAAGTGGTCGGCATCGACATTGATGAGGACGTCATCCAGATCGCCAAGGGCAATTCGCGCCTGAACAACGTGCGCCCGAAGTTCATCCAGTCCGATATCTTCCCGTGGCTGCGCGACGCCGCCAACCGCGGTGAGCAGTATGACGTGGTGATCCTGGACCCGGCGAAGATGACCCGCGACCGCGACCAGGTCATCACCGCACTGAAGAAGTACCTGGACATGAACAAGCTGGCGCTTGGCGTGGTGAAGCCGGGCGGCCTGTTCGCCACGTTTTCCTGCACCGGCCTGGTGGCCGAGGACCAGTTCCTCGACATGCTGCGCCGCGCGGCCTATTTCTCCGGCCGCACGATCCAGATCCTGAAGGTCGCCGGCGCCGGCCCGGACCATCCGTTCATGGCCCACGTGCAGGAATCGCGTTACCTCAAGGCCGTGTTCTGCCGCGTGGTGGATTGACCGCGTGACTGCCGATCTCTGTAGAGCCGAGCCCACGCTCGGCTGATCTGTCTGGCAGCCGAGCCCATGCCCGGCGCTACAAAACGGCGGGCCGCAGCGCTATGGTCGGGCTCTTCCCAACACCGGTGAGAGCCCATGCCATCGTTGCGCCACCTGTCCTTCGTGCTTGCCGTGGCGCTGTGCGCGCCACTGTCCGCCCACGCCATCGAGTTCAGCACGCAGGAGCTGGCCCGCGCCAAGGCCCTGCAGCAGCGCCTGGTCACCCTCGACAGCCATCTGGATACGCCGGCCAATTTCGGCCGCACCGGCTTCGACATCGAACAGCGCCACGACCGCAACGCACTCTCGCAGGTGGACTACCCGCGCATGGTCGAAGGCGCGCTGGACGGCGGGTTCTGGGCGATCTACACCGACCAGGGCGACCGCAGCCACGCCGCTCACCTGGCCGAACGTGACCACGGGTTGCAGCGGTTGCTGGAAATACGCGAGATGCTGGCCGCCAACCCCGAGCGGTTCGCGCTGGCACTGACCGCCGATGACGCGGCGCGGATCAAGGCGGCCGGCAAGCGTGTGGTCTACATCAGCATGGAAAACGCCAGCCCGCTGGTGGCCGATCCCAGCCTGCTCTCGTTCTACCACCGCGCCGGCCTGCGCCTGCTCAGCACCGTGCACTTTGCCAACAACGAGTTCGCCGATTCGGCCACCGATCCCAAGGGTGCGGAATGGAAAGGACTTAGCCCGGCCGGCAAGGAGCTGGTGCGGCAGGCGGTGAAGCTGGGCATCGTGATCGACCAGTCACATGCATCGGATGCGGTGTTCGACGATCTGCTGGCAATGATGCCGGTACCATTCGTGCTGTCGCACAGCTCGGCCAAGGCGGTCTACGACCACCCGCGCAACCTCGACGACGCGCGCCTGCGCAAGCTGGCCAAAGCCGGCGGCGTGATCCAGGTGAACGCCTATGGCGGCTACCTGATCGACACCGCGAAGACGCCCGAGCGCAAACAGGCCGAGGAAGCGCTGAGCAAGCAGCTGGGCGGCTGGGAAGGCATGGGCATCGAACAAGGCGTTGCCCTGCTGAAGGCCGAACAGGCACTGGACCACGAGCACCCGGTGCGGCACGCCAGCCTGGACGACTTCTTCGCCCACTTCGACCACATCCTCACGGTGGTCGGCCCTGAGCACGCGGGCATCGGCCTGGACTGGGATGGTGGTGGCGGACTGAGTGACCTGCCCGATGTCAGCCAGCTGCCGAAGATCACCGCGTGGCTGCTGCGCAAGGGCTATACCGAGAAGCAGATCGCCGGCATCTGGGGCGGCAACCTGCTGCGGGTGATGCGCCAGGCGCAGGACTACGCCGCAAAGCAGGGCGGTTGAAACGCCCTGCGGTGGTGCCGGCCAGCGGCCGCCACTACCGGTGATCGGTCTATTTCGCGATCAGCGCATGGCGTCGGCTGTACAGCAGGTACAGCACCAGGCCGGCCACGTTCCACAACAGGAAGTACAGCTGGGTGGTGTGCGGCAGGCTGATGAACAGGTAGATGCAACCCAGCGCGGCCAGCGGGCCAACCACGAAGGCCAGCGGCGTGCGGAACGTGCGCGCGCGGTCCGGCTCGCGCAGCCGCAGCACCACCAGGCAGATGCCTACCGCAGTGAACGCGGCCAGGGTACCGGCGTTGGCCAGTGCGGCAATCTCGTCCAGGCGCGCCACGCCGGCCAGCGCGGAAACCACGACCGCAGTGAACAGCGTGGTTGCCACCGGCGTGCCGGTACGTGCGTTCACCTTGGACAGGCGACGCGGCAGCAGGCCGTCGCGGCTCATCACGAAGAAGATGCGGCTCTGGCCGTACAGGAAGGCCAACAGCACGGTCGGCAGGGCGATGATCGCGATCACGCCGATCACCATCGCCGCGGTCGGATGGCCCAGCTGGCGCATGATCAGCGCCAGCGGCTCGGCGCTGTGGCCGAACACCGCGTAGCTCATCGCACCCACGGCGGCCAGCGCCACCAGCACGTAGACGATGGTGCAGCCGATCATCGAACCGATGATGCCGATCGACAGGTCGCGGCCCGGGTTCTTGGTTTCCTCGGCGGCGGTGGAGATCGCATCGAAGCCGTAGAAGGCGAAGAAGATGATCGCCGCTGCCGCCATCACGCCGTGCTCGACGCCGTCGGGGCCCATCGACTTGGCGAAGCCGTACGGCATGAACGGCTGCAGGTTGGCGCTGTCGAACGCGGGCAGGGCCACGGCCACGAAGATGGCCAGCGCGATCAGCTTGAACACCACCAGGATGGCGTTGAGCGTGGCGCTTTCCTTGGTGCCGGCCATCAGCATGCCGGCCACCAGCCAGGTGATGATGATCGCCGGCAGGTTGATCATGCCGCCTTCCACGTGCGGGCCGGCCGCCAGCCAGGCCGGCAGGTGCACGTTCCAGCCGAACTGGGTGTGGACCCATTCGAGGAAGCCGACGAAGTAGCCGGACCAGCCCACCGCCACCGTACTCACCACCAGCGAGTACTCCAGGATCAGGCTCCAGCCCACCACCCAGGCGAACACCTCGCCCAGCGCACTGTAGCTGTAGGTGTAGGCACTGCCGGCGGCGGGCATCATCGTCGACAGCTCGGCGTAGGACAGCGCCGCGCAGGCACAGACCGCACCGGCGATGGCGAAGGAGATCAGCACGGCCGGGCCAGCCAGGTTGGCACCGACGCCGATCAGCGTGTAGATGCCGGTACCGACGATGGCGCCGATGCCCAGCGCGATCAGGTGCGGCCAGCTGAGCGTCGGGATCAGGCGCCTGCCGGCTTCGTGGACGGTGACGGAATCTAGGGACTTGCGCCGGAACAGGGACATGCAGGCCTCGGAAGGGGTGACTTAGAACGACAAGTTCCCGAGTGTGACCGAACGCAGCGCAGCATTACCACTGACGGGGGTCATGATTGCCGGCGCGCGCGCTGCACCGCGACCAGACTGCCGGAATCGGCATAAAGCAGGCCGGGTCGCCAGAGGCGGTGCCGGCGAACAGCAGGGCCAGGCCGAGCAGCGGCAGCCGCCCGTTCACCCGTTCAACCCGAGCCGGATGCCGAACCCCACCAGGAACAGGCCGGCCACGCGGCGCAGCGCATCGCTGATCCGCGGGTGCTGGATCAACCGGCGACGGGCCAGGTTGCCCACGCCGATCAGCATCGAGCAGTAGGCGATACTGACCACCAGGATGATGCCGGCCAGCGCGGCGAAGGTGGCGATGCCCTGGTGTGCCTTCGGATCGATGAACAACGGCAGGAAGGCCATGTAGAACAGGATCGCCTTCGGATTGAGCAGGCTGACCAGGATCGCCTGCTGGAAATAGCGGCCGGGCTGCATGCGGATCGGGCCAGCGTCGCCACCCTCGTGCTTGGGCGTGCGCAGCAGGCTGATGCCCACCCACACCAGGTAGGCCGCACCCAGGTACTGCACGGCGTGGAACACCAGCGGGTTGGCCTTGAGCAGTGCGGCCACGCCGGCCAGCGCCAGCCACATCAGGATCTGGTCGCCGACCAGCAGGCCGGCCAATGCAGTGTAGCCGCCACGCACGCCGCCACGGCCGGTGGCGGTCAGCAGGGTGAAGGTGCCGGGGCCGGGCAGGGCGAGAAACACCAGCACGGCGACCAGAAACGTCCACAGGTCCTGGATGCCCATCCACGGCATGGCGGTGTTCTCTCTTACGCGGGGCCGCCATTGTCGGCCAGCACCACGGCGGAGGACAGGGGGCCGGTGGGGCCAACCGGCATGCCAGACAGCAGCGGTTGCAGGTGCTGGCGCAGCTGCGCGTGCAGCTGCCGCACCGCGGGTGAGAACTGCTTGCGGTGCGGGCACACGAGATGCAGTGGAATGTGGCTGCCGACGCCGTCGAGCAGCAGCTGCAGGCGCCCGGCCAGCACGTCTTCGCGCAGGTCCAGCCAGGATTTGTAGGTGATGCCTTCGCCGGCCACGGCCCAGCGCCGCACCACATCGGCGTCATCGCAGACCAGCGGGCCGCGCACCGGTATCACCGCCCGGCGGCCGTCGACGTCGAATGACCAGCGATCGTAGGCACGACCGCTGAGCTGGTAGACCAGGCAATCGTGCTCACGCAGATCTTCCAGGCGCGTGGGCGTGCCACGCCGCTGCAGGTAATCGGGCGAGGCCGCCAGTACGCGCCGATTGCCTTCCAGCAGGGGCAGGGCGACGTAGTTGGCGTCGTCGAAGTGGCCGATGCGGATGGCCACGTCGACCGGGTCGCGGAACACATCGGCCACTTCATCGGACAGGCGCAGGTGCAGGCGCAGCCGGGGATGGGACGCGCGGAACGCGCTCAGCCAGGGCAGCAGCAGGTTGCGGCCCAAGTCCGACGGCGCCGACAGCTGCAGGGTGCCGTGCAGTTCGGCGTCCTCGGCCTGCACGCGCGCCTGGCCCTCGCGCAGGGTGGCCAGCACGTCCTGTGCGTAGGGCAGGTACAGCGCGCCCTCGCCGGTCAGGCGCAGGCTGCGGGTGGTGCGCACGAACAGGCGCAGGTCCAGCTCGCGTTCCAGCCGCGCCACTGCCGCGGCGACCTGCCCCGGCAGCAGGTCGGCCTCGCGGGCCGCTTGCGAAAAGCTGCCCAGCGCAGCAGTGCGGACGAACAGCTGCAGATCGTCGAAGCGGATCATCTTCATCGCCAGAGTGAAAGTGCTGCCCGATTCTCCGCCTTTCTGCGAGACCGCGTGCGGCGCAACCTGTCGCCTCCTCCCCCACTGGACCGCTGCCATGCGCGCCATTGCCTACACCCAAGCCGGCCTGCCGATCGATGATCCCCAGGCCCTGATCGACCTCGAACTGGAGTTGCCGCAGCCCGGCCCGCGCGACCTGCGCGTGGCGGTGCGCGCGGTGGCGGTGAACCCCGTCGACACCAAGGTCCGCCGAGGCGTGGCCACCGACGGCCCGCGCGTGCTGGGCTGGGATGCGGTCGGCATCGTCGATGCGGTGGGCAGCGAGGTGAGCCTGTTCCAGCCCGGCGATGCGGTCTACTACGCTGGCGTCATCGATCGCCCGGGCAGCAATGCCCAGTACCAGTTGGTGGACGAACGCAGCGTCGGCCGCAAGCCGGCCAGCCTCGATGACGCCGCTGCCGCCGCACTGCCGCTGACCGCGATCACCGCCTGGGAGCTGCTGTTCGACCGCCTGCGCATTCCCGAGGACGGGGGCGAAGGCCAGACCCTGCTGGTGATCGGCGCTGCCGGTGGTGTCGGCTCGATCCTGGTGCAGTTGGCGCGGAAGCTCACCAGGCTGACCGTGATCGGCACCGCCTCGCGCCCGGAGACCCAGGACTGGGTGTATGCGATGGGCGCCCACCATGTGATCGACCACCGCCTGCCACTGGCCGAGGGCCTGGCGCGGCTGGGCATCAGCGAGGTGCAGCACGTGGCCAGCCTGACCCATTCCGACCAGCACTACGCGCAGATCGTGGAGCTGCTGGCGCCGCAAGGGCAGTTCGGCCTGATCGATGACCCGGGCCAGGTGGATGTGATGGCGCTCAAGCGCAAGGCGTTGTCACTGCACTGGGAATCGATGTTCACCCGCCCGCTGTACCGGACGGCGGACATGCAGCGCCAGCACGACCTGTTGAACCGGGTGGCCGAGCTGATCGATGCCGGCGTGCTGCAGACCACGCTGGGCGAGCACTTCGGGCGCATCGACGCGGCCAACCTGCGCCGTGCCCATGCGCTGCTGGAGAGCCATCGCGCCAAGGGCAAGATCGTGCTGGAAGGCTGGTAAGGCTCCTGTAGAGCCGAGCCCACGCTCGGCTGCCGTTCGCGCGTGGGCGTCAGCCGAGCATAGGCTCGGCTCTACGGAGCTTCATCCACACATGGCGTGGATCAGCCGTGTCGACCAGGGTCGACACCTACCAACAGCTGCGGAAACCACGGCTCACGCCACGCCGTTGTCGACGTGTTCGGCGAAACCGGGCTGCTCTCGCAGGCGCTCGAACCATGCGACGAGGTGGGGCAGCGCGGGCTTGCTGCCCGGCGTGCTGCGCCAGCGTTGGGTCGACAGCCCCAGCACGATATCTGCAAGGGTGAAGGTGCTGCCCGCCACATAGGCATCGGTGGCGGCCAGCTGGGCTTCAAGCACACCCATCAGCCGGTTCCACTGCGCCAGGCTGGCCTCGGCGCGGGCATCGTCCGGATAGTCCGGATGCTGGCGCACGCGCGCCATGAACACGTGGCGCCAGGCACTGTTGAGATCGCTGGCCTGCCAGTCCATCCACTGCTCCACCCGCGCACGGGCCTGCGCCGCACGTGGCAGCAGATCCTCGCGTCCGGCGCGCGCGGCAAGGTAGCGGCAGATGCTGTTGGATTCCCACAGTACGAAGTCGCCATCGCGCAGCACCGGCACCTGCCGGTTGGGGTTCAGCGTGGCCAGCAGATCAGGTGGGGGGACCGGCTCGTGATGCAGGGGCAGATCCAGCCCCGCGCACAGCCACAGTACCTTGCGCACGTTGATGGAAGTGGGCTTTCCGTATAGAGCGGGCATGGTCCTGACGCAGCAGCTGAGACTCGGCCAGCCTACACTTGCCCCATGCAAACCGAATACCTGCTCATTGCCGGCCTTCTATTGGCCGTGCTCATCCTGCAACTGGTCGCCCTGCTGCGCCGTCCGCCGCATGACCGCCTGGAACAGGCCGTGCGCGAGGAGGCCCGCGCCGGGCGCAGCGAACTGCGCGAACAGCTCGATGGCTTCGCCCGCGCGCTGACCGATCTGTCCACCCGCACCGACCAGCGCCTGGACCTGCTGCGCGAAGCGCTGGGCGAAGATGCCCGCAAAGCCCGCGCTGAAGTGGCCGACAGCCAGCAGCGCGGCGCAGCGTTGATGGGGCAGCGGCTGCAGGAACTGCGCGGCCAGCTGGAGACCTTCGGCCAGCAGCAGGAGGCACGCATCCATGCGTTTGGCCAGCAGCTGCAGGAGCTCACTGCGCGTACCGATACCCAGCTCGGGGCGCTGCGCCAGACCCTGGTGGACGATGCACGCAAGGATCGCGAGGAGGGCGCGCAGTCGCAGCAGCGCCTGACCGACAGTCTGGGCCTGCGCCTGCAGGAACTGACCCAGCGCAACGAGCAGCGCATCGCCGAGATGCGTGCCACGCTGGAGGAACAGCTGCGCGCGCTGCAGAACGACAACGCCCAGAAGCTGGAGCAGATGCGCCACACCGTGGACGAGAAGCTGCAGTCGACGCTGGAAACGCGGCTGGGCAACTCCTTCAAGCTGGTCTCCGAGCGCCTGGAACAGGTGCAGCGTGGCCTCGGCGAGATGCAGCAGCTGGCCACCGGCGTGGGCGACCTCAAGCGTGTGCTGACCAACGTCAAGAACCGCGGCAGCTGGGGCGAAGTGCAGCTGGAGAACATCCTCGAGCAGACACTCACCCAGGAGCAGTACGCGCGTGCGGTGAGGGTGCGCCCGGATAGTGGCGAGATGGTCGATATCGCCGTGCGCCTGCCGGGCCGCAGCAGCGACGACACGCCGGTGTGGCTGCCGATCGACTCCAAGTTCCCGCGCGAGGATTACGAGCGCCTGCTGGACGCACAGGAACAGGGCGATGCCGAGGGCGTGCGCCTGCAGGGCATCCAGCTGGAGCGCGCGGTGCGCGTGCAGGCCAAGTCGATCTGCGACAAGTACATCGTGCCACCGCACACCACGGACTTCGCGGTGATGTTCCTGCCCACCGAAGGCCTGTATGCCGAGGTGATCCGGCGCCCGGGCCTGGTCGACCTGCTGCAGCGCGAGCACCGTGTGGTGGTGGCCGGACCGACCACGGTCACCGCGTTGCTCAACAGCCTGCAGATGGGCTTCCGCACCCTGGCCATTGAAAAGCGATCCAGCGAAGTGTGGGGCCTGCTGGGTGCGGTCAAGAGCGAGTTCGGGAAGTTCGCCGGCATCCTGGAAAAGGCCGAGAAGCAGATCACTACCGTTGGCCGCAGCATCGGGGAGGCCAGCCGCAAGACCCGTACCATCGAACGCCGCCTGCGTGGCGTGGAGTCGCTGGCGTCCGAACAGGCGCAGTCGCTGCTCGGCGACCTGGCCGAGGGTGATGCGGTGGCCGAGGAGGAAGGCAGTGACGGCGAGGGCGACGAGGCCTGAGCCACACTGACACGCCGCCTGCATCGCCGATGGGTATGCTGGCGGCCTGTCCGCTTCGACCAGGTACCGCCATGCGCCTGCCCCGCTTCACCAGCCTTGTCCTGACCGCGCTGCTCGCCGCCTGCAGCAGCACGCCAACGACCGTGGACACGACCACGCAGGCCGCCTCCAGCACCCCCGAAGCGGACGAGGCGTACCGCGAAGCGCGCGACGTGGACTGCCAGGCCGCCGGTGGCACCCTGCAGCGGCTCGGCCGGCTGCAGCGCGAGCAGTGCGTGATTCCCTATGCCGACGCCGGCAAGGCCTGCAGCCGCAAGAGCGACTGCAGCGGCCAGTGCCTGGCCACGGGCGACGTGGCCGCCGGCAGTGCCGTCACCGGTACCTGCCAGCGCGACGTGCGCCAGAACTTCGGTTGCCGCCAGCGCATTGACGACGGCAAGGCGCAGGGCACGATCTGCGTGGATTGAATCCTGCCTGTAGAGCCGGGCCCACGCTCGGCTGATGCCACAGCAGCCGAGCGTAGGCTCGGCTCTACAACCGCGCGCACAGCGCTATGCTGGTGGGCCATTTCCCGCTGTTGCCGGAGCCCCACGTGAGCACCCCGATCCAGGACATTTCCCTCACCACCATCGACGGCCAGCCGTCCTCGCTTGCCGACTACCAGGGCAAGGTGCTGCTGCTGGTCAACGTCGCCTCCAAGTGCGGCCTGACCCCGCAGTACGAAGGCCTGCAGGCGCTGTATTCGGAAAAGCACGCGCAGGGCCTGGAAGTGCTGGGCTTCCCCGCCAACAACTTCCTCGGCCAGGAGCCGGGCAGCGAGGCGGAAATCCAGCAGTTCTGCCAGCTTACCTACGACGTCAGCTTCCCGATGTTCTCCAAGATCAGCGTGGCCGGTGACGACACCCACCCTCTGTATCAGCAGCTGACCGCCGCCCAGCCGCAGTCGATCGGCGAGGGTCCGCTGCGTGAGCGCCTGGCGAGCAAGGAGATTCCGATCCACGCAGCGCCGGCAGTGCTGTGGAACTTCGAGAAGTTCCTGGTTGGCCGCGACGGCGAGGTCATCGCCCGCTTCGCCCCGGACGTGGCTGCCGATGACGCGCGCCTGCGCGACGCTATCGAGGCCGCGCTGGCGGCTTGAGGAAAGCGTGCCAACCGAGGTTGGCATCTGCCGGAAAGAAAAACCCCGCCGAAGCGGGGTTTTTCATGCGCTGCAGGCTGGACTCAGTGCGTCCACTGCGGCATCGGCATCGCATCGACCGGGATCGGCGAATTGGCATCGTCGTGGCCACGGTCGCGCTTGCTGCGCAGATCGTTCTCGATCTGGTAGTTGCGGCGCTGCATCCACGCATCGCGGACCAGCGAGTACTCGTCCACGGCGGTGTCACGCAGGTCGTCGACCGCCAGCAGCTGCGCGCGGGTATCCACCAGCTGCAGGCCCTGCAGGCCGATGCGGACCTTGTCCTCCTCGATGCGGCGGATCGGCGACAGCGGAATGTCACCGGCCAGGCCGAATACATCGCGTACGGTGCGCGGGCCGAAGAACGGCAGTTCCACGTAGCGCGAACGCCGCCAGCCCCACGCACCCAGGGTCTGGCCGAAGTCTTCATTGCGGCGCGGCACCATCGCCTTGCTGGCCGGATCGAACAGGCCACCGATGCCCAGCGTGCTGTTCATCAGAAAGCGGCCGAGGCTGTCCCAGGCATCGGCACCGCGGCCCTGCAGCAGCTGGTTGGTGATGGTCACCGGTGCCCGCAGGTTGCTGAAGAAGTTGCTGACGCCGGTGCGGGCGAAGCGCGGCACTACGTGGGTATAGGCCGTGGCCAGCGGACGGGCAATGCCGCGGTCGACCGCGTTGTTGAACTTGTGCACCTTGCGGTTGAACGGTTCCCATGGGTCGTAGGCTGCCGCACTGCCGGTGTTGCCGCTGCCGCCATAGAGGGCATCGAAGTCGTCATCACCACCGGGGGCGGTCGCCGCTGCGGCCCTGGCCGCATCGGTGTCGGCGCCGCGGGCCGGTACGGAGGGTGGCGTGGCCGGTGCAGGGGCGGCAACCACGGCTGCGGCCGGCGCGGCATCAATCGTAGCGGTATCGGCGGTGGGGGCGGAGGCCTCGGCGACGGTGCTGGCCGGGACCACGGTACTGGCTGCCGGTGCATCGCTGCGTGCGGGCTTGCCCGCGCAGGCGGTCAGCGCGGCGGCCAGGACGATCAAGGGGAGAGTGCGTACGACGTTCATGTCAGCTCGCAGCAGAAGTAGCGTTGAAATCCAGATCGGGCGACAGCCGGTAGGCTGCGCTCAGCTCGTTGTAGCCGGCCGGCGCGCCGGAGACGACCAGTGGGTGACCGCTCCTGCGCGCGCGTGCCGCCAGCTCGGCCAGCAGCGCCAGGCCGGCGCTGTCCACGCGGTCCACCTCGCCCAGCTCCAGCCGTGACAGCTTTGCCGGCAGGGCCTGCAGCTGCGGCCACAGCGAGATCACCGCGGCACGGTCGAGCACCCCGCGCAGGCGCAGGGTGTCGCCTTCCAGCAGTGCCAGTGCGTTACTTGCCATTGCCCGCGGGCCCGGCCTGCATGCTGCCGCTGTGCAGTTCGCTGGCCACCTGCTTGATGCCCTTCTGGCGCAGCGGGGTATCGAACTGGTTGCGGAAGGTCTGCACGTAGGAAATGCCTTCAATGTTGACGTCGAAGATCTTCCACTGGCCGTTCACGTTGCGCATCCAGTACTCGACCGGAGTCGGCTCGTTGCCGGCGCGCACCAGTTCGGTGCTGACACGCACGCCACGATTGCCCGGCAGCGGGCTTTCACCCTTCAGGCGGAAGCTTGGCTTGCCCTGGATGTTGAGCAGGGCCGAGCCGTAGCGCTGCATCAGGCTGTCGGCCATCGCATCGGCGAACAGCTTGATGTCGGCGTCGGAAGCGCCGCGGGCGTGCGGGCCCAGCACCAGACGCGCGGCGTAGTCGCGGTCGAAGGTGCGGGTCAGTTCGCTGTCGATGTAGCTGCGCAGGCTGGCCGGGTTGCTGGTGAACTCGCTCTTGCGCTGCTGCAGCGTGGACAGGATGCGGCTGCTGGCATCGATCACCACCTTGCCGGCCTGGCTCTGCGTTGCGGCAGCGGCAGGTGCGGCGGCCTGGGCCTGGGCCAGGAACGGGGTGGCTGCCAGCAGCGCCGAGGCGAGCAGGGCCGGGATCAGTTTCATTTTCATGGTTGCGGTTCCGTTGCAGGCGCCTGCGCGCCATCGTTGGGCTTCTGAGCAGTGCCGCCACCGGCGCCGCCACTGAACATGTACTTGCCGACCAGCTGGATCAGGTCCACGGCCGGCTGGGTGAAGACGATCTCGTCGCCGGCCTTCAGCACGTCCGGGTCACCGCCCGGCTGCAGACCGATATAGCTCTCGCCGAGCAAACCACTGGTGAAGATGCCGGCCGAGGTGTCCGCCGGCAGGTCCTTGACCTTGCTGTCCATGCGCAGCGTCACGATGGATTCGAACTTCACCGGGTCCAGGTCGATCGAAGCGACCTGGCCGACGGTCACGCCGCCGATCTTCACCGGCGCCTGCTTGCGCAGCTGGCCGACCTGGGAGAAGCGCGCCTTCAGGTCATAGCCCTCACTGCCCCAGCTCCAGCGCTGGTTGGTCGAGGCCACGGCCAGCACCAGCAACGAGGCCAGAGCCAGCAGCAGGAAGGCGCCGACAGAGAATTCAAGTCTGGGACCGCGGATGGCCATGTGGATTACCTGATCGAGTCGTGGTGGCCGCGCGCGCCTGCGCACCGCCGGTGGAGGGGTTAGGTGAACAACATTGCCGACAGCACGAAGTTGAACATCAGCACCAGCAGCGAGGCGTTGACCACCGCACGGGTGGTCGCCACCGAAGTGCCTTCAATGGTCGGCTCGGCGTGGAAACCAACATAGGCGGCCACCAGCGCGGCAGTGCCGCCGAAGATCGCCGACTTCAGCATCGCCACGCCGAAGTCGTCCCAGAAATCCACGCTGTTGCGCAGCGCCGACCAGAACACGCCGTTGTCCAGGCCCAGCACGTGCACGGCTTCGAAGTAGCTGGCGCTGATCGCCAGCGAACAGAAGATGCCGGTCAGCAACGGCACGGTCAGCACCGCCGCCCAGAAGCGCGGCGCTACCGCCTTGGCCACCGGGTCGATCGCCATCAGCTCCAGCGCCTTGATCTGGTCGGTGGCACGCATCAGGCCCAGTTCGGCCGCGATCGAGCTGCCGGCGCGGCCGATGAACAGCAGCGCGGTCAGCACCGGTGCCAGCTCGCGGTACAGCGACAGGCCGAGCAGGGTCGACAGCGCGTCGGCCGCACCGAAGGTGGTCAGCGTGCGGTAGCCCTGCAGGGTCAGCACCAGGCCGACGAAGGCACCACCGACGGCGATGATGGGCAGCGAGCGCGCGCCGATCTTGTAGATCTCGCGGGTCAGCTCGGCAAGGAAATCACGCGTGGGCAGCGAACCGCGCAAAACGGTCAGCGAGAAAAGGCCGGCGCGGCCAAGCGAACGGGTGGCTTGGACGAACGGCATCAGGCGACCCTCGCGCGCGGCGCGGCATCGAACGGGATGGGGCCATCGGGCTGGCCATGCAGGAACTGCCGCAGCAGCGGGTCCTGGCTGGACTGCAGCGCCTCGGGCGTGCCCTGGAACACGATGCCGCCATTGGCGATCGCGATCACCTGGTCGCAGATCGGCAGGGTCTCGTGCACGTGGTGGCTGACGATGATGCTGGTCAGGCCCAGGCTGTGGTTGAGGCGCTGGATCAGGCTCATGATCACCCCGGAGGCGATCGGATCCAGCCCGGTCAGCGGCTCGTCGTAGATCATCAGCGGCGGGTCCAGCGCCAGCGCACGGGCCAGCGCCACACGGCGCGCCATGCCGCCGGACAGCTCGCGCGGCCAGGCATCGGCGGCGGCCAGCAGGCCCACCGCATGCAGCTTCATTTCCACCAGGCGGCGCAGCACGGCGGTCGGCAGGCGGGTGTGCGTGCGCAGCGGCAGGGCGACGTTTTCGGCCACAGTGAGGTCGGTCAGCAGGCCATTGCCCTGCAGCAGCACGCCCACGCTCTTGCGCATTTCCAGCAGTGCGCCGCTGTCATGCGGGATCGGCTTGCCGAACAGGGTGACCTCGCCGGCGACCGGGCGCAGTTCGCCGGTCAGCGCCGCCAGCAGGGTCGACTTGCCGCTGCCGGACGGACCGAGCACGGCAGTGATGCTGCCCTTGGGCACCTGCAGCGACACGTCGCGCAGGATCGTGCGCCCGCTCCGGTCGATGCGGACGTTGGATAACTGCACCAGACTGGAGGTGGAAGCCGACATGGGCACCATTAACGTTTTTTAGACATCGAAGGATCGGGCCCGTCGGCTGAACATAAGCAGACTGGACGGTCCAGTATTGTTGCACGGCAAGGCCTCGCGTAGGCCGGGACAATCGGTCGGCGGGCCGGAACAATCCGTACCGCTGGCGTGCCAACCATTGAATACTGCCTGCCGTGCTGCACACTGTGCATGATGAGTGACCCGGGCAGCGATTTCCGCCTCTACCATTCCAATTCCCTGGACGTGCTGGCCGCGCTGCTGGCGCGCAACGTGCGTGTGCCGGTGCAGGGCCAGCCGCTGCTGGCGCCGGAAGTGGTGCTGATCCCGCAGGTGGCGATGCGGCGCTGGCTGCAGGCGACACTGGCCGCGGAATTCGGCGTCGCCGCCAACCTCCAGTTCCTGACCCCCGGCGAGTTCGTGGCGCGGGCGCTGAAGGCCAACGTCAGCGGCGAGCAGGACGATCTGGACGCGGCCGGCCTGCACTGGAAGCTGTACCAGGCGCTGCGCGATCCGTCGCTGCTGGCGCAGCCACCGATGCGCGCGCTGCAGTCGTATCTTGCCGGCGATGATGCTCTGAAGCCGTGGGCGCTGGCCGGCGAGCTGGCCTCGGTGTTCGAGAAGTACCAGGCCTGGCGGCGTGACTGGCTGCTGCGCTGGGCGGCGGGGGCCGATCCGGCCGATCCGCAGGCAATCCTGTGGCGCACCATCACCCGGGGCCACGACTACCGCGCCCGCCGCATCCAGGAGTACCTGGACCGCTTCGAAGGCGCCGGCCAGCCGCTGCCGCAAGGCCTGCCGCCGCGCATGTCCGCGTTCGCGACGCTCAACATCTCGCCCGACGTGCTGCGGGTGATGGCCACCCAGGCCCGGGTGGGCGAGCTGCACTTCTACATGCCCACCCCGGTGCAGTCGTACTGGGGAGATCTGCAGACGCTGGCCGAGCGCCTGCGCAGTGGCGCACCGGATCCCTTCGGTGAAGCGGCCGGCGAGAACCGGCTGCTGGAAGCGTGGGGTGCGGCCGGGCGCGACTTCATGGCGGTGCTGGGCAGTTACGAGGTGGTGCATCCGGCCGGCGAAATCGCCGCCTATTCGGATCCGGAAGAAGACACCCGGCCAAGCCTGGACGAAGGTGGCCTGTCCGACAGCCTGCTGCATCGCCTGCAGCGTGACCTGTTCCACCGTCGCGCGCTGCCCTCGGGTGAACTGCGCGACGGCCTGCGCAGCGACGACCCCAGCCTGCAGGTACACGCCTGCCACACCCGCCTGCGTGAGTTGCAGGTACTGCACGACCAGCTGCGCAGCCTGCTGCAGGACCCGCGCTTCGACCCGCCGCTGCAGGCGCGCGAGATCGCGGTGCTGGCGCCGGACATCGATCCCTATGTGCCGTACCTGGAAGCGGTGTTCGGCGGTCGCGGCGGCGAGGAGGAACACATTCCGTATGCGCTGGCCGACAGCAGTCCGCTGGCGGGCGAGCCGCTGGCCGATGTGTTCGTGCATCTGCTGGGCCTGCCGGTCTCGCGCTTTGGCCTGAACGAAGTGCTGGACCTGCTGGCCAGCGCGCCGCTGTCCGAAGCGGCCGGGCTGGAAGCGGTGGACTTCGACCGCCTGCATGGCTGGCTGCAGCAGGCCGGCGCACGCTGGGGCCTGGACGCAAGACACCGCAACCAGCACCAGGCACCGGCCGACGACGCCTACACCTGGCAGTTCGCGCTGGATCGCCTGGTACTCGGCCATGCCACCGGCAGCGAGGCCGACGTGGCCGGCGTGGCGCCGTGGATCGAACTGGAAGGCGGCGCGCTGGACGCGCTGGACCGGTTGCTGCGCCTGCTGCGCGTGCTGGCGGTCTACCAGCGACGCCTCGGCGAGCTGCTGACACCGGCGCAGTGGCGGCAACGCCTGCTGTCGCTGCTGGATGCACTGCTGCCCACCGCGCCCGGTTCACCCAACAGCCAGCGCGCGCTGGAGCGCCTGCGCAAGCTGCTCAACCAGTTCGCCGACGATGCCGCCAAGGCCGGTTTCGAAGACGGCGTGCCGCCGGAGGTGGTGCGTTCGCACTTCGCCGGCGTACTGGGGGAGGCCGATACGCGCGCACCGCTGCTGACCGGTGGCATCAGCTTCGGCCGCATGGTGCCGATGCGGCTGCTGCCGTTCCGGGTGATCTGCGTGCTCGGCCTCAACGATGGCGATTTCCCGCGCCGGGACCCGGCCGCGGGCCTCAACCAGCTCACCGCCGAGCTGGATACGCCGCGCCGCCGTCCGGGCGACCGCTCCACCCGCGAGGATGACCGCTTCCTGTTCCTGCAGCTGTTCGCGGCCGCGCAGGAGGTGTTCTATCTCAGCTATCTCGGCGCCGATCCGCGCGATGGCAGCGTACGTGAGCCGTCGGTACTGGTCAGCGAACTGATCGATGCCGCCGCCGCATATCACCTCGATCCGACTGCTGCGGTCCGCGACTTCACCGTGCGTCACGCCTTGCAGCCGTTCTCGCCAGCCGCGTTCGGTGATGGCGATCCACGCCGCTTCAGCTATCGCCCCCAGTGGCATCCGGCCGCCGGTCGCCTGACCGGCCAGCGCGGTGGCCTGCAGCCGTGGTTCGATGCACCGTTGCCGCCGCCGCTCGACGATGCGGTGGAAGACGAGGTCGCACTCGATACCCTGCGTCGTTTCCTGTGCGACCCGGCCGGACAGTTCCTCGCTCAGTCGCTGGGCCTGCGCCTGGCCGACGAGGTGGAGGAGGTGGATGACCTGGAACCGCTGGTGCTGTCCGCGCGCGGACCGGAAAAGCGCAGCGTGCAGGCGGCGGTGGTACGCGCCACGCTCAGCGGCGATGCCGAGCCGTTGTACCCGCGGCTGCGCGCGCGTGGCCTGCTGCCGTCGGGTCCATTGGGCGAGCGCCAGTTCGAGGTAGAGCAGTTGAAGACACGCCCGTATGCCAGTGCGCTGCTGGGCTGGATGCAGGGCGAACCACTGGAAAGCCGTCGCTACGAAGTGGACGTCGATGGCGTGCGCCTGCATGGCCGCGTGGCCGATCGGCATCCCGAAGGGCTGGTGCGCCTGCGTGCCGGCACACTCAATGGCAATGCAGTGATCCGCCACGGCCTGGACTGGCTGCTGGCGAACGCGGCGGGCGATGCGCTGCCGCTTGTGCAGTTCCATGATGGTGGCGACGCCGGTCCCGGCCCGCATGTACTGCCGGCACTGAGCGTTCCCGCTGCACGTGCGGCGCTGCGTGCGCTGCTGCAGCTGCGCCAGCGTGGCCTGCGCGAGCCGCTGCGCTTTGCCCCGTACACCGGCTGGGTGCTGTACAACGCGCCGGCAGAAAAGCAGCGCAGCGAAGGTTGGAAGCAGTGGCACGGCAGCGACCGCAGCTGGGGTGAATCCAGCAGCGACGCCTGGCAGCTGCTGCTGCGGGGTGCCGATCCATTTGCCACCGACGCCGGCTATGCCGACCTGCTGCGCAACAGCCAGGTGGTCTTCAGCGCGGTGCGCGAAGGCCGCGCTCTCGGCGCCGAAGCACGCCAGGAGGGCAACGCATGAACACCGCCATCGCCGAAGACGGCATCGAATCCCTCAGCCGTGATCCCTACCTGGCCCTGCCGCTGGACGGCATCCGCCTCATCGAAGCCAGCGCCGGCACCGGTAAGACCTTCACCCTGGCCACGCTGTTCACCCGCCTGGTGGTGGAGCAGGGCCTGCGCATCGGCCAGATCCTGGCAGTGACCTTCACCGATGCCGCCACCCAGGAACTGCGCAAGCGCATCCGCGAGCGCCTGGCGCTGGCCGCGCGCCTGGTCGACCTGGAAGCGGCCGACGGTGAAGCACCGGAGGTGCGATTGACCCGCGACGTGCTGCAGCGCCATCTGCAGGGCGGCACCGAGAGCGCCGCCGCACTGAAACGCCGCCTGCAGGTGGCCGCAGACGAGATCGACCTGGCGTCCATCTTCACCATCCACGGCTTCTGCACCCGCGTGCTGCGCGAGCATGCGCTGGAAAGCGGCCACACCTTTGATCCGCCGGAACTGCTGGCCAGCGACCGTGAGCTGCTGGAGGAGCTCGCGGCCGATCTGTGGCGCGTGCATGCCAACGACCCGGCCACGCTGGAGCCGCTGACCTGGCTGTGGTCCAACCCGGATGCGCTGGCGGCCGATCTGCGCGCGTTGCTGGCTACGCCGCCTCTGCACCCGTTGCCACGGCCGGTGGCGCTGGCCGATCCACACCCAGCATTGCAGGCCACCGCCGCCGAACTGCAGCAGGCGTTGCGCGAGCATGGCGAGCAGTTCTTCATCGACCTGTGCGATGCCGTCGACAACAAGTGGCTCAACGGCGTGTCCTACAAGCTGGGCTGGCTGCATCCGCTGGGCCGGCAGCTGCTGGCCTGGGCCGAGCGCGCCGACCCGCGCGAGCTGCTGATCAGCGAACGCCTGCCGGCGCTGCTGCCGGAGGCGTTGGCCGCCAAGACCAACAAGAAATTCGCCGAGCGCACGCCGTCGTCGCCATTGCAGGCACCGTTGGCGCGCTATGTCGTGCTGCTGGCCGAACGCGATGCCTGGTTGCGTGCCACCGCATTGAATTTCCTGCACGCGCTTCGCGCCGACGCCACGCAGCGGCTGCAGGCACTGAAGCGCATCCGCCGGGTGCAGACCTACGACGATCTGATCGATGGCGTAGCGCTCGCCCTGGAAGGCCCGCAGCGACTGACGCTGGTCAGGCAGCTGCGCGCGCAGTACCGCATCGCGCTGGTCGATGAGTTCCAGGATACCGACGATCGCCAGTGGGGCATCTTCCACACCGTGTTCGGTGATTCGCCGGAGGTGCGCGAGCTGGACCTGGCACCGGCGTTGTTCCTGATCGGCGACCCCAAGCAGGCGATCTACGGTTTCCGCGGCGGTGATATCCACACTTACCTGAAGGCCAAGCAGGTGGCGCAGCAGGCGCCGGTACTGGACCAGAACTTCCGCTCGCGACCCGCTGTGCTGCGCGCGCTGCAGGCGCTGTACGACAACGCTGGCGAAGACGCCTTCCTCGAACGCGACATCCAGTTCGAGCCGGTGCGGCCCGGTGGCGTGCGCAGCGATGCGGACTACCAGCGCGACGGCCATGCCGCCGCGGCGCTCACCCTGCGCGTGCTGCGCAGTGGCGGTGACAAGGCGATGAGCGCCGATGCCTCGCGCGATGCGGCGACCCAGGCCTGCGTGGCCGCGATTCACCAGATCCTGGTCGAGGCGCGTGCGGGCAATGCCGTGTTGCGTGGGCGCCCGGTGCAGCCCGGTGACATCGCGGTGCTGGTGCGCTCGCATCGCGAGGCCACCCTGGTGCAGCGCGCACTGGCCGCGGTCGGCATTCCGGCAGTGGCAGCCGGCAAACAGAGCCTGTTTTCCACGCCTGAAGCGCGTGATCTGCGTGCGCTGCTGCTGGCACTGCTGCAACCGGCCGACGAGGGCCGCCTGCGCGCAGCGCTGGCCACGGTACTGCTCGGCCAGCGCGCCAGTGCGATTGCGGCGATGGAACGCGACGGCGACCTGCAACGCGGGTTCCAGGCGCAGCTGCTGCACTGGCGAGAGCGCTGGCAGCGCGGCGGGCCGTTCGCGGTGATCGCCGATGTCTGTGCCGCGCAGGGCGAGCGTCTGCTGGCGCTGATCGATGGCGAGCGCCGCCTGACCAATTACCTGCAGCTGGGTGAACTGCTGCAGGAGGCCTCGGCGCAGGCGCTGGGCATGCATGGCCTGCTGGACTGGCTGCAGGGGCAGATGGCCAGCGCCGACCAGAATGACGAGCAGCAGCTGCTGCGCCTGGAATCGGATGCGCGCCGCGTGCAGATCATCACCCTGCACAAGAGCAAGGGCCTGGAGTATCCGCTGGTGTTCCTGCCCTTCGTCGGCATCGACGGCGGCGCACCGAACACGGCCTCGCACTGCACCGTGCACGTCGGCGGCCAGCGCCAGTTGCACTGGAAGCTGGACAAGGACGAGGCCTGGGAAGCGGCCACCACGCAGCGCGAACGCGAGCAGCGCGCCGAGGATGCGCGCCTGCTGTATGTGGGACTGACCCGTGCCGAGCACGCGCTGTGGATCGCCGTGGGTGATCTGGCCGGGCTGGGCAAGACGCGTCTGGCGCCGCTGCTGGGCGACCTGCAGGCGCTGCGCGCACACGCCGATGTGCACATCGATGACAGTGATGCACCGGCCGCGCTGCCGCAGCTGGCGGCCGAAGTGGAAGGTGACCTTCCGGCGGTGCGTGCACTGACCCGGCGCGTGCCGCACGACTGGTGGGTGTACAGCTTTACCCAGCTGGCCCACGCAGATGCAGGCGTTGGCAGCGATATCGAAGCGGCCGCCACCGAGCTGCCGGCACCGGCCGCCGACGAACCGGCCGGCCCGGAACTGCCATTGGAACCGGCGCTGCCTGAACCCACCGCGGCCGCCGAGGACAACGCCCCGCTCGATCCGCGCTTCATGGGCAGTCGCTTCGGCAACGTGCTGCATGGGGCAATGGAGAACGTCAACTTTGCTGCATGGGCTGACTGGCAGCCGGGCCTGGAAGCGCCCGAGGGGCAGGCCGAGGTACTGCGCAAGGCGCTGCACGACGAAGGCTATGCCGACGTCGACCTGGACGACGGCGTGGCGGTGCTGGTGCCGCTGGTTGGCCACACCCTGACCGTGCCGCTGCCCGAAGGCGGCGCGCTGCACAGCCTGGGAGAAGGCGAGCGCCGCGCCGAAATCGACTTCCATTTCGCCATCGAACCAACCACGGTGCCGGCGCTGCTGCAGGTGCTGCATGCGCACGGCATTTCCAGTGGCCGGCGCGGCTTCGGCCAGCGCCGCCGCCTGGAAGGGCTGATGACCGGCATGATCGACCTGACCTACGTGCGCGACGGGCGCTGGTACGTGCTCGACTACAAATCCAACCGCCTGCCCGGCTACAGCCCGGACCTGCTGGCCATTGCCATGCGCCACAGCGAATACGACCTGCAGGCGCTGATCTACACCGTGGCCCTGCATCGCTGGCTGCGCTTCCGCCTGGGCGCGGCCTACGACTACGAGCGCGACATGGGCGGCATCCGCTACCTGTTCTGCCGCGGCCTGGATGGCACCGGCAATGGCGTGCATGTGGACCGTTTCCCGCTGGCGTTGGTGGATGCACTGGATGCGTTGTTTGCCGGTGGCGAGCAGGCCCAGGCCGAACTGGCCGCACGTGCCCGTGGAGCCAGCGCATGAGCCTGCTGAAGGAACTGCATCAGAAGGGCCAGCTGCGCACCCTTGATCACGCGTTGGCGACCAGCCTGCAGCGGCTGCGCGACGACACGCCCGAGAGCGTGGCGCTGGCGGCGGCGCTGGCCTCGCTGGCGGTGTCGCAGGGCCACGCCGGGTTTGATCCGGCTCAGCCGCAGCGGTTGCTGGACGGCGTGCCCGAGTGGCCTGCCGCGCACGACTGGCTGGCACAGCTGCGTGCATCGCCGTGGGTGGCGACGCCGGAGCAGGCCGATGCCATCGCCGAGGACGCGCCGCTGGTGCTGGAAAACGGCCTGCTCTACCTGCGCCGCTACCGCGAGTACGAGCGGCAGCTGGCGGCCGGGCTGCAGCGCATCGGCCGGCATCCGCTGCCGCCGCCGGACATGGCCGCGCTGGCACCGCTGTTCGCGCAGCTGTTCCCGCAGGCATTGGGCGGCGAGGACCACCAGGCACGCGCAGCCGGCGTGACCCTGCGCCATCCGCTGGCACTGGTCACCGGCGGCCCCGGCACCGGCAAGACCACCACCATCGCGCGCCTGTTGCTGCTGCTGGCGGCGCAGGCCCGGCATGCCGGCCAGCCGCTGCCCGAGGTGGCGTTGGCCGCGCCGACCGGTCGCGCTGCCGAGCGCATGGCCGAGAGCCTCCGCGTAGCCGTGCAACGGCTGCAGGAACAAGGAGTGGATGCGACGTTGTGCGCGGCATTGCCCAGTACCGGCACCACCCTGCATCGCCTGCTCGGCGTGATTCCCGATTCACCGCGCTTCCGCCACCACGCTGATAATCCACTGCCGGTGGATGTGGTGGTGGTCGACGAAGCGTCGATGATCGATCTGCCGATGATGGCCAAGCTGGTCGATGCGATCGCCAGTGGCACCCGGCTGATCCTGCTCGGCGACCCGGACCAGCTGCCGTCGGTGGAAGCCGGCGACGTACTCAGCGCGATCCTGCGCGCCAGCGGCGATGGCATCGGCACCCGCGCCGACGACGCGCAGGCACTGCATGGTCTGCTGGCGCCGGCCACCTTGCAGCCGCAGGCGGCACCACGCGCCTTTGCTGGCCGCCGCGTGCAGCTGCAGCGCGGTTACCGTCAGAGTGATGCGCTGGACCTGGCGCCGCTGGCGCATGCCGTGCGCGAAGGCGACAGCAGCACCGCATTGCAGCTGCTGCGCGGCGGGTCTCTGGCGGGCGTGCATTTCCACGAAGGCGAAGCCGATCCATTGCGTGGCCAACGCGAGCATCTGCTCGGCCACTGGCGCGCGCTGGCCGAGGCCGCTGATCCGGTAAGTGCCCTGCAGCAGGCCGGGCGCCTGCGCGTGCTGACCGCATTGCGCGAAGGCCCGCAGGGCGCGCGCGGGCTCAACAGCCGTATCGAACAGCTGCTGGCAGGCAACACCCCTGGCTACTTCCAGGGCCGCCTGCTGCTGGTCACCGAGAACAGCTACCGGCACCGCCTGTTCAACGGCGATATCGGCATCTGCCTGCGCGATGGCAGCGGCGCGATGGTGGCCTGGTTCCCCGGCGATACCGTCGACCAACCACGCGCCTTCCACCCCGCAGCACTGCCCGCGCACGAAAGCGCCTTTGCGATGACCGTGCACAAGGCACAGGGCTCGGAGTTCGATGAAGTGTGGTTGCAGCTGCCACGCCAGGACAGCCGCGTGCTGTCGCGCGAGCTGGTCTACACCGGCCTGACCCGTGCCCGCCAGGTGCTGCATGTGGCGGGCAGCGCAGAGGTGCTGCAGGCCGCATTGAAGCGGCATGCCAGCCGCCTCGGTGGTCTGGCCTGGCGGCTGGGTGCGGAGGAGGCGGCCGAAGCACCGGCACCCATCGAGCAACCCACGGTGCAGGGCCAGTTGTTCTGAACGGGGGTCGGATCCCGTTCCCACCGGGAACGGGCTCTGACCCCGGTCGCCCCGATGTCGCATTTGCCCTTTGATGACGCCGTCGGCGCTACCTATCCTGCGTTGCTATCCCACGACACAGGAACCGGCACATGGCGCTTATCGCCCTGGATGACCCACGCTGGGCCGAACTACAGCATGCCTATGGGGCTGCGGATGACATTCCGGAGCTGTTGGCCAATCTGAGTATTCCAAAGGGGGAGAGATCGGAAGACGATTCGATTGAAGACACCTGGGAGGAATTGTGGAGTAGCTTGTGCCATCAAGGGGATGTCTACAGCGCTTCGTTTGCAGCGGTGCCGCATATTGTTGACGTGCTTCTGCAGCAGCCAGAGCTCTTGATGTTTGACTTTGTTGGGCTGCCGGTCAAGATCGAAGTCGAGCGGAGGGAGGCTGGAATCTCAATTCCTGAATCCGTGGAGCCTCAGTACTCAGAAGCGCTCCAGAACCTTGCATGCTTCGCCGCAAGCGTAATCCTCGATAAACATGACAAGAGTATGAGTTCAGCGTTGCTGACAACGCTTGCCCTGGCCCATGAGAACACGGGTGTCGCGCGGATGCTTGGGCAGATAACTGCTTACGAGGCTGATGAAGCGGTCGATCTGTTCCTGAATCGCTAGCCAGAAGCAGTCGAGCATGGCTCGACTCTACAAAAGCGTACTTCGATCATTTCCACGCTCATCCACGCATGGCGTGGATCTACTGCAGACCGCAGGAAACTGTCGAAGGCGGGGTGGGTCCGGTTGAGGGGGTGTGAGCGGCATGGATGCCGCGACCAAGCCCCCATGGATGGGTTTACGGCGTCCCCCTCAACCGGACCCACCCCGCCATCCCAAGGAACACCCGCTTTTGACGTTGACGTTGCCTCGGCAGGTGCAGGGCGCAGCCCTGCCGCCCCCGTCATTCCGCGATCAGCACCAACCCATCCGGGAACACGATCGCCGCTTCATCGGCACTCACATCGAAGAAGCCCACGCCGTGCTTCTCGGCCAGGTCCTGAACGCGGCCATGCGCGCGCTCGGCCACCGAGTAGGCGAACGCGCCGTAGATCACCTGCCGGCCGATGCTGTACTCGGTCACTTCGGCACGATCGTCATCGTCGTTGCTCAACGGGCCGTTCAACGGCGGGAAGTCCTGCGCCATCTCCGCGAACCACACTTGCAGCGCCGGGCTGCTGACCGCCGGGTCGTCGTACTCGTGGCGCTCGTTCCACTGCGTCTGCTTCTCGAACCAGGCGATGAAGGCCGCCGCTTCGCGCGGGGCCGCGCTGGCCTCGAACACCATCATGTCGTAACTCATTGAACCGTCCTGTGGGGATTGCGAGTGGCCGCCAGGCATGGCCCGGCGCTACCGGGCCACGATGGTAGCGCCGGACCGCGCCTGGCGGATCGCATTACACGGACGGCGATTCGGCGCCTACCCATCCCGGCGCCAACGCCTTCGCCTCCGGGAACAACGCAAAGCGCAGCCCGATCAGGCCCATCAGCGCCTCGTCGCGCGCCTTGCAGGCGGCCACGCTGCCGACCCGTCCCAGCGAGGTATCCAACCGCTCGCGCAGTGCCTGGTCTGCAGCAATCGGCTTGCGCGCCGCGATCTGCCGCCGGTAGTGCCCAGCGATCTCTTCCAGGATGTGCTCGACGGCTTCGCGGCTGCGCTCGGGCAGTTCCAGCCGTGCACGACGCAGCTGCAGGATGTTCAGGCCGATGCGCGCCTCGTTGAGCATGTCCACGGAGGCGATGTCGCTGCCCTCCGGCGTCGCTGCCAGGCGCGGTGCGAGCAGGCCCAGCAGGTCGAGCATGCGTGCGGCGAAGCGTTGCCGATCCTGCTGGCCACGTCCTTCGGCGGCTTCGGCCAGCGTGGTCCAGCCCTGCCGCACCAGCCGGCGTGCGGTCCACTCGGCACCTACCGAACGGAACAGGCGGGTCATCACCACTGCAAAGCCAATGCCGATGAACATCGCGATCGACGAGTTGAGGAAGGTCTGGATGTTGGCGCTGTAGGTGTTCTGCAGGCTCAACAGCGCGGCCAGGTTCACCGTCAGCGGCAGCGCGAACAACGCGCTCTTGGGGTGGTGCAGCATCAGCCCCAGCGGCAGGAACGCCACCGCCAGCACCAGTGCCAGCAGGCCGAAGTCGTGCACGGCCGGGAACACGCCGAACAGGTACACGCCGGCCACCACCGAGGCGACCATCGCCCACACCAGGAACGACACCATGCTCGGTGCCGGATCGTCCTGTGCGGCGAAGAACGCGGCGGTCACCGCCGCCATCATCGCGCCGTTGCCACCGCCCTCCCAACCGAGCGCGATCCACAGTACGCAGTAGCTCATCAGTGCCACGCCGGCACTGAGCGCGGAGAACAGTGCCATGCCGTAGTCGACGTGCCTGTCGGCGGCCACCCGTTCGGTGCGGATGCGATAGTGCGCGCGGTCCAGCGGCGCGGTGCCCTGATCGATCGCGTGCTGCAGGGTGCGGCAGTCCTGCCACAGGTCCACCAGCTCCTCCAGGCGCAGCAGCAGGCTGGCCAGCTGCAGGTGCTGCAGGTCGCGGTCCACCTGCGGCTTCAGCGCGCTGATGCGCGCGCGCAGCCGCGCGTACTCACTGGCGTTGGTCGGGCCGTCCAGCCAGTCGTGGATGTCATCGACCAGCGCCGGCAAACCTTCAGGCAGGGCCTGGCCATCGGTGCGCAGCGCGCTCAGGCGGTCAGCAATCGAGGACAGCACCGGCAACAGCAGCAGCATGCGTTCGCGCAGCCGCTCCATCGACACTGCCGAACCGGCATGGCGCGGGTCGTCGCGGCGCAGGAACTCGATCAATGCCTCGAACTGCACCAGGTCGGCGGCCAACCGGTTGCGTGGCACGTGTGCACGGCCACGTTCCAGGATCTGCCGGCACCACTGCGCGGCGTCCTCCATCCAGTTGCCGATGCGGGCGCGCAGCATCGGCCGCACCGAGGCCGGGAACAGCAGCGAGGCGAACAGCACCGCCACCACCGTGCCGAGGATGATCTCCTCGCTGCGCGCCACCACCGTGTCGAAGATGGTTTCCGGCGAGGTCACTGCGGGGAAGCCGATGAAGGCGGTGGTGTAGCCGGCCAGCAGGAACGCGTAGCCGCGCGGGCCGCGGTTGAGCAGGGCCATGAACAGGCAGCCGGCCAGCCAGATCGACATGGCCGCGCTCAGGACCAGCGGCGTTTCCACCAGTGCCGGCAGCACCAGCAGGGTGGCCAGGCCGGCCACCAGGGTGCCGACGATGCGGTACACGCCCTTGGCCCGGGTCGGGCCCAGCAGCGGCTGGCTGACGATGTACACCGTGCCCATCGCCCAGTACGGGCGCGACAGGTTGCCGGCCATGGCGATGTACAGCGCGGCCACTGCGGCCAGGTAGGTCTTGATCGAGAACAGCCAGGCCTGGCGGTCGGTCAGCGCGTTCATGGCTTACTTCGCTGCGGTCGAGGCGTTGGGCGCGGTGGCGCTTGCCTGCCAGCCACCGCCCAGCACCAGGAACAGATGGATCTGGTCGCGCGAGACCTGCGCTTCGGCGGCCGCCAGCGTGGCATCGCTGGTGGCCAGGCTGCGGTCGGCATCCAGGCTGGACAGGTACGGCGTGCGGCCGCCCTGGTACAGCCGGCGGTTCTGCTCGGCAGCCAGCGCGGCCTGCTCCTGCGCGATGCGCAACGACTGCAGCCGGCGCAGGTCCTGCGCATAGCGGTCCAGCGCGGTCTGGGTCTCGCGCAGCGCCTGCAGGACCGTGTGGTCGAACTCGGCCAGCGCCGCGTCGGCACCGGCTTCGGCGGCGTGGATGCGCGCGTGCGTGCCCGACGACGGCAACGTCCACGAAATCAGCGGGCCGATCGACCATTGCTGGGTCATCGGCGTGCCGAAGTCTTCCAGCAGGCCGGCGGCACCCACCGAGGCACCCAGGCGGATGTCCGGATACAGTTCGGCGGTGGCCACGCCAATGCGCGCGGTGGCCGAGGCCAGCTTGCGTTCGGCCTGGCGCACGTCCGGGCGGCGCTGCAGCAGCGCACGGCCATCACCGACCGGCAGGGGCTGCGCCAGGCCGGGGGCGTGTGCACAGTCGATCACGCCAGTCGGCAGCTGGCCCGGGGTCTGCCCGAGCAGGGCGGCCAGCGAATAGGCGGCCGCCGAGCGCTGCGCATGCAGCGGCGGCAGTGCAGCTTCCAGCAGCGCCACCTGGGCATTGGCGCGGGCCAGCTCCGGCGGCGTGCCACGGCCAGCCGCGATCAGGCGCTCGGTAACGGTGCGGCTGCGCTGTTGCAGCTGCAGCGAATGCTCGGCCACGTGCAGTTCGTGGTTGGCATGGCAGATTTCCAGGTAGCTGTCGGCCACCTGGGCGACCACACTGACCTGGGCCAGATCGCGTGCCGCCGCCACCGACTGCTCGTCGGCACGCGCCGCTTCGGCGCCGCGCTTGAGCTTGCCGAACAGGTCGAACTGGTAGCTGACCGCGAACTTGCCATCGGCCAGGTTGATCACCGGCAGCTCGTGCTCCTGCAGGAACGATTCGGCCGACAGCTGCGCGCGGCTGACCCCGGCCTCGGCTTCGTACTCGAAGCCACCGGCGTCCAGCGCCTGTTCGTATACCGCCGCCGCACGGCGCAGGTGCGCATCGGCGGCCTTCAGTTCGACGTTGTCTCGCAGCGCCTGGGTGATCAGGCCATCCAGCACCGGGTCGTTGTACAGCGACCACCAGCGGTCGGGCAGCGCCTGGTTGGCGGCCACCTGCGGGTTCTGCGTATCGATGAAGGCCGCATTGGCCTCCGGGCGCTTGAACGCCGAGCCTTCCGGCAGCGCATAGTCGGGGCCGACGGTCCTGCACGCGGCCAGGCTGGCCAGCGCGACGATCAGGCCGAGACGGGGCAGGGTGGCGTTCACAGGCCCGCCTGTGTCGGCGCGGTGCCGACCTTGTCGTTGTGCGGGTGACGGCCGGTGTCCACGGTCACCGTCGCGGTGCGGCCGGCAATCAGTTCCACGCCCTTGGGCACCTCGTCGATGGCGATGCGCACCGGAATGCGCTGGGCCAGGCGCACCCAGTCGAAGGCCGGGGTCACGTTCGGCAGCAGGGTGCTGCCGTTGCTGCGGTAGCGATCCTCGATGCCGGCGGCGATGCTCTCGACATGGCCGCGCAGCGGCGCCGATTCGCCCATCAGGCGGATGTCCACGCGCTGCCCCGGGGCCACGCCGCGCAGGCGGGTTTCCTCGAAGTAGCCGTCGATGCGGAACGAGCCGGTGTCCAGCAGCGCCAGCACCGGCTTGCCGGCCACCACGTAGTCGCCCACGCGCATGGTGCGGTCGTTGACCCGGCCATCGGCCGGTGCGCGCACCTCGGTGCGGCCCAGGTTGAGCTCGGCCAGGTCGACCGCCGCCTGTGCGGTGCCCAGCGCAGCCTGTGCAGCCTGCAGCTTGGCGCGGCGCACTTCGGCGTCCTCGGCGGCGACCAGATCCTGCAGGCTGCGGTCACGGCCGATTTCGCGGCGCAGCTGCGCCACCGAGGCCTGGCGCTCGGCCAAGCTGGCCTTGGCCTGTTCCAGCGCGATGCGGTAGCGCGCGCGGTCGATCACGAACAGCACGTCGCCCTTCTTCACCGCCTGGTTGTCGGCCACGTTCACCGTTTCCACCAGCCCGGACACGTCCGGTGCCACCTGCACCACGTCGGCACCGACATGGGCGTCGCGGGTCCACGGCTCATCCATGTAATAGACCCACAGCTGGCGCAGCACCAGCAGGGCGACGATCACGGCTGCGCTGGTCAGCAGTATGGGCAGGGTCTTCTTCACGATCTTGTTCACGATTGCATCCAACGCAGGAGGTGGAACAGCAGGCCAAGCACGATCCCGTACAGCGCCAGGTTGAACAGCGCCGGGTGCCATACATGGCGATAGGCGCCGGCACGCTGCAGCAGCGCGTGCAGGCCGCTGTTGACCAGGTAGGCCAACAACATCAACCCGAGCAGGGTCGGGACGAACACTCCATGGAGACTGAATTCACCGGGCATCGGAAGGGGCGGGGGCGAGGTGGGGGAGGGGAGGGACAACAGAACAACGGCAACGGGCAAAAGCCGCTGGCGTGTGCACGGCAGCGGCGGTGTTCGGGGGCAGCGCTCTTACGTGATGCGGTCGGCGGCCTCGGCCAGCAGGCGCCATGCCTTCAGCACGGCGTGCAGTTCATCCATGGAAAGCTCGCCGAACACGTCCTGGCGCAGGCCGATCAACTGGTCTTCCAGCTCGCTGACCAGCGCATGGCCCGCGTCGGTCAGCCACAGCAGGTTGGCGCGGCGGTCGCTGGCGTCGCTCTCGCGGCGGACCAGGTCGCTGGCGCACAGCTTGTCCAGCAGGCGCACCAGGGAAGGACCCTCCATGCCCAGCTGCTGGGCCAGCGCCACCTGGCGGATGCCACCGCCGGAGCGGCCGATCATCAGCAGGGGCATGGTGCAGGCGGTGGAGATGCCGTAGCTGCCGAGCCGACTGTCGGCCAGGCGCTGCCACTGCCGCCCTGCGTACAGCAGGCCGGAGCTGAGCTGCATCTGCAGCACGGTGCGCTCGTCGAGAGGTCGGTCCATAAGAGATAGATAGGATACTACTAATTTCATTCCTATCAATAGGTTTTTCTGAATGGGGGGTGTAGTGAGGAAAGCGTTGCGCCTGCCTGGTGTCGGGTGGGGCAGGGGGGGCCGGACGGTGCAGGACACGCCGTGAACCCCCCTCCGGGGTCCGGCCCAGCCGCTGGCGGCTGTGCGTTCGGGCGCTTGCGAGGCATGCCTCGCAAGCAAAGCGCCCTCACCCTTGGGGGCTCGGCCGCGGCATCCATGCCGCGGACGGTCCTGCCCCGCCCGGCCCCCGCTGCCTTCCCATCACCCCGCGAGCGCGGTGGGTTGGCTCTTAGAAGCAAGAGCAGAAGCAGTGCGGACCAGCGGTCCGCACCCACCAAGGCGGCGGCGGCCGCTTCCGAAGCCATGAACCTCCGCTTCTGACCCCGCTTTCGGGCGGTCCGGCCGCGCCCGCAGGAATTTGTCGGAGAGGGGGAGGGGCAGGCCGGGCAGGACCGTCCACGGCATGGATGCCGTGGCCGAGCCTACAGGGACGTACTTGCGGCGTGTCCTGCCCGGCCTGCCACTTCCCCCTCTCGCTCAGCAGCAACGAGGCGCGGAAGAACCCCCCGATGAACCGTCCCAACAGGACGACCCACCCCCCGGTCGGGTACGATGCTCGCCCCCCGTTCGGGACGCTGTACGCAATGAGCAAGAACAACGAAAAGGCCGCCCCGCAGGGCGACGTGACCCAGGACCAGGCCGAGGATGCCGTGCGCACCCTGCTGCGCTGGGCCGGTGAGGACCCGTCCCGTGAAGGCCTGCTGGATACCCCCCGCCGTGTCGCCGAAGCCTATGGCGACTGGTTCAGCGGTTACCGCGACGACCCGCGCGCCTACATGGAGCGGACCTTCGAGGAAGTGGCCGGCTACGACGAACTGATCGTCCTGCGTGACATCGAGTACGAAAGCCACTGCGAACACCACATGGCGCCGATCATCGGCCGCGTGCATGTCGGCTACCTGCCGGCCGGCAAGGTGGTGGGCATCAGCAAGCTGGCCCGCGTTGTCGAAGCCTACGCCCGCCGTTTCCAGGTGCAGGAGAAGATGACCGCGCAGATCGCCCAGTGCATCCAGGACGTGCTGCAGCCGATCGGCGTCGGCGTGGTCGTCGAAGGCGCCCACGAGTGCATGACCACCCGCGGCATCCACAAGCGCGGCGTCAGCATGGTCACCTCCAAGATGCTGGGCAGCTTCCGCGACGACGCGCGCACCCGCGCCGAGTTCCTGCGCTTCATCGAAGTGGGCGGCAAGCGCTGAGCCGTTTGCCCGCACCGCGCCGGCCCCTGGTGGCCGGCATGCCCACGGCTGCCCACGCAGCCGCCGTGGGTGGCTGCTTGTCCCCACCAGACCTCATGACTCTTTTCGCTGCATGAAGCATCGCGAACGCATTGCCCGTTACCGTCACCTGCGCGAACAGCCCCAGTGGAAGCTGCTTGCCGCCGACCATGCCCCGGAAATCATCGGCCTGTTGCAGGGCCTGCTGATGGACGGCGAGCGCACGTTGCCTTCGTCGGTGCTCAACGAGCGCCTGCAGCGCGCGCTGGACCAGCTGGCCGGCGATGAACTCTCGCGCGAGCTGCCGCGGACCGCGCAGGCCTACATCGCGCACTGGTTGGCCCAAGGCTGGTTGGAGCGCCGCCTGCCCGAAGGCGCCGACCAGGAACAGTACGAGCTGTCGACCGCAGCGCTACAGGCGATCCGCTTCGCCGACGGCCTCGAGCAGGCTCGCGTGGCCGCCACCGAGAGCCGCCTGGCACTGGTCATCGAACAGCTCTCGCAGCTGGCCGCGCAGACCGAGTCCGACCCCGATGCCCGCCTCTCGGCGCTGCGCGACGAGCGCGACCGCATCGACGCCGAGATCGCCCGCGTCGGCGCCGGCCGCGTCACCGCGCTGGATGGCAAGCGCGCCCTGGAACGTGCGCGCCAGATCATCGGCCTGGCCGACGAGCTGACCGAGGATTTCCGGCGCGTGCGCGATGACTTCGAGCAGCTCAACCGCGAGTTCCGCGAACGCATCATCGACGATGAAGGCGAGCGCGGCGACGTGCTGTCGCAGCTGTTCGAAGGCGTGGACGTGATCGGCGAGAGTGATGCAGGGCGCAGCTTCCAGGCCTTCTGGCGTCTGCTCAATGACGCCGAGCAGAGCGCCCAGCTCGATGCCGCGCTGGAAGCGGTGCTGGCGCGTGGCTTTGCCCGGCGCCTGGACCGCAACGAGCGCAACTTCCTGCGCGGCTTCACCAGCACCATGCTCGAGCGCGGTGGCCAGGTGCACGACGTGCTGCAGCACTTCGCGCGCAGCCTGCGCGGCTTCGTACAGAGCCGTGGCTATCTGGAGCAGCGCCGCCTCAACCAGCTGCTCAAGCAGGCGCAGTCCGAAGCGCTGGCCCTGCGTGACGAGTTCCCCGCACAACGCGGCATCGGCCGCGACCTGCAGCTGACCACCAGCCGCCTGCGTTCGTGGTCGCAATGGAAGCTGCACGATCCGCGCAGTGCCCAGGTCGATGGCAACGTCGAGTACAACGACGCGGCCGCGATCAGTCTGGAAAGCGTCGGCGATCTGGTCGCTTCGTCCGAAATCGACTTCCGCACCCTGCGCCGCGACCTGCACGACCTGCTCGATGCACAGCCGCGGCTCAGCATCGCCCAGGCCCTGTCGCAGCGCGAAGCGCCGCAGGGCCTCGGCAGCGTCATCGGCTACCTGTCGCTGGGCACGCGTTTCGGCAACGTGGTCGCCGGCGAGCAGGAGCTTGCGCAATGGCGCGGTGGCGACGGCCAGATCCGCCGCGCCCGCATCCCGCTGGTTTGGTTCACCCAGGAGAGACGCCATGAGCTGGCATGAAGATCCCATCGAAGCACCGCAGGCCGACGTGGCGGAAGACGCCTACGAGGCCGAGCCGGCGGCGACCATGGCGCAGCCCCGCCGTGGCAACGACGTGTACTACCTCGGCGACACCGGGCGCCTGCCGCTGGATGCGCGCCGCGCGCTGTGCCAGCTGCTGATCGGCCCCAGCATCGACCAGCTGCGCCACGCCAAGCTGTGGCCCGCGCTGATCCGCAGCGAAGCGGCCATCCGCTCATCGCTGGCGGACCTGTTCCTGGAACTGGTGCTCGACCGCGACAGCGGCGTGGCGTTCACCCGCCAGGCCGATACCGAAGACGTTGATGCGCCGGTGCTGCTGCGCACCTCGCCGCTGACCTTCATCGACTCGGTGCTGCTGCTGTACCTGCGCCAGCAGCTGGCCGAGGCCGATGCACGCGGCAACCGCGCGGTGGTCGCCGACGCCGAGATGGCCGAAGCGCTGGCCATCTATGAAAAGAACCTGTCCACCGACCGCGCCGGCTTCAACCGCCGCGTTGCCTCGGCGGTGCAGAAGATGAAGGACAACCACATCCTGACCCGCCTCAGCGGCCAGGATGACCGCCACGAAGTCTCGCCGGCGCTGAAGCTGCTGTTCTCCGCCGAAGACGTGTCCCAGCTTTCGGCGGTGTACCGCCAGCTGCGCGAAACCCCGGCCGCCGAGGCCTGAGAGACCCGACCATCGCATGGCTATCTCCAAGCACACTCCCGCACTGTTCAACGAAGGCCTGCCGGACCCGCGCCTGCAGCAGTTCCGCATGCGCCGCCTGCAGGTGCACAACTGGGGCACCTTCAACGGCCTGACCGAAGTGCCGATCGCCGAGCGCGGCTTCCTGTTTGTCGGCCGCTCCGGCTCGGGCAAGTCGACCCTGCTCGATGCCATGTCCGCGCTGCTGACGCCGCCGGCCATCGTCGACTTCAACGCCGCTGCGCGTGAAGCCGAGCGCAGCGGCCGCGACCGCAACCTGGTGTCCTACGTGCGTGGCGCGTGGGCTGACCAGCAGGACAGCGGCACCGGCGAAATCGCCACCCAGTACCTGCGCAAAGGCGCCACCTGGACCGCACTGGTGCTGGAATACCGCGCCGGCGATGGCCGCGTGGTCAGCCTGGTGCGCCTGCTCTGGATCTCCGGCAACGGCACCTCGGCCGGCGATGTGCGCAAGCACTACATGATCGCCGAGCGCCCGTTCGACATCGCCAAGGATCTCGGCGGCTTCGACCTGGACCTGCGCAAGCTCAAGCAGAAGCTGTCCGACCTGCACCACTTCGACACCTTCTCCGGCTACGCCGAGCGCTTCCGCGACCTGCTCGGCATCGACAACGAGATGGCGCTGCGCCTGCTGCACAAGACGCAGTCGGCGAAGAACCTGGGAGACCTCAACGTCTTCCTGCGCGACTTCATGCTCGACACGCCGAAGACCTTCGACGCCGCCGAGCGCCTGGTCAGCGATTTCGCCGAGCTTGATGGCGCACACCAGGCGGTGGTCACCGCCCGCCGCCAGGTGGAAACCCTGCTGCCGGCGCGCGCCTACTACAACGACCTGAAGGAAATGCACCGCCGGCGCGGTGACGACGAAGCCTTGAAACTTGGCGTCGACAGCTTCCGCGAGAGCCGCCGCCAGGCGCTGATCGAGGCGCGCCTGCGCGAGATGGACGTGCGTGACCGCGGCCTGCTTGGCGAAGAAGCCCAGCGCCGTGCCGCACTGGACAATCACACCGAGCGCCTGGCCGAACTGGAGCTGCAGCGCCGCCAGCAGGGCGGTGAGCGCATCGAGGAACTGGAACGCGAGCAGGGTCGTGCCGAAGCTGAGCGCGACCGGCGCCAGGCCAAGCGCGAGCAGGCACGCCAGGCGGCACAGCAGCTGGGGGCCGAACTGCCGGACGACGCGCACGGTTTCGCCGAACTGGTCGAGCGCGCGCAGAACGAGCTGCAGGATCGCCAGCGTGCCTCCTCGGCACTGGACGATGCGATCAGTGATCGCCTCGGTGGCAAGCGCGATGACGAGCGCCGTTTCGGCGAAGTCCGTGCCGAACTCGAAGCGATGCAGCGCACACCGTCCAACATCCCGGCGCCGATGCAGAAGCTGCGTGCGCGCCTGGCCGAAGAGACCGGCATCGCCGAGGCAGCGTTGCCGTTCGTAGGTGAACTGATCCAGGTCCGCGCGGAAGAGCAGGGCTGGCAGGGTGCCATCGAGCGCGTGCTGGGCGGTTTCGCGCTGTCGCTGCTGGTCGACGACAAGCACTACAACGATGTTGCCGAGTGGGTGAACCGCACTCACCTGGGCATGCGCTTCACCTACTACCGCGTGCGCCGCAACGATGATGCGTTCGCGCGCGAACCCTCGGCGAAATCGCTGCTGCACAAGCTTGAACTGCGCGAGCATGTGTTCGAAAGCTGGCTGCGCCGCGAGCTGGGCAAGCGCTTCGACTACGAATGCGTGGATGCCAAGCAACTGCGCAACGTCGACCGCGGCATCACCCGCGAAGGCCAGGTCAAGCATCCCGGTGACCGTTTCGAGAAGGACGACCGCAGTGCAGTGGGCGACCGCCGCCGCTGGATCCTCGGCTTCAACAACCACGACAAGGTCGGTGCCTTCGAGCGCGAAGCCCAGGAACTGGCCAAGCGCATCGCCAGCTGCGAGACCGACATCGCGCGCCTGCGCGGGCAACGTGACCGCGACAACGAACGCCGCCTGGCCTGCCACGAGCTGGTCAGCATCAGCTGGAACGAGATCGACATCGCCGCTCCGCAGCAGCGCCTGAGCGATATCGAAGCCACCCTGCGCGACCTGCGCGAAGGCAACGCCGATCTCGCCAGGCTGGCCAAGCAGATCGACGCCGTGCGTGCGGATATCGAACAGGCACGCCGCACCTATGAGGACGTTCGCGTCGAACGCGGCCAGCTGGTCAAGGAGCGCGACCGTCTCGATCGCGCCCGCCAGCAGAGCCGTGCACTGGTGCTGCCGACCCTGGCCCAGGAGCAGGAGGCCGGGCTTGCCGAGCGCCTGCAGGAGCAGGGTCCGCTCAGCCTGGAAACGCTCGAAGCGCACATGCGCCAGGTCAGCAACGCGCTGAACGAGCAGCTGTCGTCCTCGCAGCAGGACCTCAACCGCATCGAGAACCAGCTGATCGGCTGCTTCCGCCGCTTCATCCAGCAGTGGCCGGAGGAGTCGGGTGACTTCACCGTCTCGGTGGCCTCGGCCGAGGACTTCCTCGCCCGCCTCGAACGCCTGGAACGCGATGGCCTGCCGCAGCACGAAGAGCGCTTCTTCGATCTGCTGCAGAACCAGAGCAAGAACAACCTGCTGGCCCTGCAGCGCCACAGCGCCGAAGCCCGGAAGTCGATCGGACAGCGCCTGGATGAAGTGAATGCCAGCCTGGAGCAGGTGCCGTTCAACCGTGGCACGCTGCTGACCATCGAACTGAGCGACCGCCGCCTGCCGGAAGTCGCCGAGTTCCACCTGCAGCTGCGCGAGGTGCTGTCGCAGCAACAGACCGAGCAGCGTGAACTGGCCGAATCGCAGTTCACCGTGCTGCGCCAGCTGGTCAACCGACTGGGCTCGCAGGAAGGCGAGGACAAGCGCTGGCGCGAGCTGGTGCTGGACGTGCGCATGCACGTGGAGTTCATCGGCGTCGAGCTGGATGCGGAAACGCGCCAGCAGGTCGAGATCTACCGTAGTGGCGCGGGCAAGTCCGGTGGCCAGCGCCAGAAACTGGCCACCACCTGCCTGGCGGCAGCGCTGCGCTACCAGCTCGGCGGCGCCGACAGCCAGCTGCCCAGCTACGCGGCGGTCGTGCTCGACGAGGCCTTCGACAAGGCCGACAACGAGTTCACCGCGCTGGCGATGAACATCTTCGACAACTTCGGCTTCCAGATGGTGGTCGCCACCCCGCTGAAGTCGGTGATGACGCTTGAACCGTTCATCGGCGGCGCCTGCTTCGTCGAAATCAGCGGCCGACACGACTCCGGGGTGTTGCTGATCGAGTACGACGAAGAAGGCAAGCGCCTGAAGCTGCCCGAGCGCAGTCGCCAGCAGGCCAACGAACCGGAAGAAGCCGAGGCCTGAGCGCCTCGGTCCATCTACCTGTAGAGCCGAGCCATGCTCGGCTGCTCTTCGCGACCTGAAACAACGTGCCAACCAAGGTTGGCACCTACCATTTCATAACGTCCCTCACGAACCGCGGAACGTGTCCCACGCCATCCGCGCGATCAGCACCACCACCAGCCCCACGAACAGCTTGCGGATGAACGGCGTGCCGCCCTTCAACGCCAGGCGCGTGCCCACCACCGAACCGATGATGTTGGCTGCGGCCATCGGCAGCGCGAACAGCCACAGGATGTTGCCGGTTGGTACGAAGAACGAGATCGCTGCCACGTTGGTCGCCAGGTTCACGACCTTCGATGCCGCTGACGCGCGCAGGAAATCCAGCCCGAAGAAGCGTACGAACAGGAAGATCAGGAAGCTGCCGGTACCCGGCCCGAAGAATCCATCGTAGAAGCCGATCGCCGCACCGATCGCCAGTGCGATCACCAGCTCGCGGCGGCCGATCTCCTGTGGCCGGTGCAACGCGCCGAAGTCCTTCTTCCACAGCGTGTAGGCCAGCATCGCGATCAGCAGGACCAGCACCAGCGGGCGCACCGCGTCCTTGGGCAGCAGGCTTACCGCAGTGGCCCCGGCGAAGGAGAAGATGAAGGCGGTACCGGCCGCGAACAGTACCGGCTTCCACGGGAAACGCACGTTGCGCGCGTAACGCCAGGCAGCCGCACCGGTACCGAACATCGAACTGAACTTGTTGGTGCCGAACAGCATCGCCGGTGTCTGCTGCGGCAGCACCGTGAACAGTCCCGGCAGCTGCACCAGGCCACCGCCACCGACGGCGGCATCCACAAGACCGGCGATGAAGGCGATCACCACCAGCCACCACAACTCGGGGGGAACCAGTTCCAGCACGGCGATCAATCAAGGTGGGGGCGCGACAGCATACGCCCTTCGCCGATGGATGCTGGCGGCGCTCCGCGCGACAATGCGCGCATGAGCCGAAAACCTGCCGATCCCTGTCCCTGCGGGCTACCCGCGGAGTACGCCGCCTGCTGTGGCCGTTTCCATGCCGGCGACACCGTCCCCGACGCCGAACGCCTCATGCGTTCGCGCTACAGCGCGTACGTGCGGGGCCTGGCAGGCTACCTGCGCCAGAGCTGGCATCCGGACACGCGTCCGGTCGAGTTGTCGCTGGATGACGCGCCCGGGCAGCGTACGCACTGGCTGGGCCTGACCGTCCATGAGCACACCGTCACCGGCGCTGACAGCGCCGAGGTGAGGTTCACCGCCCGCTACCGGGTAGGCGGCGGCAGCGCGGTGAAGATGACCGAACACAGCCGCTTCCTGCGCATCGACGGTCGCTGGTACTACCTCGACGCAGTCTGAGCCTCAGCCCGCTGTCCGGCGTTCGCCCGGATCTGGTTGCGGCCGCCGTCCTTGGCTGCGTACAGCGCCCGGTCGGCGGCCTTGACCACCGCTGCCGGGCGCGGGTCCACAAGGCTGTCGGCCAGGCCGATGCTCACCGTCACCTGCACCACCGGGCCGCTGCCGCCGCGCCCGCGTTGCTGACGCCCGGCGTCATCGTCGCGGCTGCGGGTGCTGCGGTCGCGCAGCTGCATGCGGGTGTCCTCGATGCTCTGCCGCAAGGCTTCCACGGCATCCATGCAGGCGTCGGCCGGCTGGCCCAGGAACACCACCGCGAACTCCTCGCCGCCGTAGCGGAACGCACGGCCACCATCACCGACCCGCGCCAGCCGCGAGGCCACCAGGCGCAGCACGTCGTCGCCGGTGTCGTGGCCGTGGGTGTCGTTGAACAATTTGAAGTGGTCCACGTCCACCATCGCGATGCTGTAGGTGCCGCGCGCCCGTTGCAGGGTCTCATTGAAGGCGCGGCGCCCCGGCAAGCCGGTCAGTTCGTCGCGGAACGCCATGTGGAACGACTCCTGCAGCATCGCGCCCAGCATCAGCAGCAGGGCCGCACTGGCCAGCGCAGGCAGCAGCACCGGCTGCAGGAAGACCCTCGGCAGCATCCACCACAGGCACAGCAGCGCCAGCAACATAGCCGTGTGCAGCGGCCGCGGAAGGCGCCATGCCTGCCAACCCAGCGCCGCCGTGGCCAGCAGGAACAGCAGCGCCGGCAGCTGCGCCAGCGCGTTCCAGTCGGCCGGGATCCACGCCCAATGACGGTTCGACAGCAGATCATGCATGCCGCGCGGCTGCTGCGCGGCCAGCAGCAGGAAGATCAGCAATGCCGTACTGCTGGCGACGGAGCGCAACAGCAGGTCGTGCCTGCGCCGCCCACGCTCCGGCCACAACGACAGGCCGGCGAACAGCAATGGCAGCCACGCCGAGATGGCATGGAAGCGCAGCGGTGTCAGCGCGCTGACATGGCCGCTGCGCAGGTAGCCGCCGACATCCTGGTGCAGCAGCGCGAACATGACTGCCACCACCAACAGCAGGCAGAGCGCACGCACCTGGTGGTAGAGAAGGGCCAGGCCGGCACTGAGGCAGGCCAGCAGCCAGGGCAGAACGCGTTGGCCCGGACTGGCCACGTCTTCGTTGCCCAACGCCGCCCACAGCACCACGGCAACCAGCACGGCGGGCAGCACGAACAGGTAGTGCGCAGGCTGGCGGAGCGGATGCAGGGGCAATCAGGAATTCCAGCGCGGTGACGACGCGGCCGCAGCATTGCCGTTAGCGGCGTTCGGGGCGGCTTCTTGAATGCGGCAGGCCCATCCATGTGAACGAAGTGACGCCGGACCATGACATCGCACTCACCCGCCGGCACCGATGCTGTCGGCATGGACAGCGTACCCGCCGCCGTCGCTGCCCCGCAGCACGATCTCGCCCACCAGTTCGCACGCGTGCGTGCGCGCAGCATGCAACTGGCCGGCCCGCTCAGCGCCGAGGACGCCATGCTGCAGAGCATGGCCGATGCCAGCCCCAGCAAGTGGCACCTGGCCCACACCACCTGGTTCTTCGAACGCTTCGTGCTGGCCGGCTTCCCGGCTGCGCCTGCACATGACCCTGCATGGGACTACCTGTTCAACAGCTACTACAAGAGTATCGGCCCCGCCCATGCCCGGCCGCAGCGCGGCCTCCTCTCACGGCCCTCGCTGCAGCAGGTGCATGACTATCGCCAGCAGGTCGATGCACAGGTGCAGTCGCGGCTATCGGCAGGTGACCTGGACCCACACGCGCTGCACAACCTGCAGCTCGGCCTGCAGCACGAACAACAGCATCAGGAGTTGTTGTTGACCGACATCAAGCACGCGTTCTGGTGCAATCCGCTGCAGCCGGCCTACCGCGAGGACCTGCCCACCCCCCCTGGCGCTGCCAGTGCACAGGGCTGGATCGAATCACCCGAGCGCATCGTTACCGTCGGCGCTGCAGCCTGGCCGCAGCACGCTGCGTTTGCCTACGACAACGAATCGCCGCCGCACCGCGTGCTGCTGCCGGCACATGCTCTGGCCGAACGTCCCGTCAGCAATGCCGAGTACCGTGCTTTCATCGATGCCGGCGGCTACCGCGAACCGCGCTGGTGGCTCAGTGAAGGCTGGGCGTTGCGTGAAGCCGAGGACTGGCAGCACCCGCTGTACTGGGATGACACCCTGCAGCGCGAATACACCCTGGGCGGTTGGCGCGAGCTGGATCCGCACGCGCCGGTCTGCCATCTCAGCTACTTCGAGGCCGATGCCTGTGCCCGCTGGGCCGGGGCACGCCTGCCCAGCGAGTTCGAGTGGGAGGCCGCGGCCGCGTCTCAGGCGGTGCGGGGCCACTTTGCGGATGACGATCACCTGCACCCGCAGGCGGGGCAGGGCAGCGGCCTGCGCCAGCTGTTCGGTGATGTCTGGGAGTGGACTCACAGCGCGTATGGCGCCTATCCCGGCTACCGCCCTTTCGCGGGCAACCTCGGTGAGTACAACGGCAAGTTCATGTGCGGCCAATGGGTGCTGCGCGGCGGCAGCTGCGTCACGCCACGGGGCCATGTGCGCGCCAGCTATCGCAATTTCTTCATGCCGCCGGCGCGCTGGCAGTTCTCCGGACTGCGCCTGGCCAGGGACCTCACATGAGCACCGTGCACGACGCGCTGCAGGCGTTGACCGACCTCACCCCCGGCCGCCAGCAGATCCTCACCGACGTGGTGGCCGGGTTGTCGCGGACACCGCGCCAGCTGCCATCCAAGTATTTCTACGATGCACGCGGCTCACGCCTGTTCGAGCAGATCACGCAGACCTGCGAGTACTACCCCACGCGTACCGAGCTGGCGCTGCTGGCGCGGGTGCTGCCGGACATCGCCCGCAGCGTCGGTCCTCATGTTCATGTGGTGGAGCTGGGCAGCGGCAGTGGCCGCAAGACCGCGCTGCTGCTGGCGGCACTGCAGGACCCCGTGGCCTACACCCCCATCGAGATCTCGCGCGCCGCGCTGCTGTCCAGCATCGACCATCTGGCCCCGGCGCTGCCGGACGTCGAGATGCTGCCGGTCTGTGCCGACTTCACCCGCGCGGTCGCCGTCCCGGCACCGGAACGCGAGCCTGCGCGGCGCCTGTTGTTCTTCCCGGGCTCCACGTTGGGCAATTTCGTCGAAGAGGATGCCGTCGCACTGCTGCGCGCGATGCGCCAGACCATGGGCCGCGATGGCCTGGCCCTGGTCGGCATCGATCTGCACAAGGACCCGGCATTGGTCGAAGCCGCCTACAACGATGTGCAGGGCATCACTGCTGCATTCACCCTCAACCTGCTGGCGCGCCTGAACCGCGAGATCGGCAGCGACTTCGATCTGGACGGCTTCCGCCACCGCGCCCGCTACAGCATCGCGCGGCTGCGCATCGAAACCGATCTGGTCAGCCAGCGCGCACAGGACGTCCGTCTGGATGGCCGCACCTTCCACTTCCAGGCCGACGAGCCGATCCGCGTCGAATACAGCCACAAGTACACCGACGACAGCTTCGAAGCGTTGCTGCTGCCAGCGGGCCTGCAGGTCGTGCGGCGCTGGGATGCTGAAAGCCCGGCCTATGGCCTGCGCCTGCTTCGCGCCCTTTAGCCGCCGCCAGCCCGCGCTGCTTCAGGTTCGCCTACGCTGCGCCTAAGATGGCCCTGCAACGGCAACACGGAGGACGCCATGCCCATTCTGACCACGCTCGGCCTGGCGGCCGTGCTCGCCGCGGCACCCGCTTCGACAGCAGCGCCTGCGGCCAGCAGCGATGCCGCTTTCAGCCGCTGCCTGGCCGTCCTGCAATCGACAGCCGCCAGCCAGGGCATCAGTGCCGACCGCTTCAATGGGATTATCGCCGGGCTCACCCCCGATCCCAGCGTGCTCGGCCTGCTCGACGCGCAGCCGGAATTCACCACGCCGATCTGGGACTACCTGGCCGCGCTGGTCGATCGCCAGCGCGTGGACGATGGGCGCGTCCTGCTGCAGCAGCATCGGGCCCTGCTTGATCGGGTGTCGGCCCAGTACGGCGTCGATCCGGCCACCATCGTCGCGGTCTGGGGCGTGGAGAGCGACTACGGCCGTGTGTTCGGCAAGCGCCCGCTGCTGCAGTCGCTGGCCACGCTGTCCTGTGCCGGCCGCCGCCAGCCCTTCTTCCGTGGTGAGCTGCTGGCCCTGCTCAAGTTGATCGACCGCGGCGACCTGCAGGCACAGGGGCTCACCGGTTCCTGGGCCGGCGCCTTCGGGCATACGCAGTTCATGCCCAGCACCTATGCACGCATCGCCGTGGACGGTGATGGCGATGGCCGCCGCGATCTGGTCGGCAGCATTCCCGATGCGCTGGCCTCCACCGCCAATTACCTCAAGCGCGCCGGCTGGCGCAGCGGAGAGCCGTGGGGCATGGAAGTGCGTATCCCGCCCGGTTTCGACGCCAGCCAGGCCGGGCGCACCCAGCGTCGGGCGCTGGCCGACTGGCGTGCGCAAGGTGTGACCGCATTGGATGGCAGCGCGTTGGCCCCGGCCAACCTGCCTGCCGACGCGCGCGCGGCCCTGCTGCTGCCGGCGGGCGGCAAGGGGCCGGCGTTGCTGGTGTTCCGCAACTACGACGCGATCTACAGCTACAACGCTGCCGAAAGCTACGCGCTGGCGATCGCCACCCTGGCCGACCAGCTGCGTGGCGGCACGGGCCTGGCCACGGCCTGGCCGACCGATGATCCCGGTATCGGCCGCGATGAGCGCCGCCAGCTGCAGACCCTGCTGCTGGCCCGCGGCCACGACATCGGAAGCGCCGACGGCATGATCGGTACGGCCACGCGTCGCGCCATCCAGGTCGAGCAGCAGCGCCTGGGCTGGGCCAACGCAGATGGGCGCGCGGGACAGCGTATCCTTCGCACTCTGCAGAACGCGCCGCGCACTGCACCGGTGCCCACGCGTTTCATGCTTCCCAGCAACTACAGTGCCGTGCAATCGCCGGCCATACGGAGTCGATCCCACGTGCAGCAGATCCAGGGTGTACGCAGCGGGCAGTACCAGGGGCTCGATGCCTGGCTGGTGGAAACCGGCGACGCCAGCGCGGCCATCAGTGTGTTTGGCGGCCAGCTGCTTTCCTTCGTGCCCAAGGGCCAGCCGGATCTGATGTGGCTGTCCCCCCGGCGCGCCGAACTGCCCACGCCGATCCGCGGAGGCAGCCCCGTCTGCTGGCCGTACTTCGGCCGCCAAGGCCAGGGCAACGACGTGCCCGCCCACGGTTTCGTCCGTACCGTGCCGTGGGAACTGCAACAGGCCCGTCGCCTGGACGACGGCAGCATCGAGCTCACGCTGGCACCCCCGGTGCTGCAGAGCCTGGACCTGCGATTGAGGATGACTGTGCGCGTAGGCCGCCAGTTGACCCAGCGACTGATCACCGAGAACGTCGGCAGTTCCCCTGCCAGCATCACCCAGGCGCTGCACAACTATTTCCGCGTGGGTGATGCCAGCGCGGTGGATGTGGACGGCGTGGACGGACTGGACTATCTGGACAAGTTCGAGAACTATGCGACGCCGCGTCGGCAGCAGGGCGCCTGGACGTTGCGCGATCCCCGTGATCCCGGGCGCAGCGACCGCATCTACACGCAGGCCAAGGGTCACTATGTCCTGCGTGATCCGGTGCTGAAACGCCGCATCGACATCCGTACGGAAGGAAGCCGCTCGCTGGTGGCGTGGAATCCCGGTGCCGAGGCTGCAGCGAAGATGGCAGATGTGGGTGAGGGCTGGCGCGACTACGTCTGCCTGGAAGCGGCCAACGCCGGACCCGACGTGGTGACCCTGCCGCCGGGTGGCAGCCATGTGCTGTCACAGACATTGTCCGCGGCACCGTGGACACCGGTAACCCGGTAACGAATCAACGCAGCAAGGATGTTTTCATGCAGGACGCACAGTGGTGGTACGCCAACAGCAGGCAGAGCGAAGGACCGGTGGACCTGGCCGCCCTGCGTCGCCTGCAGCAGGACGGCACGGTGACGGCACGCACGCTGCTGTGGCGCGAAGGCATGCCCTCGTGGCGCCCCTTGGCGGAGCTGGAACAGGATTCAACGCCCATCGAGATGGCGCCGGCTCCGGATATCGACACAGCCCCACCGGTTGAGGTCGTTGCGCCAAGTGTCGGCGATCCGTCCGATCCGTATCGAGCCCCCGCCGCTGCACCGGATACGGCTGCCGCCGCGGGGCTGGAGGGCGAGATGGCCTTGTACGGTAGCGTGGTCGGCGGCAACTTCCCGATCTATCGCCAGCGCTGGCGACTGGATCAGGGCATTGCCACCGCCAGTGGAACCTGGCACTGGCCGGCCTTCCTGCTCGGCCCGATCTGGATGATGTACCGCAGGATGTACCGCCTGGCGGCAATGTGGGTCGGCCTGCTGCTGCTGATCAGCGTGGTGGAGACCTTGCTGGATGTGCCCGAAGGCGTGTCGCTGGTCATCACCATCGCGCTCAGCGTCACCACCGGCACCTTTGGCAACACCTGGTACCTGGCACACTGCCAACGCCTGATCGCCCAAGCCCGTGCCGTCAGCGGCGGCGATGACGCACGGCTGCGCAGCGAGCTGACCGCACGCGGCGGCACCAGCGTGGTCGCCACACTGGCCGCCATCGTCATCTCGGTGGTGTTGAGCACCGTCGGCGCCGCACTGGCGGGGTAGGACAGGTCAGCGGCCCTGACGCGGCCGCAGCACCAGCAGGCACAGCGCACCGGCCACCAGGCCCCAGAACGCCGAACCGATGCCGGCCAGTGAGACGCCGGAGGCGGTGACCAGGAAGGTGACCAGTGCCGCCTCGCGGTCCTGCTCTACTGCCAGCGCACTGGCCAGGCTGTTGGCGATGGTGCCGAACAACGCGATACCGGCCACGCAGGCCACCAGCTCCTTTGGGAAAGCCGCGAACAGGGCGGCCACGGTGGCACCGAACAGCCCGATGACAATATAGAAAGCCCCAGCGGCCATGGCGGCGGTGTAGCGCCGTGCCGGATCCTCGTGCGCATCACGGCCCATGCAGATCGCGGCCGTGATCGCGGCCAGGTTCAGTGCGTAGGCACCGAACGGCGCCAGCAATGTATTGACCACGCCGATCCAGCCGATCAGCGGCGACACCGGCGCGTCATAGCCGGAGGCACGCATCACTGCCACACCGGGGATGTTCTGCGAGGCCATGGTGACCACGAACAGGGGCAGGGCGATGCCGGCTACCGCAGTCCAGGACAGGGACGGGGTCACCCATTGCGGCACCGCCAGCTGCAGCTGCACCTGCTGTGCGTGCAGCAGGTCACGGCTGGCTGCGACCGCGATGCCGACCAGCAGTGTGGCGATGACTGCATAGCGCGGGAACAAGCGGCGTCCCGCCAGCCAGGTGGCGAACATTGCCACTGCCAGTACCAGTTGGGAATTCATGGCCACGAACACGTCCAGACCGAAGCGCAGCAGCACGCCGGCCAGCATGCCGGCGGCCAGCGCCATCGGCACCCGCTGCATCAATCGTGCGAACACCCCGGAGAAGCCTGCCAGCATGCCAAGCACCGCAGCGAGCAGGAATGCGCCGGTGGCTTCAGCGAGCGAGTCGCCACCAGCACCGACCACCAGCATCGCCGCGCCCGGTGTCGACCATGCGGTCACCACCGGCACGCGATAGCGCAGCGACAGCCCGATGCAGGTGACACCCATGCCCAGTCCCAGTGCCCACATCCATGAGGCGATCTGTGCCTGGTCGGCACCGACAGCCTGTGCGGCCTGGAACACGATCACTGCGGAACTGGCGAAGCCGACCAGCACGGTGATGAAGCCGGCGACCACGGCCGGCACTGAAAGGTCGCGCCACCATGCTTGCCGCACCTGCATGTTCATTGCCGTCTCTCCTTGTTGCATCCGTGCATTGATAGCCGTTGCGGCGTTGACCGCGCAACGCGCGGGCAACGCCGCAGTGATCTTCGAGCGTACGTCATGCCTGAAGTCGCGGCGCTTCTGTCATCACCATGAAAAAAAAGCCTTGACGGAATCTGCAGGATCTCTAGAATTCGCCCCCTTGCTGCAACGCATCGCTTCCTCGGAAACGGCACGCGATCAGCAACGCCATCACCGGCGAACGAGTTGATCGAACGAAGGTGTTGACGGACTCGAAAAGTCCGG